>NZ_JBYITD010000006.1:0-421204 GCF_057708945.1 Nonomuraea sp. bgisy101
CTTGTAGCGGAACAGTTCGGCGTCGGCCGGCGACTCGCCGCGCTGGACCGGCTGACCGGCGGCAGCAAGAAGGGCGTCTACCGTCTCGGTCTGGACGACGGGACGACCGTGATCCTCTACGTATGGGCGGCCGGCGAGAACTACTGGCCGCCGTCGCCGACCGTCCCTGATGACCCGTTCACCGACGCGTCTGGAGCGGAACTGTTCGTCGCCAACCACTCGGCCCTCACCGCCGCAGGTGTGCGAACCCCACGGCTGCTGATGCTCGACCGCGACAGCCGCTACCTCGATGCCGACGTCGCGTTGGTCGAGGACGTCGGCGCGGTGAAGCTCGAGGCGTTGATGGAACACGACCCGGCCGCGGCTGCCGTGCCGCTGTCCATGCTCGGTGACGCCTTGCGGCGCATGCACACCACGCTCGGCCCGAAGTATGGCAAGCTCGCCGCCATCACCCGCGGCGAGGCGTCCCAGATCCGACGCACCGAGGACATCATCGTGGACCGGGCGCTCGGCCACCTCGACGCCGTGGCGACCCGCGACGCCCGGGTGAGCGAGGCGCATGACCGGATCGCCGGACATGTGCGTCACCTTCGTGGCACGGTCGGGGCGCGCGAGACGTATGGGCTGGTACATGGCGAACTCGGACCCGATCACGTACTCATCACGCCCGCGGGCGAACCCGTCATGATCGATTTCGAGGGCCTGACCTACTTCGACGTCGAGTGGGAACACGCCTGGCTGCAGATGCGCTTCGGCGACGCATACCCAGCGCTGCGTCCGGTGGATCTCGATCCCCACAGGTTGGAGCTCTACCGCTACGCGCAGGTGCTGTCGCTGATCGAGGGCCCGCTACGTATCGCGGACACCGACTTCCCCGATCGGCAATGGATGCTGGAACTAGCCGAGTGGAACATCACCAAGGCGCTCGCCGTCGTCTGACGGCTCGGCTCTGGGGAGAGGCTGCACGGTCTTTCCGGAGGGCGCGGCTGTCTTCTTTTACCTGGCCAGTGCCTCGGCGGTCCGCCGGGTATCAGGATGGTCGGGACCGAGCACCTTCTCCCGGTCGGCGAGAACCCGCCGGTACAGCTCCGCCGCGTCTCGTCCGAGCGTCTCGTAGGTGACCGCCAGTTCGTGCATCGAGTTCAGCGTCAGCGGATGCCCCGCGCCGACCACACGGACCCAATCCTCCACCAGCGACTCCAGCTGCTCGGCCGCCTCCCGGGCCCGACCCGTCATCCGGTGGGCGCGGGCCAGGTCCTCGCGGGTGTACAGGACGTCGACGTGGTCGGCGCCGAGCACGCGGGTCCTGTCGGCCAGCACCGCCGCGTTCCAGTCGAGCGACTCCGGCGCCCGCCCTGCCTCCACCAGGGCCCAGCCCAGGTTGTGCCGGGCGGCCAGCGTCCACGGGTGGTCGGCGCCCAGCGCGCGGGCGCGGTCGGCGATGTCGCGGCGCATACGCCGGATCCCCTCGGCCGGTCGCCCCGCCCGCACGTAGCCGAGGGAGAGGTTGTGTCGGGTTCGCAGGGTTCTGCGGTGGTCGGGGCCCTGGACACGTTCGCGGTCGGCCAGCAGCGCCTCGTAGAACTTGACGGCCTCCTCATGGCGTCCCGCGCCCATCGTGGCGGTGGCCAGCCCGTGCCTGGCCTCCAGCGTGTCGGCGTGGTCGGCGCCGAGCAGCAGTTCGCAGGCCTCGGCGAGCCGCGCCCAGACGGGTACGGCCCGCGCGCCGATGCCGAGCTGGTTGAGGTGGTAGGCGACCCGGTAGCGGATCCGCAGCACCCGCTCGGCCGCTTCAGGCTCCCGGTCGGGCCGGAGCGCCGACCAGAGGGCCTGGGCGTGCTCGTCCACGGTCAGCAGCAGGGGCATCCTGCGCCAGACGTCCTCCCTGGTGACGCTCTCGACGACGGTGAGCAGCGCCGCCGCCGAGTGCACGTGGCGGACGAGCGAGCCGTCCGCGCGCGCCCGCTCCCTGACCACGCGCTGCACCAGGCGGTGCGCCACCACCACGGTCGAGTCCGCGCCGCTCATCGTGACCAGCGCGGCGGCGCGCAACTCCGCCAGCGGCCCGTGCGCGTTCGGGCCCAGCAGTGCCAGTTCGGTCCCCGCCGCGGACAGCACCGCCAGCGTGCCCAGCAGCGACGCGGCGCCCTCGCTCAGCCGCGCCGCCGACTGGACGATCGCCTGTGCCACCCCCGTCGGGTACGGTTCGCCCGCCGGACGCGCCAGCAGCTGTTCCACACCGGTCTCGCGCAGCAGCGTCAGGTACGCGTCATAGCTCAGCCCCGCCGACCCGGCCAGCCCGGCGGCCGCGATCGACAGCGCGAGCGGCAGCCGGTCCAACTCGTCCGCCAGCCGTGACGCGCCCTCCCGGTCGAGCGGCCCCAGCCGTTCGCCCAGATAACCGAGCGCCTCCTCCCGGGTGAACGGGCCCACGTCCACCGTCTCGGCGAGCCGCTCGAAGGCACGATTGTTGGCCGTGATCAGCACGGTGGCCGCGCCGAAGGCGGGCAGCAGCGCCGCGGCCTCGTCGGGATCCACCGCGTTGTCGAGTACCACCAGGTACGGCTCCCGCCGCGCCTCCAACCAGGTCCGCACTCCACGGGCCAGCTCGGCCGGATCCTCCGGCCGGCGCAGCCCGAGCCGCTCCGCCATGAGGTCGAGCCCGGCGTTCAATTGCTGGGGCGTCTCGGCGTGCAGCCACGCGACGGGCACCCCCGCCGCGATCCTGTCCCTGGCGTAGGCGGCCGCCAGTTGCGTCTTGCCCACACCCCTGGCGCCGGTCAGGGAGCAGATCACCGCCGCCCCGCCCGTCCCCAACGTCGCGTCGAGCCGGGCCCGTAGCCCGTGCCGGGGCTGGAACGCCCTGGGCCGCCTCGGCACCTCCCCGACGACGTCCCACGATCCGGCCCCGAGCGCCGGCCCTGATCCGGGCTCCGGCGCGGTCCACCACACCGCCAGCAGGCCGAGCGGGCCGCCCAGGAGACCGACCAGCAGGCCGATCCGGTCCAGGTCCATCCCCGCCCGCTCTCCCCATGCCCACACGACAGCGCCGAAGAAGGGAGGGACGAGCGCGGAGAGGGCGAACTTCGACCAGCGGGGCATCTCCACCTCCTCTCCGGCAAGTGGAGCATCCGGGCGGTCGTCCCGTCCGGCCGTCTCGGAAACTCATCGCGGGACCTACCTGGGCAAACAGGGGCGCATCGCCTTGAGGGAGGGGTCGACGAGAGCGTCGGCGCTCTCGGGGGTCAGGGGGTCGGCGTACAATGATCCGCTGCAGATATCGGGCGATGTCCCGATGATCCAGCTGACCGGTTCACTTGATGAGCGGCCTGAGGCCGTACCGGCCGCCCTCCCCGTCCACGCCGACCGACCGAGTGACACCGCGACTCTGTCACCTGCGGCGCCGAAGGGTCTTCCACGAAGAGGTCGATGGGAGCCGATCGGGGGCTATCGGTACTTGTCGACGGCCGCCGCGATGAGTTCGGCCGCCTGATCCGCAGTGGCGTGACCGGACCGCGGTGCGTAGACGTCGATGACCACCGAGACGTTCGACAGGCGGAGGGCGATGTGCGTTTGGTAGAACGGGAGCCCGAAGGGACGCCGTTGGGTATAGCTGTACGCCTCGTCGCCGATGTCCGGCCCTTTGCGGAGTTTGGTTCCCGCGTTGCGCTTCGGCTCCTCTTTCATGTATTTGACCATCTGATCGTGGTAGAGGTCGGCCGCTGATGTACTGGGCATACGGACCGCCATGACGCGCAGGTTGACGCCGTCTGCCCTGCTCCAGCTGCAGCTGGAGGCGGTGTAGTACTGGCGCTTCATCGAAGCGCCGAACAGGGAGCGCGTCTGAGCTTTGGTCAGCAGGTCGCAGGCCTCGAAGTCGCGGGCGATCAGCGGCGTGGCCACCGCCGTCGGGCTGAACGTCGGTACTGTCGGTGCTAGAGAGTAGGTCGATCGGGGCGTGAGCACGTAGCCGAGTAAGCGGACGGTGTTCGGAAACAGGTACGGCACGACAACGATCCCCGCCGCCACGGTCAGCGCCACCGCGAGCACGGCGCCCATGACGACCTGGGGACGGACGCGTCGAGAGGAGCGTCCAGGCGTGGTCCGCTGCCGTGGCAGGGTCGGACCGGTCGCGGTGTCGCCCCGCGAGATGGCGTCCAGCCAGCCGGCCACCTCGTCCGAGGAGCAGCGGCGCGCCGGATCCTTTTCCAGGATCGCGCCCAGCACGGGTGCGAGCGGGCCGGCCAGGCGGAAAGGGGCGGGTTCCTGCATGAGCACGGCTGCCAGCACCGCGGCCTCGTTCGGGCGGGCGAACGGCGGGCCGCCCTCCACCGCCGTGAACAGCGTCGCGCCGAGCGACCACAGGTCGGCGAGCGGGCCCTCGGCCTCGCCGCGCAGGCGCTCCGGGGCGATGTAGCCGGGCGAGCCGGTCAGCATCCCCGTCTGTGTGAGCCCGGTGTCTCCGACGATGGTCGCGATGCCGAAGTCTGTCAGCAGCACCCGCCCGTCGTCGGTGAGCATGACGTTGGCGGGTTTGACGTCCCGGTGCAGGATGCCCGATGTGTGCGCGGCCGTGAGGGCTTCGAGCATCCGCAGGCCGATCGCGGCGACCCGGTGCGGCGGCAGCGGGCCGTCGTCGCGAACGGCCCGGTCAAGGGAGCGGCCGCGGACCAGCTCCATGACGATCCACGGCGCCGTCCGCCGTCGAGGACCACATCGTGCACGGTGACGATGGACGGGTGGGAACGGAGCGTCGCCGCGGCGCGCGCCTCGCGGAGCGTGCGTTCGGCCAGCTCGGCCCGTGATGCCTCGTCGAGGTCGGGCGGGAGCCGCACCTCCTTGATGGCCACTTCCTGCCGGAGGAGCTCGTCCATCGCCCGCCAGACCGTGCCCATGCCGCCCTGGCCGAGCTGGGACAGCAGCCGATAGCGGCCCGCGAGCAGCGTCACCGTGCCATTGCAGACGTCCCGGACTCTCCAACCATCCGAAGCCTCCTGTCGATATCCGGCTCAGCAGGGCACGTCAGATAGTAGGGGGAACAGATCACGAACGGCAGCGAGTGATGATCAGAGACGGCCAGAACGGATGACAAGCGGCTCGAACCCTTCACCGTAGCCGCCCCCTTCGGACCAGGTCTCGCCTCCCTGATCCACCTGCTCGAGAGGGAAGAACTCGATCCGCAGATCGGCCGGCGCGGCCCTCGGGACCGGGCGGCCGAGGCGATGGCCGGTTTCGATCTCTGTGCGGACCGTTTCCGGGTACTCTGCCGGGCGTGCGGCGATTGATCACGGCTCGCGGGGTATGGCTCGCGGTTTCGGCGGCCATAGTGGCGGCGACGATCGTCGTGATCGTGCGTTCTCGTCGACGGGTGACGGTACGGCGTCCCGTCCAGCAGGATGAGGCGACACCCGAGACCTCGGCCGAGGGCGGCCCTGTATCGCAGTGGCCCCCGGCCCCGATTCTCGGCACCCCGACCGAGGAGACTCTCCAGCGTTACGCCCCCAAGCCCTCCGTCTTCGACCGGCCCGCGTCCACAACGCTCTTCGAGGGTGGTGAGGCGAGGGAGCCGCTGGATGACGCCACCCGGCGCCGCCTGGCCCGCTGGGGCATGGCCGGACTCGCGCTTCTCCTGCTGGCCGCCGGTACGCAAGCCCTGGAATCCGCGGTCTTCTCCAAGGAGACGAACCTCGTCGGGTATGCGTCGTTCGAGATCGAGGACGTGCCATGCGCCGAGACCTCTTCGGACAGCCACGTCGAATGCTTGTTCGCCGAGTTGAGGCGTGACGACGATTCGTCCTTCGACGACGTTCCTCCGCCCACCGAAGGTGGGGAGACGCAGGAGCCGGTCCCGGTCTACGCCTCGGGTCCCGACGCGGACTGCCGGCCGAGGAAGGCGGCCCCGCGCGTACGGAAGCTCAACGCGAAGGTGGCGCGGGCAGTGGACAGGCAGTGGCGGCGGATCGAGTCGTGGCTGAAGGCCAACGCCCCGAGAAGCCATCGCACGCTCGGCAAGCCGGGAAAGCCCGAGACCATCGCGGCGGCGGAGGCGCAGATGGGGATGCTGTTCCCCGACGACCTGCGGGCCTCACTGCTGCGGCACGACGGGACCGTTCTCGTGAAGGACACCTGGGGGTTCGGCTTCCTCGGCAATGCGAACCTGAGTGTCCAGGAGATCCGTGGCACGTGGCGAGCGCTGTGCGAGATCGACGGTGACGACAACGGCGACGAGGGGTTCGACGATCCACGGACGGAATGGTGGGACGGGCGCATGCTCCCCATCGGCGCCGACGGATCGGGCAACCACCTCGTGATCGACTCGGTGAAGCGCGACGTCGGCGACACCGATCACGAGGGCACCATGAGCTTCACGCCCGGAGGGCGCAGGATCCGCTCGTACTACGCCCTCCTGAAGGCCACCGCCGACGCCATGGAGAACGACGGCTCCATCGGGTACTGGAAGCCCGCGGTCGTCGCCGGCGAGCTCGACTGGAAGGTCCTCTGAGCCGGCTCCGGTACGGCCCGCAGGCCTATGGGGCGGTGCGAATTCGGGTCGCCCGGTAATCCGGAGGGCCCTCCGAGACAGTTCTAGGTGTGGACGATCCCGAAGAACGATTCACCAACCTTTATGACCGGCATTACCGGAACGTACTGGGCTATGCCCTGCTGCGTGCCGAGCCGGCCATGGCGGAGGACCTGACCAGCGAGACCTTTCTGGTCGCCTGGCGGCGTTTGGACGATCTGCCCGATCCACCGTTGCCGTGGCTGCTCGGCGTGACCCGGAACCTGCTGCGCAACCACCGTGTCCGCCGGTTGCGCAGTGACGAACTGATCGCTCGGCTCGCCGGGCTGAGCACCTTCGTCGAGGGCGACGTGGCCGAGCGGGTCGCCAGCCGGCAGGAGGCACTGGCCGTACTGGCAGGCCTGCGTGAACAGGACATCGAGGCGGTGGTCCTGGCCAACTGGTACGGCCTCACCCCTGAGGAGGCGGCTCAGGTGGCCGGCTGCTCGCCTCGCACGTACAACGTCCGGCTGCACCGTGCCCGGCGCCGCCTGGCCGACGCGCTCAAGCTCACGCTCCGCTTCACCTTTCAGGGACAGGAATGAACGAAAAAGACCCCATCGATGATCTGATCGCCACCCTGCGTCCCGACGCGCTCACCGAGGACGCCTACCGGCGGCGCCGCTCGGCGGATCTGGCGCGCGCGTTCCAGTCACCTCGTACACCCCCCCACTTCCGGAGGTTCTCCATGGCTCAGCGCACACCCCTTCTCGTTGTCGCGGCCACGGCCGCGGCGGGGCTCGCCGCCGCGGCGATCATCGTTCCGCAACTGGTCACGGGGGCCGCGCCGTCCCGAGGCCCGATCGCTGCCCAGCAGTCCGGCCTGCGGGCGCCATCGGTGGACGCCGGGGCGAAGTCCACGGCCGGCGGTACCGCCGCGAACACCCGGACGATCCTGCTCGCGGCGGCCAAGGTGGCCGCCGAGGAGCCGATCGCGTCGGGCACGTACTGGTACTCCCGGGTGCGCACCGCCCAGAAGGTCCACAGCGCCCCTGATGAGTACATGGCCAAGATCACGCCTCTGCTGGACGGGTGGAAGGCCAAGGAGGCGGAGCTGAAGGACAAGCCCGCCGAGCTGAAGGCCGCCAAGAAGGAGTTCGACGAAAAGATCCTCGCGCTGAAGCAGGCGAAGCTGCCGTACACCGCGATCCGCAGCGACACCGCCGAGATGTGGCTGTCGCGCGAGGACGCCAGCGGCCGCCGGGTGACGAACCAGGACGTGAAGGTCGACTTCGCGACTCCGGAGGACGAGGCGAAGTGGAAGCAGGCGGGCTCTCCTCGCCTCTCCGCCGATGATCGGCCGCGCACGAAGGAGGGCGCGCCGGAGGGCATCCTGTCGATCGGCAACGACTCCCTCACCTGGTCCACCATCTCCGAACTGCCGACCGACAAGGAGGGGCTGAAGGCGAAGCTGCGCGATCTGTACGGCCGGAGCGGCAAGACCGTCCCGCTCGCCTCCTACCTGTGGCAGACGGGCACGGATCTGCTGAGCGCGCCGATCACGCCGGGCACCAGGGCGGCCCTCTACCAGGTGCTGGCCGATTCCACGTCTGGTCTGAAGTCGCAGACGGGCGTGGCCGACGGCATGGGGCGCACGGGAGTCGCCCTGGAGACGGCCGGGCCCGACGAGGCAGGCGAGGCCGGCAAGATCACCTACCGTCTGATCTTCGACGACAGGACCGCCAAGCTCCTGGAGCTCGACGTCCTCGAGGCGGGCTCCTCGACCCCGCTGCTCCGGCAGACCTACGAGGCCATGGGCTACGTCGACGACCTGGGCGCCAAGCCGAGCCGGTGACCCGGGCCTGATCCTGCGGGCATCGGGCGGGGGCCGATGTCCGCAGGTCCGGTTCTTCCAGCACCCTCAAGCGCGGAGACCCCTGAGGTCTCCGCGCAAGGCGGGGCCGTGGACATCGTCGCAGGTCTCGCGGCTGAACGGCGCCGGTGGGCGGTAGTGCCGGCCATACCCCATGACTCCAGCGGAGGGTATCGATCATGACCTGCTCGCGCCGACATGCTTGTCGGCGTCGCACCGAGCTATCGAGCAGGGAGCCCTGATGTCGCACTTGTCCGTCACGTCCCCTTCGACCAGGTCCGCGTCCACCAGGCGCCGTGGCCGGCTGGCCCTGGCCACCGCGGCCGCCGTCGCCCTGGGCACCCTCGGCTTGACCGCGGCCGCCGCGGCCGCCGCCGACCCCGTCCCGCGGACGGGTCCCGCCGACACCGTGCAGACGAACCTGAACGACCTGGTCCGCACCGGTGACTTCCCCGGCGTCGTGGCCGCGGTGCGGGGCCGCGACGGGCGCGTCCGCGACTACACCGCCGGGGTGGGGGACCTGGAGACACGGGCGAAGGTCCCGGTCAACGGGAAGGTGCGCGTCGGCAGCCACACCAAGACGTTCACCGCCACGGTCGTGCTGCAACTGGCCGGCGAGGGCAGGCTCGACCTGGACGCGCCCGTCGAGAAGTACCTGCCCGGCCTGATCCGCGGCAACGGCAACGACGGCCGCGAGATCACGACCCGCCGACTGCTCCAGCACACCTCCGGTCTGCCGGAGTACACGAACTACCCGTCGTTGTTCGAGATCCAGCACACCTACTTCGAGCCCCGAGAACTGATCGACAGGGCCCTGGGGCAGAAGCCGGTCTTCGCCCCCGGGAAGGGCTGGAGATACAACAACACCGGTTACGTCCTGCTCGGAATGCTGGTGCAGAAGGTCACGGGCCGGCCGATGGGTGAAGAGGTCACCAACCGGATCATCAAGCCGCTCGGGTTGCGTGACACCTACTGGCCCGGCGTCGGCGAGCAGACCATCCGCGGCGCCCATCCCAACGGGTACCACTCCAAGACCGGCGCGCCGGGCGGCGAGCTGGTGAAGATCACCGAAATGGACCCCTCATGGGGATGGACGGCCGGGAACCTCGTCAGCACCCCGCGCGACGTCAACCGCTTCCTGGGCGCGCTGCTGGGCGGCGAGCTGCTCAAGCCGGCCCAGCTGGAGCAGATGAAGCGGACGGTCGAGGCTCCTGGATTCCCGGCCGGCTGGTCTTACGGGCTCGGCCTGATGAAGATCCCGCTGAGCTGTGGCGGCCACGCGTGGGGGCACGGGGGCGACATCTCGGGCTACGAGACCCGCAACGGCGTCACCGAGGACGGCCGGGCGGCCACGGTCGCCGTGACCGCGCTGCCCACCACGGACGCCGGCGCCGAGCGGGTCAACGCCGCCCTCGACACCGCGCTCTGCACTCAGAAGTAGAACCGCGATCGGTCCGTCCATCCAGGTCTGAGGCCGCTTCTCAGAGATCAGCCGGGCCGGTCGGGCGGCCGGGGGAGATCAGTCCGGTCTCGTAGGCGAGGACGACGGCTTGGACGCGGTCGCGGAGGCCGAGTTTGGACAGGATGCGGGCGACGTGGGTCTTCACCGTGGTCGCGCTGAGCGTCAGCCGGTCGGCGAGTTCGGCGTTGCTCAGGCCGGTGGCGAGCAGGCGCAGGACCTCGAGTTCTCGCGGTGTCAGCTCGGACAGGTCGCGGTGGAGGGCGGCCCTGGAGTCGTCGCGGCGGGCGAACCGCTCCACGAGGCGGCGGGTGATCGTCGGGGCGAGCAGGGCGTCGCCGGAGCGGACCAGCCGTACGGAGGCCACCAGGTGCTCGGGGGTGACGTCTTTGAGCAGGAAGCCGCTGGCCCCCGCGGTGAGCGCGGCGTAGACGTAGTGGTCGAGATCGTAGGTGGTCAGGATGAGGACGCGGGTGCCGTTCGCGCCGCCGGTCACGATCTGCCGGGTGGCTTCGATGCCGTCCATCCGCGGCATCCGGATGTCCATGAGCACGACGTCGGGTTGGGTACGGCGGACGGCGGCGACCGCTTCGGCTCCGTCGGACACCTCGGCAACCACGTCGATGCCGTCGGCGTTGAGGATCATGCGGAATCCGGTGCGGACCAGCGCCTGGTCGTCGGCGATGACGGCGCGCAGCGGCGGGTTCACGAGGCTCTCCATGGGATGCGGGCCTTCAACCGGTATCCGCCGCCGGTTCTGCGGGTGGCCTCGAGGGTCCCGCCGTAGAGGGCGAGCCGTTCGCGCAGTCCGATGAGCCCGCGGCCGTCGCCGGTCCGTGACTGGGCTGTCTGCGTGCCGCCGGTGTCGGTGACCTCGATCTCCAGGCGGTCGCCGTCGTGGCCGATCGTGACGGACGCCGCGGCGCCGGCGGCGTGCTTCATCGTGTTGGTCAGCGCCTCCTGCACGACGCGGTAGACCGCCAGGTCGACCCCGGGAGGCAGGGGGCCGTCGGGCGGCGAGAGCGTGACGTCCACAGGGACGCCGGCGGCGCGGACCCGTTCGATGAGGCCCTCGAGCCGGTCGAGCCCGGGCTGTGGTTCGAGTCCGTCGTCCGGGTCGTCGGGGCGCGCGCTTTCCGGGCCGGCGAGCAGGCCCATGACGTTGCGCAGCTCGGCCATGGCGGCCCGGCCGCTGGCCTCGATCGCGATCAGGGCCTCCTTGGTCTGGTCCGGCCGCGCGTCCATCACCTTGCGCGCGGCGCCGGCCTGGATCACCATCACGCTGACATTGTGGGTCACCACGTCGTGGAGTTCGCCCGCGATCCTGGAGCGCTCGGCCTGGACCGCCTTGCGCATGGCGTCCTCCTGGGCCTGCTGCAGTTCGGCGAGCCGGTTCCTGCTGCGCCGCCAGAACCGGACGAAGATCGCCAGAGCTCCGGCGCTGAGCAGGATGACGTACGGCCCGAGCCAGCTGGGCAGGCTGGGGACGATGTCGCGGTCCACGGCGCCGGCCAGCACGGCGGCGAGCAGGAGGCCGGCCACCGCGGGCACCCGGTTGCGGCTGTGGGCGATGGCGCTGTAGGCGGCGATCGCGCAGGTCAGCACGGTGATCCACGTCTCGCCCCCGTTCATGGCCAGCGTCGCGGACAGCACCACCCAGAAGGTGGTGAGGGGATACCGGCGCCGGGCCGCCAGCGGCAGGGCGGTGAGCACCACCAGGAGCGGGGGCGGCTCGTACTCGTGGAGGTCGGCGGGCAGGGCGGGAGGGACCGGCGTGGGCGGCGGCGTGCCGATGTTCGTGCCGGGGGACGGCAGGGCGGGCAAGGGGGGCGGTGGGGGAGGCGCGGGGGGCGAGACCCGGAGGCCGGGCCGAAGCTGCAAGAGCTCGAACACGCGGTGCGGTCCGGCGTCGGCGTCGGCGTGACCTGCGAAGCCCGTCGCCGCGAACACCGCGGCGACGGTCAGGAGGGTCGCCAGTAGCACGTCGGCGACGAGTGCCGGGCGAGACGGCCGGTCGGTTCGCGCTTCGGGGCGGAGCATGTCGAGCGCGTGCTGCCGCCAGAGCCGTCGTTCATCCGCTGTCACCGGCATATTGTCGCGTTCGCCTGATCTGCCGTGCATCGTGCTGAATGACCGGAGCGGTGTCCGCTGGGAGTACATCGCAAGGATGACGCCGCGGGTGGTCGTCCCCGGGAGGTAGGCGATGTCGGCGCGACGGCCGACGCGCGTGAAGATCGGCTGCGCCTAGTTTCGTTCCCGCCATCAGGTCGCCGTGGGGCTTCCCCGCCGAGGCGGCCGTCCCGATCGGAAGAACGGATATGCCATGGGTCGTGTGACAGAACCGGAAGGCGCAGCCAGGCGGTACGGCGGCGACGTGTCGGTGTTCGCCGCGAGGGAAGGCGGGGCCGTGGCGGGACGGTCCGCCGGAGGAAAGCCGAGGCCGCGGAATCCGGTCCTGCGCGGCGGCACGCTCGCCGTCGCGGGACTGCTCGCCTTCGCGGGGTCGGCGTCCCTCGCCGCGGCGCCCCCCGCCGCGGCGTCCGCGACTGCCGTCACCGCCTCCTCGGTCGCGTCGAGCGGGACGCCGTTCCTGCCCGAGCCGACCGGTTCCCGTCCTGTCGGCACGGAGTCCCTGTACCTGAAGGACACCTCCCGCCCCGATCCGTGGGTGCCCGAGGTGAAGGCGCGGGAGCTCATGGTCTCCCTGTGGTACCCGGCGACGTCACCGGGCCGCCGGCGGGCGCCGTACATGACAGCGAAGGAGTCCGAGCTCCTGCTCAAGGAGGCGCAGCTGACGGGAGTCCCGCTCGACGTACTGAGCAGGACGCGCACCAACGCCTTCACCGACGTGAAGCCTGCGGGCCGTAGGCGTGGCCTGCCCCTCGTGGTGCTTTCCCCCGGTTTCACCAAGCCGCGCAGTACGCTGACCGCCCTCGCCGAGGACCTGGCGAGCAGGGGCTATGTGGTGGCCGCGATCGATCACACCTATGAGAACGTCGCCACGACCTTCCCCGACGGGCGGGTCACGACCTGTGTCCCCTGCGAGGGCGACCACGACCAGACGCTCTTCACGAAGCTGTCGAAGGGCCGGGCGGCCGACGTGTCCTTCGTGCTCGACCAGCTGACCGGGCCGCACGCGAAGTGGAAGGGAGGCTCGCTGATCGACCCGTCCAGGATCGCGATGGCGGGCCACTCCGCGGGCGGCGCGAGCGTCATCGCCGCGATGGTCAAGGACTCCCGGCTCCGCGCCGGGATCGACATCGACGGCACCACGCCTGTCGGCATTCTCGACGGCAAGCTGTCGCGGCCGTTCATGTTCCTGGGCAAGCCCGGCACGTACACCCCGGGAGCCGGCGGCCCGGCCGACACCTGGGAGCGCGACTGGAAGCTCATGACCGGGTGGAAGCGCTGGCTGCTGGTGACCGGCACGGAGCACGAGTCGTTCACCGACATCATGCTGCTGGCGAACCAGCTCGGCGTCGACGGCGGCGCCAAGCTGTCCGGCGCCCGCTCCTTGGAGATCACCCGCAGGTACGTCGGCGCCTTCTTCGACCAGCATCTGCTGAAGAGGAAGCAGCCCCTGCTGGACCGGCCGTCGGCGCGTCACCCCGAGGTCAAGCACTGCGTTCCTGAGACGAAGACCTGCGCGTAGGCGCCGGGCAGGCTTGGTGCGACCGGGGACGGGCTGCCTGCGGCTGAGACGAATGCCGGGTTTTGGCCGTTCTTGGGCTGGGGGTCCGTAGGCCGGGGTAGGAACGACAACCTCCGGGTGCGGATTCCAGGAGGAGAGCTCATGAGCCGGTGGTCACGCAGGGTGAGGGCGCCGGCCGGGGCCTCCGAGAGCGGGGATGGCATCGCCGTCGGTGTGGGACCGGTCACGGTGGACGCCTACCTCGACCTCCTGTGCCCGTTCTGCAGGATGTTCGAGCAGGCGTCAGGGCCGACGCTGGACAAGCTCGTGGCCGACGGGGTGATCACCCTGGTCTACCACCCGATGGGGTTCCTGGACGGGTTGTCCACCACCAGGTACTCCTCCCGCGCGTCCGCGGCCTCCGGCTGCGCCTCCGACGGGGGAAGGTTCGTCCAGTACACCTACGCGCTCTTCGCCAACCAGCCGCCCGAGGGCGGGCCGGGACTCACCAACGACGAACTGGTCGAGATCGGCGTCATGACGGGGCTGGTCGAACCGTCGTTCGCCGCGTGCGTGCTCTCGGGCGCCTATCTCGACTGGACCGCGTACCTCACGGAGGCGGCCATCGAGCGGGGGGTGAGCGGGACGCCGGCCGTTCTCGTCGAGGGCGTTCCCGTACCGGCGAATCCACGCACGATCGCCGCCGCGGTGGCGGCGGTCGCCGGCTGACGCCCTACGGCCGCGCCCCGGGCGGCTACCCGGTGGTTACGCGCGTCCCGTGTGGAGCACCTCGTGCGTCCACTGCTCGCGCGGCTGGGTGTGCAGGCGCCAGTAGTGCTCGGCGATGTCGTCGGGGTCGAAGTCCGTGCCGGGCGCGACCGCCCCCGCGACGGTGACGCTGGCCACGTGCACCCCCGACGCCCCGTACTCCTGATCGAGGAGCGTCACCAGGGTGCGGACCCCGGCCTTGCCGAGCGACAGGCTCACGTACTCCCGCTTCGGCTCGGGCATGCCCCCCGTGACGAGGAACGATCCGTTGCCTCGCCGTGCCATCTCGGGGGCGACGTGCGCCGCGGCGGTCAGCGCGCCGACCACGTTGACGGCCCACGCGTCCAGGTGCCCCTGCGCCGACAGTTCGCCGGGCCCGTCGGCCTGGATGATCGCGGCGTTGTAGACGACGACGTCGGGCAGTCCGTACTCGCCGGCGGCCGTGTCGAGGGCGGCGCGCAGCCCTTCCTCGTCGGTGCTGTCGGCCCGCAGGGCGAGCACGGGCACTCCTGCGGCCGCGACGCTCCCGGCGGCGACCTCGCCGCGCGCGATGAGCGCGATCGGCATGCCTTCCTTCGCGAACCGGCGGGCGACCGCCAGCCCGATTCCAGGACCGGCCCCGATGATCACTGCTCCGGCCATTCTTCACTCCTCCATCAGCGGCAGGTGTTCTCATCAGCGACAATGGGGACGGTAAGGCATCACACCGATGTGAGGGTCAACCCCTGGAGGGGCGACATGCGGATCGGCGACCTCGCCCACGCGACAGGGGTGAACCGGCGGCTGCTGCGCTACTACGAGGAGCAGGGCCTGCTCAGGCCGGTACGGCTGGCCAACGGCTACAGGGAGTACGCCGACGCGGACGTCGCCGCCGTACGCCATATCAGGACGCTGCTCGCGGCGGGCCTCCCGACGGCGGTCATCGCCAGGCTCCTGCACTGCGTGCACGACGAGGGGGAGCGGATGGTGCCGTCGGCCTGTCCCGTCATGATCGAGAACCTGCGCCACGAGCACGCCCGCGTCGCCGAGACGATCGACCAGCTCCGGGCGTCACAGCAGGTGCTCGAGGAGATGCTCGCCACGGCGCTGGACCGGGCGTAGAGGGTCAGTAGCTCTTGAGCGAGATGGCGGTGGCGGCCTTGTGGATGGGCTCGACGACCTTGGCCATCATCCGGTCCTTGCCCGGCAGGAAGCGCATCAGCGACAGCATCGTCATCGCGACCCTGATCTGCCCCTTGGTCCGCATCACCATCCGCTTGATGTTGGCGGGGCCGAGCTTCTGGTTGGCGGCGGCGAAGGGCCGCATCTCCCGCTCGTACCCGGCGAAGCCCGCCTCGTGGTCGCCGCCGGCGGCGGCCAGTTCGCCCGCGAGGACGTAGGCGCCGACCAGCGCCAGGCTGGTGCCCTGCCCTGAGGCGGGAGAGGCGCAGTAGGCGGCGTCGCCGACCACGGCGACCCTGCCGGTGGACCAGCGGTCCATGTGCACCTGGCTGAGCGAGTCGAAGTAGAAGTCGGGCGCGGAGGACATGCCCTCGAGCAGGCGCGGGACCTCCCAGCCCTCGGCGGCGTAGGCGCCGGCCAGGATCCGCTGCTGCTGGTCGCGGTCGCGGTGGTCGTAGGCGATCGGCTCGGACGAGAACAGGAACATCGCCTTCGCTCCGGTGTCCTTGGCGGTGCTGTAGGTCAGCGCGGTACGGCCGGCGCCCACGTAGGTCAGCTCCCACCTGTCGAGGTCGAGGTGGTTGGGAACGCTGAAGATCGAGACGTAGTAGCCCAGGTCGCGGACGAACTGCTGCTCGGGCCCGAAGGCCAGCCTGCGGGTGTTGGAGTGGAGCCCGTCGGCGCCGACAACCAGGTCGTAGGTGGCCCGCTTGCCGCTCTCGAAGACGACGTCCACGCCGTCGGGGCCGTCGGTCAGCGAGGCGATGGAGTCGTCGAAGAGGTAGGCGACCTTGTCGCAGGTCAGGTCGTACAGCAGGCGGCTGAGGTCGCCGCGCAGGATCTCCGCGTCCTCGTGGACCCGGCCGCCGAACGTGTCGCCGTCCATGGAGGCCACCCGCTTGCCGGCGGCGTTGACGACCGAGCCGCCCTGGACGTCGGTCCGCTCGCGGCGGATCTCGTCGAGGATCCCCATGCGGGAGACCACCTCGAGCGCCGCGCCCCGGATGTCGATCTTGTAGCCGCCCTCGCGAACCTCGGAGGCCCGCTCCACGACAGTGGGGGTGAAGCCGTGGCGGTGAAGCCAGTAGGCCAGGGTGGTGCCGGCGACGCTCGCGCCCGAGATCAGAATGGTCGGGTTCTTCATGGGGGGCTCCTTGGGGAGGGGGTCTCTGCCTGCACTCAGAACAATACCTGCGTCTCATACGCTTGTGCAACACCTATGTCTAAGACAAACGTCTGAAAATGAGAGGGCTGAACCCCGCGAGCCTTTGTCGGGCCGAGGCCCTAGTGTTCTCACATGGAAAAACGGGCATTCGCCGCAGCAGGGGTCACTGTGCTCCTTTGGGCCTCGGCATTCGTCTCGATTCGCAGCGCGGGGGCCGAATACAGCCCCGGTTCGCTCGCGCTGGGACGGTTGCTGTCGGGGTCCGTGGTGCTGGTGGCCATCTGGCTGGCGCGCGGTGGCGGCCTCCCGCCCAGAGCCGCCTGGCCCGGGATCCTCGGTTCAGGCCTGCTCTGGTTCGGGCTCTACATGGTGGCCCTCAACTGGGGCGAGCAGCTCGTCGACGCCGGCACGGCCGCGATGGTGGTCAACATCGGCCCGATCGTCGTCGCCATCCTCGGCGGGTGGCTGCTCAAGGAAGGCTTCCCCCGGGCCCTGCTCGCCGGGCTCGCCGTGTCGTTCGCGGGAGCGGCCGTCGTCGGCGTCTCGATGTCCGACGGCGGGAACTCCTCGCTGGGCGGCGTGCTGCTGTGCCTGCTGGCGGCCGTCTCGTACGGCATCGGCGTCGTCTTCCAGAAGCCAGCCCTCCGGCACGCCGACGCCCTGCAGGTGACGACGTTCGGGTGCCTCGTCGGCGCGGCCGCGTGCCTTCCGTTCGCCGGTCAGCTGGTGGAGGACGTGTCCACCGCCTCGGCGGGCGCCACGCTCAATGTCGTCTACCTGGGCGTCTTCCCCACCGCCCTGGCGTTCACGACCTGGGCCTACGCGCTGGCCAGGACGACCGCGGGCAAGATGGGCGCCACCACCTACCTCGTGCCCGCCATCGTGGTGCTGATGTCGTGGGTCGCGCTCGGCGAGGTGCCCGGCTGGCTGACCCTGGCAGGCGGCCTGCTCTGCCTGGCGGGCGTGGCCGTGTCGCGCAGCAAGCTGAAGCGGTCAAGCGGCCAGAGCGTGGGCTGACCTGGGGCCGACCTGGCGGGCGAGCTGGACGAAGGAGATGAGCAGGAGGATCGCGCCGAGCGGGATGAGGTCCTTCTCGATGATCGGCAGGCCGAAGTCGAGGACGACCAGGATCGGGGTCCAGGCCTTGACCTTCCGCTGGACGGCGAGCTGGATGATCAGAGCGACCTGGGCGAGGTAGAACAGGAACGGCAGGGCGCTGTAGACCGCGAACTCCACGCCGGGGATCGACTGGACCGCGTCGAAGTGCGTGCCCATCGCCGCGTGGTCGGGGGAGAGGAGGCCGACGACGATGTCGATGGCGAACTGGGTCGAGACGGACGCGATGCCCACGAAGGCGACGACGACGCTGCCGGTGGCGAAGGCGCCTCTGCCCGCCATCCGCCGCATCTCCAGGAAGATCGGGACGAACAGGGCGAGGGCGGCGAGGAAGGCGAGGTGGCCCGCCGTCCAGGCGAACCCGGGACCTCGCTCGCCGTCGAAGCCGTCGATGATGCGCAGGACGCCGTAGGCGAGGACGAACAGGGGAGCGGCGATGAACGCGAACTTCTTCATGCCGGAAATCTTCGCGAAACGGGACCTTCGTGTGATCGCCGCAGCGGGCGATCCCTCACCTCCCTCCTGAGAGGGATCCCTCTCCCTCCCGCGACCCCCGTCCGGCGCCGCGAGCGGACCCGGCCACACCGGCCCCGCCGGCTACGTCACGCACGCTCCTGCCTGGGCAGCACCACCTCGCGCACGATGATCAGAAGTGCGGCCGTGAGCGGGATGGCGAGCAGGGCGCCGACCACCCCGAGCAGCGTCCCGCCGATGAGCGCGCCGACGATGGTGGCGACCGGCGGCACGTCGACCGAGCGCTCCATGACGCGGGGCGCGATCCAGTAGTTCTCGACCTGCTGGTAGAGGATGAAGAACACGACGCACGCGATGCCCACGGGGACGGAGACGAAGAACCCGACGGTGGAGGCGATCACCGCCCCGATGAAGGCGCCGACCATGGGGATCAGATCCGTCAGCGCCACGATCAACGCCAGCGCCAGCGCGTACGGCACGCGCATGATCACCAGGAAGACGAACGTCACCACGCCGGCGATGAGCGAGACGACCAGGTTGCCTCCGACGTACCCGCCGATCCTGTCGACGATCGCGTCCCCGATCATCCTGGTGCGGTCCCGGCGTGAGCGCGGCACCAGCAGGTAGAAGGCCTTCTTCATCGTCTCCATCGACCCGAGGAAGTACAGGGTGAGCACCAGCACGGTGAGCGCGTTGAAGATCGCCCCGATGACGACCTGCCCGAACCCGAGCAGCCCGCCGAACAGCTGCGTACCGAACGCGCCGCTGCCGACGTGGTCGACCAGCCGATCCAGCAGCTGGAAGCGCTGGTCGAGGTCGCGGACGATCGGATTGGTCTGCAGCTGGGCCGCGTAGCGGGGGATGCGCTCGGCGAACGCGCCGCTCTGCTCGGTCAGCGGCGGCACCAGCACCAGGCCGGAGCCGACGAACACCAGGATGACGCCGAGGAACACCACCGTGATCGCCAGAGGCTTGGACAGGTTGTGCCTTCTGAGGAACTCCACGGCGGGGTTGAGCCCGATCGCCAGGAACAGCGACACCACGATCAGCAGCAGCATGGATCCGGCGGTGGCGATCGCCTGGACGAGCAGCCACGCGGTGAGCACGCCGAGGGCGCCGACGAACCCGAAGACGAACGGGTTGCCGCCGGGCACCCTCGACTGTCTCACGTCGTGGAGGGGACGCGCGGGCGGGGCGGGAGCGACAGGTCCGGCCGGCCCGGCGGGAGGCGGGGCGGGGGGATCGGAGCTGTGGCGGGAGGTGGGGTCCGGCACGGACTCCCACTTCCCGCAAACAGCGCGGTTAGACGCTCACGTACTTTCTGGGCCGCAGGGCGTGTGCCCGCAGCGCCGCCAGTGCCGCCGACTGGCCCACCGGCGTCAGCCGTACCGAACCGTCGAGGGTGACGCCGAGCCCCAGCGCGGTGATGTGGCGCAGGAGCGTCGCCAGCGTGCCTGCGACGTCGTCGGGCCGCCACCCCTCGCCGCCGATCACCTCGGACACCTTGGCGCAGAGTTCGGACCACGGCAGCGGGTCGCCCGAGGCGAGCAGCAGCAGGGCCGCCTCGCCCGCCGACACCGTGACGTCGCTGTCGCCCTGGGCGAGCAGCAGGGCCGTGGCCGCCTCCCAGAGGTGTTCGGGCGAGGCGAGCAGGCGTCTGCCCTCGGCGGTGATGATGAGCCTGGTCCCGAAGTGCCTGATCGCGCCGAGCGAGTGCTCGGCCAGCTCGCGCAGGGCGATGGCCTCAGGTGAGGGCGGCAGCCGCAGCGGCACGCCCTCCTCCGAGGCGGCCAGCACCAGCAGGCCCTGCAGCGCCGGCAGCGGGGCGGCGGGAACGGGGGCGTGCAGCCGTACCTCGAAAGGCTGGGCCAGCTCGCGGCGCGCGGGGCCGCGGCCGAGCACCCAGCGGTTGAGCCGCTCGCCCTGCACCCTGTGCAGCCAGCTGTCGCCGCCGAGCTCGGGCCTGGCCTCGGTGAGCCAGCGCCTGGTGAGGCCGACCTGGCCGTCGAAGTCGGGGGCGGTCAGCATGGCCAGCTCCAGCGCGGCCGAGCACGCCACGTGCGCGCCCAGCTCCTCCGGCCCCATGATGGTGCTCCACTGCAGCTCGGGCACGTCGGGCGGGAGCACGCCCGTGGCCTGGAGCGCCTGGTGGTAGGCGGTGTTACCCGCTTCCTCGCCCTCGCGCTCGTAGGTGCGCAGGATCTCGGTCGTGGTCGGTGAGTCGCAGAGCGCGGCGTAACGGTCGAGACCGCCGAGCCGCAGCAGCCGTCCGAGGGAGACGGCCGTGCTCTCGCGGTCGCCGTCGACCTTGGTCGGCAGAGTGAACCAGAGGAATTCGCATACGTCGAGCTGGGTGACCGTCTCCAGCGGCTCGCCGCCGGTCAGCCACTCCACCGCGGTCCTGGCTTCGTCGGCCACTTCTGGCTCGGATCGCTCCAACTCCAGGAGAAGCGCGGCCACGTCCGGTGCAGGCATGCCTCGAAGTTTGCCGTATGGACCCCAGCCCTGACGATGACCGAAACCGGTGCGTATCGGGTCGTGCACGGCGCCTACCCTACGAAACCAGTTGTAAGCGGACAGTTTTTGGGATCAGATCCAGCGCGACTTGAACAGCATGCGGGCGTTCCATTCGGCATAGGGGATCACCTCGCCCGAAAGGACGGGGTAGAGCCAGCCGAAGTTGATCAGTGCGAGCAGCGCGAACGCGCCGGTCACAGCCGCGCCGATCATGCGGCGGGAGGGGGAGGCCGTCGAGGGCCCGATGATCAGTCCCGCGGCCAGCGTGAGGGCGAGCACCATGAACGGCACCATCGGGGCGGCGTAGAACAGGAACATGGTGCGGTTGTCGGCGATCGCCCAGTAGAACCAGGGCAGCCAGCCGAGCAGGTAGGCCAGCAGGACCGCTCCGGCCCGCCAGTCGCGGGTGGAGACGTACCACGCCACCATGGCGATCAGCGCGGCGAGCGCGCCGTACCAGATGACGGGGGTGCCGACGCCGAGCACCGCCTCCGAGCAGTCCTTGACCCCGCAGGCGTTCTGCCTGCCCTCGTAGAAGAAGGCGACGGGGCGCAGCAGCAGCGGCCACGACCACGGCTCGGACTGGTAGGGGTGGGTGGAGTCGAGCTGGTTGTGGAAGCCGAGCACCTGGAAGTGGTAGCCGATCCACGACCCGATCGAGTTGATCACGAAGTGAACGGGCCCCTGAGAGGTCGCCTCGGCCCAGTTGCGGCCGTAGCCGGTGGCGTTGACGAACCAGCCGGTCCACGAGACGACGTAGGTGATCGCGGGCACCAGCGCCATCGCCATCAGCGCCGAGGGCACGTCCTTCTCCAGCGCCCCCGAGTACGGCCTGCGCAGCCCGACCGCCTTGCGCGCCCCCGCGTCCCACACCATCGACATGATCGCGAAGCCGATGAGGAAGAAGACGCCCGACCACTTGACCGCGCACGCCGCGCCGAGACAGAGCCCCGCGGCCAGCCGCCACGGCCGTACCCCGAGGTAGGGGCCCCTGTCGGACAGCGCTGAGGTCTCGTACCAGTCGACGAGGCGTGATCGGGCCTTGTCCCTGTCGACCACGAGGCAGGCGAACCCGGCCAGCACCCAGAACATCAGGAAGATGTCGAGCAGCGCGGTACGCGAGAGCACGAAGTGGAGCCCGTCGAGCGCCAGCATGAGCCCCGCGAAGCAGCCCAGCAGCGTGGAGCGGGTCATCCTGCGGGCCACCCTGGCGATGATCAGGATCGACAGCGCGCCGACGAAGGCGGCGGCGGCCCGCCAGCCGAGGGGGTTGAGCCCGAACAGCCACTCGCCCACCGCGATCATCCACTTGCCCAGCGGTGGGTGCACGACGTAGGAGGCGCACTCGCCGATCTTGTCGGCGGCGCACTGCTTCCAGATCTCGCCCGTGCGTCCGGCGAGGACGAGCTTGTCGGCGTCCTTGACGGTGACGCGTTCCACTCCCCAGGTGAGCAGGGAGTAGCCGTCCTTCATGTAGTAGGTCTCGTCGAAGACCACGCCTCTGGGCCGCCCGAGGTCGACGAAGCGGACCACCGCCCCGAACACGGCCACGATCAGCGGCCCGATCCATCCCCACAGGGCGCTTCTCGGCATGGAAGGGACCAGCCTGTCGCGCAGGGAACGCTCAGACTCGCCCTCTGACTCTGAGAAGGCCTTGTGCGGGAAATCGGTCACGGCCATTCGGACATCGTAGGGGCCCCAACGCGGTAGTTACGTAAGAAACACCGCCCAATTGGGGCTGGCTGACACAATGGCCTGGTGAGAGAACAGGGCAGGCTGGTGCTGGCAGGCGCGCCGATCGGGCAGGTCGCAGACGCGTCACCAAGACTACGCGACGCTTTGGAGAGCGCCGACGTGGTTGCTGCCGAGGACACCAGACGCCTGCGCAGGCTGGCCAGCGACCTCGGCGCGGAGATCAGCGGAAGGGTCGTCTCCTACTACGACCAGAACGAGGCCGCCCGCGCCGCCGAGCTGATGGAGTCGCTCCACGACGGCCGCACGGTACTGGTGATCACCGATGCGGGGATGCCGGGCGTGTCGGACCCCGGCTACCGCCTGACCAGCCTGGCGGTCGAGGCGGGCATCACCGTCACCGCTCTGCCGGGTCCTTCGGCGGTCACGACGGCGCTGGCCGTCTCTGGCCTGCCCAGCGACAGGTTCTGCTTCGAGGGCTTCCCGCCGCGCAAGCCGGGCGAGCGCGCCCGCAGGCTCGCCGCGCTGGCGGGCGAGGAGCGCACGATGGTCTTCTTCGAGGCCCCGCACCGCCTGGAGGTGGCGCTGCGGGCGATGGTCGAGGCGTTCGGTCCCGGGCGCAGGGCCGCGGTGTGCCGCGAGCTGACCAAGACCTACGAGGAGGTACGGCGGGGCGGCCTGGCCGAGCTGGCCGACTGGGCGGCGGCAGGGGTGAAGGGTGAGATCACCGTGGTCGTCGCCGGCCACGTGCCCGACGCCGGTCCTCCTGACCTCGACGCGCTCGTCGCCGAGGTCGACCGGCGCACGGCCGAGGGCGTCCAGCGCAAGCAGGCCATCGTCGACGTGGCCAAGGAGTCGGGCATGCCCAGACGAGAGCTGTACGACGCGGTTCACAGGAGATCGCCCACCCCCTAAGGTGCCAAGGTGGGAAATAGGCGACTAGTTCCCCCCATGCCGGTTGACGCGTTATGGGGATGGTTGGGGCCGCTTCTGGTCACCGCCTTCGGGGGATTCCTGAGATTCTTTCGGCTCGGAGAGCCGCACGCGGTCGTCTTCGACGAGACCTTCTACATCAAGGACGCCTACGCGCTGCTGAAATTCGGCGTCGAGCGGGTGGCTCTCGGCGACACCAAGAACCCCATCGCCGACCGGATGATCATCGCGGGCGACCTGAACTTCTGGAAGCAGTGCCCGACCGTCGAGGAGTGCGCCGAATACGTCGCGCACCCCCCGCTCGGCAAATGGATGATCGCGGCCGGCGAGTGGCTGTTCGGCCTGACCCCCTTCGGCTGGCGCTTCGCCGGAGCGGTGGTGGGCACGCTGTCGATCCTGATCATCGCCAGGGTCGCCCGCAGGATGACCCGATCCACGCTGCTCGGCTGCCTGGCGGGCCTGCTGCTCGCGCTCGACGGGCTCCACTTCGTGCTCTCGCGCAACGCGCTGCTCGACATCTTCCTGATGTTCTGGGTGCTGGCCGGGTTCGGCTGCCTCGTGGTCGACAGGGACAAGGCCAGGCAGCGCCTGTCCGACTGGTACGAGACCTCCCTGACGACCGTGACCGGCCCCTGGCTGGGCGTCAGGCCGTGGCGGCTGGCAGGCGGCGCGTGCCTGGGGGCGGCGTGCGCGGTCAAGTGGTCGGGCGTCTTCTTCCTCATCGGCTTCGCGATCATGTCGCTGATGTGGGACGCGGGGGCGCGCAGGGCGCTCGGGCTGCGCCGGCCGTACAGGGGAGTGGTGGCGCGGGACCTGACCGGCGCGCTCGGGGCGCTCGCGCTGGCCCCCGCGGTGGTCTACATGCTCAGCTGGACCGGCTGGTTCGTGCGGGCGGAGGGCTGGGGGCGCAACTGGGACCAGGCCACGCAGGCGGGGCCCGCCTTCTTCGTCCTCGACTCCCTGCGCTCGTGGCTCGGCTACCAGCTGCAGGTGCTGGGCTTCCACACCGGCATGGACGACGGGCACCCGTACATGTCGGAGCCCTGGCAGTGGCCGCTGCTGCAGCGGCCCGTGTCGTTCTACTACCCGAGCGAGCCGCCGCCGACCGGCTGCGGCGCCGACAAGTGCTCCTCGGCGGTGCTGGGCGTCGGCACGCCCGCCCTCTGGTACCTGGCGCTGCTCGCGCTGCTCGCCCTCGTGGCCCTGTACGTGGCCAGGCGCGACTGGCGGGCGGGCGCGGTGCTGCTCGGTTACGGCGTGGGCTGGCTGCCGTGGTTCTACTACGCGATCGCCGACAACCGCACGATGTACCTGTTCTACATGACCCCCGTCGTGCCGTTCATGGTGCTGGCGCTCGTGCTCGTCGCGGGCGTCGCGCTCGGCCCCGCGAGCGCGCCGCCGATCAGAAGGGCCGCGGGCGCGGCCACGGTCGGCGCGTGCGCGCTGGTGGTACTGATCAACTTCTGGTGGCTCTACCCGATCCTGTCCGCGGAGACGATCACGTTCGCGCAGTGGTGGGCTCGGATGCTGATGCGCTCGTGGGTGTGAGCGCGGAGCGGCGGCGCACCTTGATCCCGCGCCTCAACGTGATCGCCGCCGCGATGCACGCCAGCGGTACGGCGGGCAGCAGGTAGCGGTAGTCGAACTCGGCCGTGGCTGCGGGCGCGAGGATCAGCCCGAACGCCCCCAGCCACGGCAGCAGCACGGGACCGCCCAGGTTGCGCCACCTGACCACCACGCCCGCCAGGCCGATCAGCAGGATCCCGCCCAGCATGACGCCCTGCAGGTAGAACACCTTCTGGTAGGTGCTCATGACGCCCGCCCACGGCTGCACGATCCTGGTCTCCGCGGGGCCCTGCTCGTAGATGAACGCGTCGGTGTCGGCCCTGCCGCCCACGGTCGCCCACTGCGGCAGCCGCTTGGGCTTGCCGTTGGCGTCGAGATCGTAGTACGGCTGGAACTGGTACATGTTGTAGGTCTTCGCGTCGGGGAAGCGCGGCCTGCCCCAGGTGAAGGCCCGCATGAAGTCGCGCGCGACCACCCCGAGATAGTCGCCGGGCTGGGCCAGGATCGCGCGCTTGGCGAACTCGCTGGCCACCTCGTTCTTGAAGTCGTCGAACTTCACCTTGCCCGGCAGCCGGTGCAGCACCTCGCCGCCGCCGTTGCCGTTGCCGCTACCGGTGCCCCACAGGTACCACTGCGCGTAACCGATCCGCTTGCTGACGGGCTCCTCGATGCACATGAAGGCCAGCGGCAGCTCGCGCGGCAGCTCAAGGTCCATCTTCTTGCAGTCGGCGAAGATCGACACTCGCATGTAGAGGATGAGGCCGTCGCTGTTGGTCATCGCGAACTTGCCGAAGGCCGTGTAGAACCACGTCATGTAGGCGACGACGGGGATGGCGCAGGCCGTGACCATGGCGACGATCGGCTTCCAGCCGGTGCGCTTGATCAGCATGTAGACGACGACCAGGCCGAGGATCGGCAGTCCGATCGAGCGGGTCAGCGCGGTGAGCGCGAGCAGGAACCCGACGACCGCGCCGACCTTCCACGACATGCGCCGGTGCCACAGGACCAGCGTGATGACGCCCACGACCAGCAGCGTGAACATCGTGTCCGACATCACCATCTGCTCGAGCTGGATCTGGTAGGCGTCGAACAGCACGGGCACGGCGGCCAGCGTCGCGCCCCACTTGGGCAACCCGAACTTCCTGCGCAGCAGCGCGTAGATGAGCACGCCCGCGGCCAGGCCCATCAGATGCTGGGTGAAGACCACCAGGGAGAAACTGTGGAAGGGGCGCAGCAGCATGAGCCAGAAGCTGTAGCCGTCCGGCCTGACCGCGCTCGGCCTCGGGTGCAGCGCCACCGAGACGTACTCGTAGGAGTCGTTGAACCACATCGCGGGGCCGTAGCCGAGCATCGCGACGAGCCGCAGCAACGCGCCGAGCGCGAAGGCGGTGAAGAACACGCGGTGTCTGCCCACGTAGGACAGCAAACGAGCCTTTCGCCCTGGGACGGAAGGCTCGACACGCGTTCTCTCGGCAACGCTCACCATGCTTTGACCTCCACCGCTCCTGCTGCAGAGGACCGGATAGTCCTTCCGGCGGTAGACCCAGCAGCGATAGTGCCGAGCTACCCGATTCTATCATTGGGCTCTTCGCCGAAGATTCCCCTAAAGAATGCCAGCCGTTTTGAGGACTTGACCCGACCACGCCGGGGCACAGGGCATGATGGTTGGCTGGAAGTGCCGTGACTGAAGGGTCTAGACGTGGAACTGACGGTGGTCATGCCCTGCCTCAACGAGGCCGAGACCGTGGAAGTCTGCGTGCGCAAGGCTGTTGCGTGCATGCAGGAGCACGGCATCGACGGCGAGGTGCTGATCGCCGACAACGGCAGCACGGACGGCTCGCAGCAGCTCGCCCGTGACGCCGGGGCCCGCGTGGTCCACGTGGAGGAGAAGGGGTACGGCAACGCCCTCATGGGCGGCATCCGCGCCGCCCGCGGCAAGTACGTCATCATGGGCGACGCCGACGACTCCTACGACTTCACCGCGCTGCTGCCGTTCGTCGAGCAGCTGCGCGACGGGGCCGACCTGGTGATGGGCAACCGCTTCAAGGGCGGCATCGCCCCCGGCGCCATGCCCCCGCTGCACCGCTACCTCGGCAACCCCGTCCTGTCGTTCGTCGGCAGGCTGTTCTTCCCCAGCGCGATCGGCGACTTCCACTGCGGTCTTCGCGGGTTCCGCCGCGAGTCGATCCTGCACCTCGGGCTGCAGACCGGCGGCATGGAGTTCGCCAGCGAGATGGTGGTCAAGTCCACGCTGCAGGGGCTCGACGTGCGTGAGGTGCCCACCACGCTCTCGCCCGACGGCCGCTCCCGCCCGCCGCACCTGCGCTCGTGGCGAGACGGCTGGCGCCACCTGCGCTTCCTGCTCCTGTACAGCCCCAAGTGGCTGTTCTTCATCCCCGGCCTCGTCCTCATGGCGCTCGGCCTGGTCGCCGGCGCCGCGCTGACGTTCGGTCCCGTGCAGATCGGCGAGCTCGCCTTCGACGTCGACACGCTGGTCGGCGCGTCCGCCGCGGTGGTGATCGGCTTCCAGGCGGCGCTGTTCGCGCTGTTCACCAAGGTCTACGCGGCCGAGGAGGGCTTCCTGCCCGAGTCGCCGCGCATCCGCAAGCTGATCAGCATCGTGACACTGGAGAAGGGTCTGATCGTCGGCGGACTGCTCGCGGTCGCCGGTCTGGTCGGCCTGGTGATGTCGCTGGTCCACTGGCAGGTCCGCAGCTTCGGCGCGCTCGACCCCCGCGAGTCGCTGCGCATCGTCGTCCCGTCGGCTACCGCGCTCATCATGAGCTTCCAGACCATCTTCGCCGCGCTGTTCGTCAGCATCCTGGGCATCAGGCGCACCAGGGAGACGGCCACCGACGTCGCCGCCAAGGCGGCGGAGGAGGCGGCCGAGGCGGTCAGCCGGGAGCAGTCCTCGACCCCCAAGGGCTGAGCCCTCACCGTGGCCGCGCGCGGCGTCTTCCGGATGCCGCGCAAGACGGTTGGCCCGAGCCTTAGTCTTGATGGCATGTTCTACGTCTCCACGCCGATCTACTACGTCAACGACGCTCCCCACCTGGGCCACGCCTACACGACCGTCGCGGGCGATGTGCTGACGCGCTGGCACCGCCAGCGTGGCGAGCAGGTGTGGTACCTCACGGGCACCGACGAGCACGGCCAGAAGATCATGCGCACCGCCGAGGCCAACGGCGTCACACCGCAGGAGTGGGCCGACAAGCTGGTCGAGGAGGCGTGGAAGCCGCTCTGGCGGCACCTCGAGATCGCCAACGACGACTTCATCCGCACCACGGAGAAGCGCCACACCGAGCGGGTCCAGGAGTTCGTCCAGGACCTCTACGACAAGGGCGAGATCTACAAGGGCGGCTACGAGGGCCCCTACTGCGTCGGCTGCGAGGAGTTCAAAACCCCCGGCGAACTGCTGGAGGGCGACCTCTGCCCGATCCACAAGGTCCCTGTCGAGTGGCTGCGCGAGGACAACTACTTCTTCAAGCTCTCCGAGTACGGCGAGCGCCTGCTGGAGTTCTACGAGGCCAACCCCGACTTCGTCCAGCCCGCCTCCGCGCGCAACGAGGTCGTGCAGTTCGTCAAGCAGGGCCTGCAGGACCTGTCGATCTCCCGCTCCACCTTCGACTGGGGCATCCCGATCCCGTGGGACGACAAGCACGTCATCTACGTGTGGGTCGATGCCCTGCTCAACTACGCCACCGCGGTCGGCTACGGCTCCGACCCCGCGCGCTTCGAGCGGATCTGGCCGGCCAACGTCCACCTCGTGGGCAAGGACATCCTGCGCTTCCACGCGGTCATCTGGCCCGCGATGCTGATGGCCAACGGGCTGCCGCTGCCCGGCAAGGTCTTCGCCAACGGCTGGCTGATGGTCGGCGGCGAGAAGATGAGCAAGTCCAACCTGACCGGCATCTCGCCGCAGCAGCTCACCGATCACTTCGGCGTCGACGCCTACCGCTACTACTTCCTGCGGGCCATCCCGTTCGGTCAGGACGGCTCGTTCTCGTGGGAGGACTTCGCCGCCCGCTACACCTCTGAGCTGGCCAACGACTTCGGCAACCTGGCCTCCAGGGTGGCCGCCATGGTCGGCAAGTACTTCGACGGCGAGCTGCCCGCGGCCGCCGTCCAGGAGGAGACCATCGCCACCGCGCTGGCCGCGACCGTGGCCAAGGCCGACAGGGCGATCGGCGACGAGCTCGACTTCGCGGGCGGGCTCGGCGCGATCTTCGAATTCGTGAAGCTGGTCAACGGCTACCTCAGCGAGCAGGAGCCGTGGAAGGTGGCCAAGGACACCTCGGAGGAGGGCCGCGCCAGGCTCGCCACGATCCTCTATACCGCCGCCGAGTCGCTGCGCGCGGTCGCCGTGCTGCTCAACCCGGTGATGCCCGCCACCGCGGAGAAGCTGTGGGCCTCGCTGGGGGCGGAGGAGCACCTGGGCGCCCTGGCGGCGCAGCGCGTGGACGAGGCGGGCCGGTGGGGCAGGCTGCCCGCGGGGGCGCGGATCGTGAAGGGCGAGATCCTCTTCCCGCGCCTGGAGAGCGTCGACTGACAAGAGTGGACCACACGGCCTCCGCGTCGCGCCGCGCACGCGGAGGCTCGTGATCGGTTGCGCGGGCTGACGGTGGTCAGCCGCGCAGCCGGACGGGGAGCGCGGTCAGCCTGCTCCCCTGGAGGCCGCCGATGCCGGCCTGCCGAAGCTCGGTGAAGGGGACCGTGAGGCGGGCGTCAGGGAAGTCGGTTCGGAGCACCGTGGCGACCGCGCGCAGTTCCAGCTGGGCGAGTTGGGCGCCGATGCAGAAGTGAGGGCCGGCGCCGAAGGTCAGGTCCGGCCCCGACGGGCGGGTGGGGTCGGTGTTGATCCCCTGGATGTCGACGAGGACAGGCGCTCGGGCGGGAAGCCGTACGCCGGCGAGTTCGATCTCGGCGGTCGTGAATCTCCAGAGGGTGAAGGGCGCGGGCGGGTGCCGCCGCAGCGTCTCGTGGACCAGCCGGTCGATCGCCTCTTCGTCCACCGCGTTCGGGTGAGGGTCGTCCGAGAGCGCTCGCGCGAGCAGGAAGCCGAGGGCGGCGTCGGTGGTCAGCTGTCCGGCGAAGATCAGCCCGAACAGGTGGTAGCGCAGCTGGTCCTGGGTGGTCTGCGCGGGCAGCCTGTCCCGCAACTCCGCGGCGAGCCCCTGACGTCCGTCGCCGAGCCCGCAGGCGGCGAGTTCCCCGAGCGCGGCGATCGCCCTGCCCTGCTCGCCGGGGTCGTCGCTGAACATCCGTCTGCAGGCGTCGGTGGCCTGGTCGACGAGGTCGAGGGGGATGCCGAGCAGGTCGAGCAGCACGGTGAGCGGGTAGCGGGTGGTGAAGCCGGCCATGAGGTCGACGGGCCTCCCGTCGGCGGCGAGTTCGGTGAGCAACTCCCTGGCGATCGCGTGGACCCGGTCGGACTGGGCGCGGATCCGTCTGGCGTTGAGCAGCGGGGCGTGTGCGCGTCGCAGGCTCGCGTGGTCGGGACCGTCGAGGGTGGTGAGGGACGGCTGCTCGGCGGCGGTTCGTTCGAGTCCTGCGGTGTGCGGGTCCCAGCTCGGGGGCGCGAACGCGGGGTCCTTGGCGATACGCGGGTCGGACAGGACGGCTCGCGCCAGGTCGTCGTCGGTCACGATCCACGCCCGTCCGCCGGCCGGAGCGTCCACCTGGACGATCGGTCCTGCGGCGCGCAGGGCGGGACGGGCGGGATCGGGTGCGGTGATGCCGCGGGCGGTCGCGGCGAACGGGTCGACGCCGTCGGAGTGGGGCGCGTTCAGCATCAGTACTCCAGGGAATCGGGGGATTCGGACGCGGAGGCGAGGTGGTGGCCGTGGCCGGGCACGCTACCAGATACCTCCACCGTGAAGTAACTTCATGGTGAAGGTAGATTGGTGGGGGTACGTTGTCAAAACGCGTCACCGGTACGACAAGGAAGACGGAGGGCCTCGATGGGGGAAGCGGAACCCGGCCACGACTCGGCGCAGCATCACCGGCTCATGGAAGGGCTGAGGGCCTACGGCGCGAACTACACCGAGTTCACCCGGCGCTTCGCGGCCTGGCTGGGCGTGCACTCCACCGACGCCGCAGCGCTCATGGAGATCTTCTACGCCGAGGACAGGGGAGCGCCGCTGTCGCCCGCCCGCCTCAGCGAACGCATCTCGCTGTCGTCGGGCGCCACCACCGCACTGCTCAACCGCCTCGAACGGGCCGGGCACATCGTCCGCACCCGCGAGCACGTCGACCGGCGGGTCGTCACCCTGACCAGCAGCCCGCGCATCCAGGAACCCGCCAGGAAGTTCTTCGGGCCCCTGTCCGACCGTATGGCCGCCGCGATGTCGGATTACCCGCCCGAGTTGCTCCAGCAGTTCGAGTCCTTCCTCCACCACCTGTGCGGCGCCATGGAGACCCAGCTCGAGCAGCAGGACCCGGACGCCTGACCGGCAGGCCGCCCCTCAACGACCCAAGCTCACCAGGCGGTCACCCGCAGGGCGAGCGCGTGATCGATGAGCTCCTCCCGCACGCCGGCCAGGCGCAGCACCTCCTCGGGCGAGGGATGCCCGTCGCTCGCCATCCCGCGCAGGACCACCGCCCCCTCCTTCAGCGTCGCCGCCCTGCCGGGGTCGGGTTCGACACGGGACAGCGCGTCGACCGCCATCGCGGCGTCGGGCAGGGCGCCGAGCCGTACGGAGATCTCGACGCCGCGCAGGTGCCAGGCGCGGGCGGCCTCCAGGTCGCCCTCGGTCTCCGCGATCGTGCCGAGCCCCACGAAAGCGCGGGTGAGGTTGCCCGAGCTCCTGATCCACCGCTCGTCGAACCGCTCCAGCGCCTGCTCGTACAGCCACCGCGCCGCCACGAGGTCACCCTCGGCGAGGGCGACGTCCGCGCGGCCGCGTAGCGCCGCGGCCAGGCACGTGGCCGATCCCGTACGGCGCGCCGTCTCCTCGGCCAGCTCGTAGTCGGCCCTTGCCGCCGCCAGATCGTCGTCGAACCGGTAGTCGCCCCTGTTGCACAGCAGGTCGGCCAGGTCCTCCAGCGCGCCGAGCAGGCCCGTCAGCTCGATCGCCTCCTCGACCAGGGCCAGGGCGGCGGCGCGGTCGCCGCGCGCGGCCGCCAGCCACGACAGCGAGTCGAGCGCGAACGCGGCCCCCCAGCGGTCGCCGAGCGCCCTGAACGCGGTGACGGCGGCGGTGAACTCCGCCGCTGCGGCGTCGAGGTCGCCGGCGGCCAGGTGCGGATAGCCCCAGATGACGTGGACGATCGCCCGCTCCCACGGGTCGGCGCTGCGCCTGCCGTGCTCCAGAGTGGCCAGCACCACCCGCACATCCGACTTGGTCGCGGTGACCATCGGCCACAGGAAGGTGACCAGCGGGTGACGGCGCGGCCTCGCCTCGTCCATGGCGATCGCCTCGGCCGCGGCCCTGTGGCGGATCCACGCATCCCTGTCGCCCGCGGCGGTGAGCGCGCACAGCACGTAGTCGTCACCGAACGAAGGGTCGGGCTCCGGGCCCGCCTGCTCGAGCAGCGCGGTGGCGTGGGCGACCGCGGAGGAGCGCACGCCGCGCATCCACAGGTAGGAGGAGAGCGAGGCCAGCAGCCTGACGCCCAGCGCGGTGCGCCGCGTGGCGACGGCCCAGCGCAGCGCGGTCATGAGGTTGTCGTGCTCGGCCGCCAGGCGGTCGAGCCATTCGAGCTGGTCGGCGCCGCGCAGGTGAGGGTCGGCCAGCTCGGCGAAGGCGAGGAAGCGGTCGGCGTGCGCCTGCCGTACGGGGTCGGGGTCGGTGAGGTGCTCGGCGCAGAAGGCGCGGACGGTCTCCAGCATGCGGTAGCGGCCGCGCGAGACCTCGAGCAGCGACTTGTCGGCCAGGGAGTCCAGGACGTCACGCGGCAGCCCGCACACCGCCTCGGCGTCGGCGGCGGTGGCGCCGCCCGCGAAGACGGTCAGCCGCGCGGCCATCGCCCTCTCGTCGTCGGACAGCAGGTTCCAGCTCCACGCGACCACGGCGCGCAGCGTGCGGTGCCGCGGCCCCGCCGTACGGCTGCCGCGCAGCGCGAGATGGTCGGCCACGTCGGCGACCTCGTGCGTGCGCATCCTGGCGGCGGCCAGTTCGATGGCGAGGGGCAGCCCGTCGAGGGCCGCGCAGAGCCGCCGCACGTCGTCGGGGTCGGCGGTGAAGCCGGGGCGCACGGCCCTGGCCCGCTCGGCGAACAGCCTGGCGGCGGCGTCGGGCGGCAGCGGGCTGACCGGCCACAGGTGCTCGCCCGTGATGCGGAGCGGCTCCCTGCTGGTGGCCAGGACGCGCAGGCGGGGACACCCGCCCAGGAGCAGCTCGGCGAGCGCGGCGACGGCGTCGACGAGATGCTCGCAGTTGTCCATGACGAGCAGCGTCGAGCGTTCGGCCAGCGCGGCGACCAGCCTGGACGTGGGAGTCATGGTGCCGGGCAGGCTCAGCAGCGCGCCCTCGCGCACGCCGAGCACGCCGAGCAGCGCCTGCGGCAGCTCGGCGCCCTCCTGGACCGTCGAGAGGTCGGCGAAGGCGACGTCGTCGCCGCTCGCGACCTCGATCGACAGCCGTGTCTTGCCCACCCCGCCGGGACCGAGCAGGGTGACCAGGCGGGCCTCCCGCAGCAGGCCGCGTACTCCTTCCACGTCGGAATCCCTGCCGACCAGGCCGGTCAGCGGGGCGGGCGGAGCCGTGGGGCGGGCGCCGCGCAGCAGGCCCTGATGGACGGCGGCCAGGTCGGCCGACGGGTCGGCGCCCAGCTCCTCCGCCAGCACCTGCCTGGTCTCCTCGAAGGCGACCAGCGCCTCGGCCTGCCTGCCCTCGCCGTGAAGAGCGCGCATGAGCTGGCCGCGGAGGCGTTCGCGCAGCGGGTGACGGTCGATCTCCGCGCGCAGTTCGGCGGCGACACCGGGGGCTCCGGCGCGCAGGTCGGCCTCGAACCGGTCCTCCAGCGCGGTCAGCCTGCGCTCCTCCAGACGAACGGCGTCGGCCGACGCCGGTCCTCGCCACAGTGCCAGAGCCCGGCGCAGCAGATCGGCGGCACCGGCGGGGTCACCGGCCTCCAGCGCGGCGCGGCCCTCGTCGGCCAGACCAAGGAAGACGTGCGCGTCGACCGCCGAGGGATCGACGTCGAGGCGGTAGCCGCCGGGCAGCAGCTCGATCGTGAACGAGCGGCGCAGGCGGGAGACCTGCGACTGCAGGGCGTGGCCGGCGTTGGCGGGGGGCCGCTCGCCGTACAGGGAGTCGATCAGGCTGCCGGCGGCGACGACCTGGCCGGCACGGGCCAGCAGGAGGGCGAGCAGGGCACGCTGGGTGGGGCCGCCGAGCGGCACCTGCGTGCCGTCGGCGCGCCAGGCCGCGGTGGCCCCGAGGATCCCGAACCGCATGGAGACGATTGTCCCTTGCCGCGACGGTACCTTTGGGGGAGTGAGCACCCTTCCCTCCGCGCCCGAGCCGCTGACGACGCCCGTCTTCGACAGCCACTGCCATCTCGACATCATGGTGGGCACCAGGCAGGCCTCCTCCGGAGACCCCGTGGCGCAGGCCGCGCAGGCGGCCTCGGCCAGCGTGGAGAGCATCCTGGCCGACTCCCGCGCGGTGGGCGTCAACAGCCTCGTCACCATCGGCTACGACCTGCCGTCCTCGGTGTGGGGGGCGCGGGTCGCCGCCGCCCACCGCGACGTCTACGCGGGCGTGGCGATCCACCCGAACGAGGCGCACGCCGCGACACCCGAGGTGCTGGCCGAGATCGAGGCGCTGGCCGGCGAGCCCGACGTGCGGGCGGTCGGCGAGACGGGGCTCGACTACTACCGTGACTGGGCGTCGAAGGACGACCAGCACGCGGGCTTCCGCGCGCACATCGAGATCGCCAAGCGGACGGGCAAGGCGCTGGTCATCCACGACCGCGACGCCCATGACGACGTCCTGAAGGTGCTGGCGGCGGAGGGCGCGCCCGAGCGCGTGGTCTTCCACAGCTACTCCGGGGACGCCGAGATGGCCAAGAAGTGCGTGGAAGCCGGATATTTCATGTCCTTCTCCGGTCCCGTGACGTACAAGAACGCCGGCTACCTGCGCGAGGCTGCCAGGGTGGCGCCCAAGGAGCTGATCCTGGTCGAGACCGACGCGCCGTACCTGCCGCCGGTCCCGCACCGCGGCAAGCCCAACGCCCCCTACCTCATCCCGCTCACGCTGCGCTGCCTGGCAGAGGTCAAGGACATGCCAGCTGACGTGCTGTGCGAGGCCGTGAACACCAACGGAGAGGCGGTCTTCGGCATCTCCCGGTGAACCCGCCCCGCGCTCGGTTAGCCTCGCGCGGGTGATGGCTAGAGGACGACGACGCGCCCCCCGGCCCCTCTGGAAGTCGGGCCGGGCGATGGCCGGTTACGGGTTCGTGACGGCTGCCCTGGCCGGTTCGATCATCGTCGCCACGCTCGGCGAGGAGGTCGCGCTGGTCGTGGACGGCAAGGCCATGGCGCTGCGCAGCACCGCCGGTACCGTGGCCGAGGTGCTCGAGCAGGCCGAGATCCCGTTCGGGGAGCACGACTACCTGTACCCCGCCGCCCACACCCCGATCGGCGAGGCGACCACGATCGTGGTCCGCCACGCCCGCCCGATCACGCTCACCGTCGACGGCCGCACGGCCAGGCACGTCGTCACCGCCACGAGCGTCGGCGGGGCGCTCGACGAGCTCGCCATCGAGCACGGCGGCAGCCGCCTGTCCGCGCCGAGGACCGGCGCCATCCCGTTGGGCGGGATGGCGGTCACGATGTTCACCCCCCGCGAGGTGCACGTGGTCGCGGGGGAGCGGCGCCTCACCACCACGACCACCAGCGCGACCGTCAGGGGCGTGCTGCGGCAGACCAGGGTCCGGTACGGCAGGGGCTACCGCGTCACGCCCGCGCTCCGCAGCTTCCCTCGCGAGGGCACCACGATCACGGTCGCCCCGGCCGGGCCCGCCGCGCCGCCGCGCACCATCCCGATCCAGGCCGACGTGGCGCGGCTCAACTGGGCGGCGCTGGCCGCGTGCGAGTCCCGCGGCAACCCGCACGCCTACAACCCCTCGGGCCCCTACTACGGCCTGTACCAGTTCAGCCTGCCGATGTGGCAGGCGGTCGGCGGCGCAGGCATGCCGCACGTCTGGTCCGCCGAGGAGCAGACCTACCGGGCGCAACTGCTCTACCTGCGCGTCGGCGGGCGCTGGCAGGGTCAGTGGCCGCACTGCGGGGCCAGACTGTTCGGCTAGGCCGGCCCCGCTCACCCGCCCGCCGACGCCCCGAACTCGACGCCCTTCGGCGGCTGGAGCTCCTGGACGGTGTCCTCGTTGCGCCCCGCGATGCCGACCATGCCGTACGGCGCGGCGTCAGGCGCGCCGGCGAGCACACGGTTGCCGGCGAAGGCGACCGACCAGCCGAACCTGCCGCCCGGTGGGAAGACCAGCCTGCGTTCGGCGGATCCGCCGCTGCCCGACAGGATCCGTACCGCGCCCGTGCCGCCCGCGTACGGGGCGCCGACCGCGAGTCTGCCGTCCTTGGAGGCGGCCAGCGAGAAGCCGAAGTTGCCCTCGCCCTTCACCTTCCTCGTCGGCTTGCCCGCGGCGTCGAGGAACTGCACGAAGTCGGCCTGCGGCGCGCCCACCGCGATGCCCATGCCCTCGACGTAGGCCACCGCGTAGCCGAACCTGTCACCGGCACGGTCGTCGGGCGGCTCCCACTTGACGGCCGTCGGCTTCTGCGCGGTGATGTCGGCGATGATGCTCACCGAGCCGGAGTCGAGCCTGCCCTCGCCGTTCTGGACGCCGGCGCCGTCGTCGTTCTCGTACGGCACGCCGACGACCAGGCTGTTGCCCGCCCCGAAGGCCAGCGCCCAGCCGTACTGGTCGCCCACCTCGGGGTTGCCCAGGATCTCCTTCGACTCCTGGTTGATCTTCTTCATCTTGCCTTGGCCCTTGAGGACGTAGACCGACCCCGTGTCGGCCAGGTCCCCCTGGTCCTCGTACGGCGCGCCAACGGCGATCATCTCCCCCTTGGCCGCCACCGACCAGCCGAAATGCGCGTCGGGCTGCGGCTCTGGCGACGTCACCCTGATAGGGGCGCCGCCCTTGCCGGGCATGATGTAGACGACGCCCGCGTCCTGCAGGGACTCCACGTCGGCGTACGGCGCGCCGACCAGCAGGTCGGCGCAGCCGTCCCCGTCGATCTCCGCCAGGGCCACCGACCAGCCGAACCCGTCGCCCTCCCGGAGGGTGGTGGGCGGCTTGACAGGAACGATCTCGTCGTCGGACACCAGATAGACCGCGCCGGCGCCGTCGAACGGGTCGCCGACGACGGCGTCGCGGGCGACCACGTCACTCGTGCAGGGCATCGCCCGCGCGGCTTCGCCACCGTTTCCTGACGCGATGGCCGCGGCTCCGTGGGTCATGGCGACCGTTCCGGGGGTGATGGCGACCGTTCCTTGGGTCATGGCGGTTGTGAGGAGGACGGTCAGGAGTGCACGAGTCATGACAGTCGCACCTCGATTTCCTTCCCGCCCTGCAGCATGGTGCCGGACAGGACGGCGGGCATCCGCTGCGGCGGCAGGTCGAACACGAACGTCCCGTCGATCCGCCCGCCCGGCGGGATCGAGTCGGGAAGCGCGCTGGACAATGTCGTGACCTCATGGACGGCGCCCCTGTCGTCGCGCAGCGTGACGGAAGGCTTGCCGATGGGGCGTGCCGTACCGCTGGGGTTCACCATCGTCCACTTGATCACGCAGAACCGGCCCGACGTGGGCTGGTTGCCGCCGTAGTCGGTCAGGCCGCAGTCGGGCCGCCGGGCGACGATCACCTGTGGGTCGTCGAAGCCGGCGCCCAGCTGGATACGCCTGCCGATATCGGTGACCGCGTTCACCTGGGCGGTGGCGCCGTTCCCTGTCGTCGGCGTCGCCGTGGTCTGTGGCGACGGCCTGTTGACCATCAGGAGCGCGATCGTGACCAGCAGCGCCACCGCCGCGACGATCACGGGGATCAGCCAGCGATTGGTCTTCGGCCTGGCGTCCTCGGCGGGAGCCTGCTGCAGCATGACCGGCACCGGCGTCGGCGTGGGCACCGGCGTCGGTGCGGGCGTCGATGTCGGTGTTGGTGTGGGCGTCGGTGGCGGTGTGGGCGTCGGTGTGGGTGCGGGCGTCGGTGTCGGTGTCGCGACCGGCGGGCTCGAGAGGGTCGCCGACAACACCTCCGTGGCGTCGGGCTCGTCGGCGATGTTCGCCGGCGGCTGCCAGGGCTGGTCGAAGCACTCCGTGGCGACCAGCGTCGCCGGGTCGGGAGCGGGGACGCGCCCGCCGACCAGCGATATCAGCAGGTCCTGCGCCGTCGGCCGATGGAGCGGGTCCATCGCGGTGGCCCGCCGTACCAGCTCGTTGAGCGGCGCGGGCAGCGCGCCGAGATCAGGCGGCTGGTGCAGCACCCTGGTCGCCAGCGTGATGGCGTCGCCGCGGCCGAACGGATGGCGGCCGTTGCCCGCGAACGCCACCAGGCAGCCCCACGCGAACACGTCGGCCGCGGGCGTCACCTGCTGCCCGCGCACCTGCTCCGGCGCCCACCAGCCTGGACTCCCCAGCAGCTCGCCCGACAGCGTGAAATTGCTCTCACGGTCGAGGGCCCTGGAGATGCCGAAGTCGATCACCCTGGGTCCCGACATCGACAGGATGACGTTGGCCGGCTTCAGATCGCGGTGCACCAACCCCGCCACGTGGATGGCGGCGAGCGCCGCCGCCACCCCCAGCGCCACGCCGTGCAGCGCGCCCGGCTCCAGCGCGCCGTACTTGGCGATCTGCGTCGACAGGGGAACTCCCGAGATGAACTCGGTCACCATGTACGGCCTGCCCGCGCCGTCGTTGCCGTTGTCGAGCACCTGCGCGGTGCAGAACGATGCCACTCTGCGCGCGTTGTCCACCTCCGCGTGGAAGCGCGCGTTGAAGCCCTCCTGGTTGGCGAACTCCGCCTTCACCACCTTGACGGCGACAGGACGACCGGTCGGCGCGATCGCCAGGAAGACCGTGCCCATGCCGCCCTCGCCGAGCCGCCCCAGCAGGCGGTAGGGCCCGATCTCCCGCGCGTCGGTCGGACGCAGTGGCGTGGCGCCCGTCGGCTCCATCAGGGAAGTCCCTTCGTCGTTCACACCATCCTCCCTCCTCCGCCTGGTTCTTCGTAGCGTCGTGGATGCTGGAGACTTAATGAATGACGTGGGGAGTGCCATTGTGAGCCTGTTGGGGCCGGTTGAAATACGTAATTTGGCGGACAAGCTGGACCTTCGTCCGACAAAGAAGTTCGGACAGAACTTCGTGATCGACGGCGGGACGGTCCGGCGGATCGTCCGCACGGCCGGGTTGTCGGCCGACGACGTCGTGATCGAGGTCGGTCCAGGGCTCGGGTCGCTCACCCTCGCCCTGCTGCCCGAGGCCGCCCACGTCGTCGCCGTGGAGATCGACCCCGTGCTGGCCACCCAGCTTCCCCTGACCGTCGACACGCGCGGGCTCGGCGACAAGCTGACCGTCGTCCAGGCCGACGCCCTGCGGGTGGGCCTCGGCGACTTCGGCGGGCACGTCCCCACCGCCCTGGTCGCCAACCTGCCCTACAACGTCTCCGTGCCGGTGGTGCTTCACCTGCTGGAGGCGCTGCCCTCGCTCCGCAAGGGCCTGGTCATGGTGCAGGCCGAGGTCGCCGACCGGCTCGCCGCCCCTCCCGGCTCCAAGGTGTACGGCGTGCCGTCCGCCAAGGCCGCCTGGTACGCCGACGTGCGCAGGGCCGGGCCCGTCGGCCGTACGGTGTTCTGGCCGGTGCCGAACGTGGACTCGGGGCTCGTCTCGCTCGAGCGCCGCGACCCGCCCGCCACCACCGCGACACGCGAGCAGGTCTTCTCGGTGGTGGACGCTGCCTTCGCCCAGCGGCGCAAGACCCTGCGAGCCGCCCTGTCCTCACTGTTCGGTACGGCACCGCGCGCGGAGGAGGCACTGCGAGCCGCCGGAGTGGAGCCTTCGACGCGGGGCGAGCAACTGGACATCGTCGCCTTCGCGAGAATCGCGGAACACCTCGACTGACCGGCGCGCCCATCCACAGCCAGTACCTCACCCCGCTCTGGCCCCCCATCTCGCCCCGCCTCGCCTTGCCCGCTCTGCCTCGCCCCGTCTCGCCTTGCCCGCTCTGCCTCGCCCCGTCTCGCCTCGCCCCGTCTCGCCTCGCCCAGCCCCACGCCGCCCCGCCTAGCCCCGCCTCGCCCAGCCCCACCCCGCCCCGCCTAGCCCCGCCTCGCCCAGCCCCACCCCGCCCCGCCTAGCCCCGCCTCTCGCCCTACCACGCCTCGCTCAGCCCATCCCGCCCGCTCTGCCTCGCCCGCTCTGACTCGCTGTTCCGCCTCGCCTCGTCCACAGCCTGTGCGCCGTCTCCCTTCCTCGCCCACAAGCTGTATCCCCGCCCGCCCCGCCTACAGCCTGCGCGCCGCCTCCCCTTCCTCGCCTACGACCTGTACGCCGTCTCGCCTCGTCCACAGCCTGTGCGCATCTCACCTTCCTCATCCACAGAACCCCGCTCGGCCACTTCCACGTGAACCTCTCCGGATGATCCTGAGCCTTCCCTTCCACGGCTCAGGAGGTTCTGATGTGGCTCACCATCGGCTTTCTCGCGACCCTCAGCGCCTGGCCAGGCGCGGCGGCCGAGCCCGGAACGCCGCCATGCCTCGGCACGGTGACACTGCCAGCCGACCACACTCGCCTGACGGTCGTCCTGCCTCCCGAGGCGTGCGCCTCTGGCCGAAAATCGCTGACGAGGTGGTCGGTGATGCGCATGCCGATGACGGACGCCGACTGGCTCGACGGCTGGCGACACCACTTCTCGACATGGCACCGCCCTGGCGAGGCCCCGCTCCGAACCCCGGCATGGCACCATCCTGGTGAGGCTCCGCTCCAAGCCCCGGCATGGCACCGCGCTGGCGAGGCTCCGCTCCGAGCTCCGGTATGGCACCGCCCGGGTGAGGCCTCGCTCCGAGCCCCGGCATGGCACCGCCCAGGCGAGGCTCCGCTCCGAGCCCCGGCATGGCACCGCCCAGGCGAGGCCTCGCTCCGAACCCCGTCGCCAGGTGTCGCCCGGCCATGGGCCACTCCGCCTCGCGTCGCGGACCCGGGCATGATCGCGGTTCGCGTGACCCCGGCTGACGTGGACCCGGCTCGCGTCACCACCCCGCCCTTGGGCGGCATGCCGCGCGTTGTGATGCCCGGCTTCGCCAAGCCCCGTGTCGGCCTGCCACGCGTCGTCCGACGTCCCGTGCCACCGCCCCGCGTCAGGCCGCCCAAGGTCGCCAAGCCCGGCAGGACACCGGGCACCGGCAGACCCCGCCCGAGCCGGGTCACGCGCGCCAAGGGCGACACCGCGGCCATCGCGGCGATCGCCCGCCTGGGCACCCCGTTCTCCTGGGGCGGCGGCACCCCCGCAGGACCCAGCAGAGGCATAGGGCGAGGCGCGGGCACCGTCGGGTTCGACTGCTCAGGCCTGACGCTCTACGCCTGGTCTAGAGCGGGGGTGAAGCTCGGCCATTACACCGGGACCCAGTTCCGGCAAGGCCGGCGCATCCGGCTGACCGACCTGCGCCGCGGCGACCTGGTGTTCTTCGGCGGCGGAGGAGGCGACCCCACCCACGTCGGCCTGTACCTCGGCGACGGCATCATGATCCACGCTCCCAAAACCGGTGATGTGGTCAAGAAGACCGACTTCCTGGACTCGGCCTACTACCGCCCCCGCTACCGAGGAGCCGTCCGCCCCGGCTGACCCCGACAACCCCAACGGCTGCCTGACACGGCACCCCACCTGCCCGGCGGAGGAAGCCCGCTGTCCCCCTCCGCCGGGCAGGCCCGCCCACCAGGACATGGCCTGCCCAAAGGCTTCCGCGCCGCGCGCCAGAACGTGGCCTGCTCCAAGGGCTTCCGCGCTACGGGCCAGAACGTGGCCTGCTCCAAGGGCTTCCGCGCTACGGGCCAGAATGTGGCCTGCTCCAAGGGCTTCCGCACTACGGGCCAGAATGTGGCCTGCTCCAAGGGCTTCCGCACTACGGGCCAGAACATGGCCTGCCCGAAGGCTTCCGCGCTACAGGAGCCGGTGCGCTCTGGGCCAACTCATCGATGGGCTCCGGGCATGGCGGCTACGGGTTGCCGAGGTGCGGGGCCGGCTCTGGCCGGGTCACCGCTGGGCCGGCGGGCGTGGAATCTCGCGGGCGCAGGCTCAGGGCCGGGTGCGCCGACAGGATGCCGACCGGATTCTGTCGCGTGGCAGCAACGGGCCCGGGCAGGCCGCCCACGGGTTGCCGGAGCGTGGGGCTGGGGGCTCTGGCTCGCCGACGCCCCTGGTGTGGCAGCCGACAGGCTCGCGGGACATGGGGCGACGCGTGCCGGGTCGAGGTCCCGGGGCCTGGTATCCGACAGGTTCGTGGTTCTTGGGGCGATGTGTTCCGGGCGTGGTGGCCGACGGGCTTGTGGTTTTTGGGGTGGCGTGTTCTGGGTCGAGGTGCCGGGGGCCTGGTATCCGACAGATTCGTGGCTCTTGAGGCGATGCGTCCCGGGCGTGGTGGCCGACGGGCCTGTGGTTCTTGGGGCGGCGTGTTCCGGGGCGGGGTTCCGGGGCCTGACAGTCGCGAGGCTCGTGGGGTGTGGGGTGACGCGTCCCGGGGTCGAGGGCTCGCGACCTGGCAGTGGGCGGGTGCTGGGTCGGGGAGCCGGTGGGGTTCAGACTCGCCTGGCCTCGCCTCAGGGTCAGGACACGCTGGCGACGAGGGCTGCGACCAGCGGGGTCAGGAGCGCCTGGTCCTCGGGCCGGCCTGGCTCGTACTCCGTGATGCCGAGCCCCGCCGGCTCGAACCGTTCCGTCAGAGCCGTCACGAGCTTGAGAAGGTGGTCAGGCTGCAGCCCCGCAGACGCCGGACTCCCCACGGACGCGAACACCTCGGGATCCAACACATCAAGATCGATATGGACGTAGACGGCCGAGGCTCCGGTAGCCGCCACGGCTTCCACCAGCACGGCGGGGTCGGCCAGGTCGGCCGCGGTCACATGGGTGAGGCCGCTGGCCGCGATGAAGTCCCGCTCGCCTGGGTCCAGGTCCCGCGCACCGGCCAGAACCACCCTGCTGGGGCTGATGGCACGTCCGGGCACCAGTTCGTCATGCCCTTCGCCGGTGAGCGCTCGCAGGATCATCCCGTGGAAGGCGCCGGAGGGGGACGACGTGGGGGTGTTGAGGTCCCCGTGCGCGTCGAACCAGACGAGGGCGAGACGCTCGCCGTACCGATCGATCGCGTCGGACACGGGCGCCAGCTCGACGCCACAGTCTCCGCCCACGGTCACCACGAACCCGTCGCGGGCGCCGCCGATGGCAGCCCTGGCCCTACCGGCGGTGGTGGCGAGAGCGGAAGGAGCATCGCCTTCTTCGACCTCGACCCGATGGCGGACCGCGTCCGGCACCATCGCCGCGAGCAGCCCGGCCCCTTCGACCAGGCGCTCGGCCGTTGCCGAACCCGACCCTCGCCACTGCGGCACCTCGACGACCGTCACCTGAGACATCGGATCCACCTCACTCGTGCTGGGTTGCTGCCGCAGTCGGCAGAATATGCCGAACCGCCAGACCTACGAGCTCGGCCCCGCAGCCCTCCGTGTCGCTTGGGTCTGGCCTGCGAGTTCGGCTCGGCAGCTCTCTGTGTCGCTTGGGTCTGGCCTGCGAGTTCGGCTCGGCAGCTCTCTGTGTCGCTTGGGTCTGGCCTGCGAGTTCGGCTCGGCAGCTCTCTGTGTCGCTTGGGCCTGGCCCCGAGCCCTCGCTCCCTCTCACATCCGTTCGCTCCTTCTCGCGTGCCTCCCGCGTCTCCCTGCCATCCGCGCTTCCTGCGCCGTCCACGGGTCTCCACCTCCAGTCGGGCCAGGACGGCGTGGGCTTATGGTGAGGGTCGGGGTGGGAGGGCGTGGTGAGCGTGCGGGTCCCGCTAGCATCGAAAGCCCTGACCGAGCAGGCGACGAGAGTGGCAGAAGATCGATGAGTTCCGTGACCGTCCGGGTGCCCGCAAAGGTCAACGTGCAGCTGTCCGTGGGCCCGCTTCGGGATGACGGCTACCACGACCTGGTGAACGTCTTTCATGCCGTCTCCGTCTTCGACGAGGTGATCGCGAAGGAGTCGGAGTCGATCTCCGTGCGGGTGGAGGGTGAGTCCGCCGACCAGGTACCGGTGGACGACGGGAACCTCGCCATCCAGGCGGCCAGGGCGTTGGCGAAGCACGCGGGCAGGACGTACGGGGTCGAGCTGATCATCCGTAAGGCGATCCCGGTGGCGGGCGGCATGGCGGGCGGCAGCGCCGACGCGGCGGGCACGCTGGTGGCCTGCAACGAGTTGTGGGGTCTCGGGCTGCCGCGTGAGGACCTGATGGAGATCGCCGCCGATCTGGGGAGCGACGTGCCGTTCTCGCTGCTGGGCGGTACGGCGGTCGGCACGGGCAGGGGTGAGCAACTGGCCGAGCTGGCGACGGGCGGCAGGTTCCACTGGGTGTTCGCGATCGCCGGCGGCGGCCTGTCGACGGCGAGGGTGTACGCGGAGTGTGACCGGTTGCGGGCGGCGCTGGGCGAGGTCGTGGCCTGGCCGCAGGCCAGCGACGCGCTGCTGGCGGCGTTGAAGGAGGGGGACGCGCGGGCGCTGGGCGCGGAGCTGGCCAACGATCTGCAACCTGCGGCGTTGATGTTGCGCGCGTCGCTGGCCCGTACGTTGGAGGCGGGGCGGGAGCTGGGCGCGCTGGGTGCGATCGTGTCGGGGTCGGGTCCGACGTGCGCGTTCCTGGCGGCTGACGAGGACCAGGCGCGGGAACTGGCGGTTGGACTCGTCGGGGCGGGCGTGTGCCGTACGGCGGTGCCCGCTCATGGACCGGTGGCAGGCGCCTCGATCGTGTGAGGGCGGTGGCGCTTCGGGCGGTGGCGCTCCGGGTGGCGGCCGCGCTCTGAGCGGCGGCACCGACCAGCTGCAGCGCACCAGGTGGCGCTCATGGCGGCGGCCGTGCTCTGAGCGGCGGCACCGATCAGCTGTGGCGCACCGGGCGGTGCTTCGAGAGGTGGCCGTGCTTCGAGAGGTGGCCGTGCTTCGAGCGGTGGGCCGTGCTCCGGGCGGTGGTGGAGGAGCACGCCGCCGTGCGGGCGGGAGGGCGGGATGGGTCGCTTAGCCAAATGGGGCGGTAGTCCGTACCCTGGGGGGCGATGAATCTGGTCAATCTTGAGTCGGTTTCCCATGCCTACGGGCCCAAGCCGCTGCTCTCCGACGTGTCCCTCGGCATCGAGGCCGGTGAGCGCATCGGCGTCGTCGGCCGCAACGGCGGCGGTAAGACGACGCTGCTGTCCGTGGTCGCGGGGGCGGTGAAACCGGACTCCGGGCGGGTGACGCACAACAGGGGTCTGCGAGTCGGTCTGCTGTCCCAGCGGGACGACCTCGACCCGCGCAGAACGGTCCACGAGACGGTGCTGGGCGGCAGAGCCGAGCACGAGTGGGCGGGCGACCAGGCGATCAGGGAGATTCTCGCCAACCTGATCGGCGATCTCGACCTGGAGAGCCTGGTCGGGGACCTGTCGGGTGGGGAGCGGCGGCGTACGGCGCTGGCCAGGCTGCTCATCGACGAGCACGAGCTGATCATGCTCGACGAGCCCACGAACCATCTCGACATCGAGGCCATCGCCTGGCTGGCGGGGCATCTGGCGCAGCGTAGGAGCGCGCTGCTGGTCGTGACGCACGACAGGTGGTTTCTCGACGCGGTCTCCACCAGGACGTGGGAGGTCGTCGACGGCAGGGTGGAGCGTTACGAGGGTGGCTATGCCGCCTATGTGCTCGCCAAGGCCGAGCGGGCGCGTATCGCGCAGGCGGCCGAGGAGCGCCGCCAGAACCTGATGCGCAAGGAGATCGCCTGGCTGCGCAGGGGTCCGCCCGCGCGTACGTCGAAGCCGAAGTTCAGGATCGAGGCGGCGCAGGCGCTGATCGCGGACGAGCCGCCGGCGCGGGAGACCGTCGAGCTGATGAAGTTCGCGGCGGCGCGGCTCGGCAGGACCGTCTATGACCTCGAGGACGTCACGCTGCACGCGGGCGGGCCCGACGCGGGCCCGCTGGTGCTGGAGCGGTGCACTTACCAGTTCGGTCCTGGCGACCGCATCGGGCTGATCGGCGTCAACGGCTCGGGCAAGTCGTCGGTGCTGCGTCTGCTCGCCGACCAGGTCAAGCCGGACGCGGGCCGGGTGGTCACGGGCAGGACGGTACGGCTGGCGTACCTGTCGCAGGAGCTCGCCGACGTCGACCTGACGCAGCGGGTGCTGGAGTCGGTGGAGCAGATCCGCAAGTACATCCAGCTCGGCAAGAAGGAGTGGACGGCTTCCCAGCTGCTCGAACGCCTCGGCTTCAAGGGCGAGGCGCAGTGGAAGGTCGTCGGCGACCTGTCCGGAGGGGAGCGGCGGCGGCTGCAGTTGCTGCGCCTGCTCATGGACGACCCGAACGTGCTGCTGCTCGACGAGCCGACCAACGACCTCGACATCGAGACGTTGAACGAGCTGGAGGACCTGCTCGACGGCTGGCCGGGCACGTTGGTGCTGGTGAGCCACGACCGCTACTTCCTTGAGCGGGTGGCCGACAGGTGCGTGGCGCTGCTGGGCGACGGGCGGCTGTCGATGCTGCCGGGCGGGGTGGACGAGTACCTCGAACGGCGGGCGGCCGGTACGGCGGTCACGGCGCGGGTCGCGGGCACGGCTCCGGCGGCGGCGCCCGCGCCGGAGAGCGTCGAGGCTCCCTCCGGGTTGTCGGCGAAGGAGGAGCGGGAGCTGCGCAAGGAGCTCAGCCGTCTGGAGCGGCAGCTCGACAAGCTCAGTGGGCAGGAGGAGAAGCTGCACGCCGTGATGGCGGAGGCGGCCAGCGACTACGCCAGGCTGGGCGAGCTGGACGGCAAGTTGCGCGACATCCTGAACGAGAAGGACGCGGTCGAGGCGGAGTGGCTGGAGGTGGCCGAGCGGCTCGGCGAGTGACCGCCCGGCGGGCACTCTCCGCGAGCGCCCGCCTGACCCGAGCCTCCCTCGGCGAGTGTCAGGCCGGCCCGGGCCACGCTCGGCGAGTGCCACGCCGGCCCGGGCCACGCTCGGCGAGTGCCACGCCGGCCCGGGCCACGCTCGGCGAGTGTCAGGCCGGCCTGGGCCACCCCCATTGGGTGACGGACCGACGCTGACCATCCTCGGCGAAGTGGCCGGCCGGCTCGGGGCATGGTCGTGGGCGCGGACGGTCAGGTGTCGAACGGGGTGAGGAGGGTGCGGAGAAGATCGGCGAGAATCTTCTGCTCGTCGGACCCCAGGCTCGCCAGAAGGTCCCGCTCCCGTCGCAGCAGGTCGGCGAAGGCGGCGTCGACCCTGGCCCGTCCCTCGTCGGTCAGGGACACCAGCACGCCGCGCCGGTCCTCGGGGTCGGGGCGGCGCCGTACCAGGCCGGCCTGCTCCAGCCGGTCGATGCGGTTGGTCATCGTCCCTGAGGTCACCAGCGTCGCGCGCAGCAGCGCGCCAGGCGACAGCTCGTACGGCTTGCCCGCCCGCCGCAACGCGGTGAGCACGTCGAACTCCCACGGCTCGAGGTCGTGTTCGGCGAAGGAGGCGCGTCGCGCCCTGTCGAGATGGCGGGCCAGGCGGGAGACTCGACTCAGCACCTGCAGCGGCGTCACATCGAGATCGGGGCGTTCCTGCTGCCAGGACGCCACGAGCCTGTCGACCTCGTCCATCGTCATGACACAAAGTGTACTGTCTTGACATCGAGATATCTCTCTCGATATCAATTATCTCTATGTCGAGAGATATTTGGGATCCCGCGACCTACGCCAAGTACGCCGACGAGCGCGGCAGGCCGTATATCGAGCTGGTCAGCCGCGTCCACGCGGACGCACCCGATTATGTCGTCGACGCGGGCTGCGGATCGGGCGAACTCACCGCCACGCTGACCGAACGCTGGCCCGGAGCCACCGTCTACGGCTTCGACTCCTCGCCCGCGATGATCAGCAAGGCGCGCGAGCTGCGGACCACCGCCAGGTTCGACGTCGCCGACGTGACCCTGTGGCATCCCGACCGGCCCATCGACGTGCTGGTGTCGAACGCCCTGCTGCAGTGGGTGCCGACGCATCGCGACCTGTTCGAGCGCTGGGTCGACGACCTCAGTCCTGGAGGCTGGCTCGCCTTCCAGGTGCCGGGCAACTTCGACGCCCCCAGCCACGTGCTGATCAGGGAGCTGTGCGCGAGCGAGGCCTGGCGGGACAGGCTCGGCGACTTCGAGCGTCCCTGGCCGGTCGTCGACCCGGTGGCGTACGTGGACCAGCTCAGCGGCCTCGGGCTGCGGGTGGACGCGTGGGAGACCACCTACGTCCACATCCTCGAGGGCGAGAACGCGGTCCTCAACTGGATCTCCGGTACGGCCCTGCGCCCGGTCTTCGACAGGCTGGAGCCCGACGAGCGCAGGCGCTTCGCCGACGAGCTCGCCGTCCGGCTCGACGAGGCCTATCCGAGCAGGCCGTACGGCACGCCCTTCCCGTTCCGGCGGATCTTCGTGGTCGGCCGGAAAGGTTAGACCTCCTGAACAGGCGGAACATGGGTAGATAGGCGCAAAGGGCGCGCGGCGGCGTCAAGCCTGGGCCATGGTTCCACCTGCTGGCGGCGAGGATTCTTCCAGACTTCTCCTGTTCATTGCGCAGTGGCATTATTGTCCGCAATTCGACACTTGCGAGGTGCAGTGAGCATCGAGATCGAAGACAAGTTCGACGTCCCTGACGACTACGAAGTCCCTGACCTGGGCAAGCTCGGGGAGGTCGTGGGGCCGAGGAGCTACCAGCTCGTGGCGCTCTACTACGACACCCCTGATCTGAGGCTGGCCGCCAGGGGCATCACGCTGCGCAGACGCAGAGGCGGCGCGGACGCGGGCTGGCATCTGAAGCTGCCGAAGGCCAAGGGCGCCCGCCAGGAGATCCAGCTCCCGCTCACCAGAAGCACGAAGATCATCCCTTGGGAGCTGGCCGAGCTCGTCCAGGCCTACACGCGCGGCGCCGAGCTGGCGGCCGTCGCCGAGCTCGACACCCGCAGGAGCGTGCGCGTCCTGTCGGGGCTGGTCGAGGTGGCCGACGACCGGGTCAAGGGCACCGTGCTCGGAGACGCGCCGCAGGTCGAGCGCTGGCGCGAGGTCGAGGCCGAGCTGCTCGAGAACGGCGACCCCGACCTGCTGGCCAAGGTCGGCAAGCGGCTGCGCAAGGCGGGGGCCGTACCCGCCGGGACGGGAAGCAAGCTGGCCAGGCTGCTGAAGCCGGCGGCGCCCACGCGCGCCCGGGTCGGCGACGGCACCGCCGGCGACGTCGTCATCGACTACCTGGCAGGACAGGTGGAGGCGCTCCTCTCGCAGGACCCGCGCACCCGTAGGGCCGAGGAGGACGCGGTCCACCAGATGCGCGTCGCCTGCCGCAGGCTGCGCAGCGCGCTGAAGGCGTTCAGGAGCATCGTGCGCGACACCGAGCGGGTTCAGGACGAGCTGCAGTGGCTCGGCACCGTGCTCGGCGAGGCCCGCGACCTGGAGGTCATCAGGGCGAGGTTCGCCCGTCACCTGAAGAACCTGCCGCCCGAGCTGGTGGTGGGCCCCATCCAGGTACGGCTCGGCGACGACCTCGGCGCACGGGAGGAAGAGGCGTACGGCAGGATCAGGGAGACGCTGAGCGGCGAGCGCTACTACGCGCTGCTCGACGCGCTCGACGAGCTGGTCGCCAAGCCGTCACTGGGCAAGGCGGCCAAGAAGCCCGCCGACTCCACGCTCGCCGGTGTCGCCGACAAGAACTGGCAGCGGGTGACGAAGGCGTACGACACCGCTCAGGCCATCCCGGACGAGGAGCGGCGCGAGATCGCCATGCACGACGTGCGCAAGGCGGCCAAACGCGCTCGATACACCGCCGAGGCGCTCGGGATGAGCAAGCTGGCCAAGCGCGCCGAATCCATCCAGGACGTGCTCGGACTGCATCAGGACGGGGTCGTCGCGCAGGACACGCTCGCCAAGGAGGCGGAGAGCGCGCGGCAGGCGGGGGAGGACACCTTCACCTACGGCGTCCTCGTCGGCATCGAGCGAGGCACGGCCGAGCGTGCGCAGGCCGACTTCCCCAAGGTGTGGGCGAAGGTTCAGACGGCGTAGCGCTCGACGCTGACGACCTGTTCGCCGGCGCGATGGACGACGGCGAACGCGCCCTTGCGCAGGTGCACCCGCACGCCGCTGAGCTCGGAGATCAGCGGAGGGAGCACCTTGCCGTGACTGCACACGGCCACGGGGCCCTCGATCTCGCGCACGAGCTCGGCGGTCTTGTCAGGGTCGTAGCCCGGCTCGCTCAGCAGCGGCTCGAGCCGGACGCCGGCGTCGGGCAGGGTCTGCACGCACCGCCGGCTCGGCGAGCTGAGCAGCGCTCCTGGCCGGTAGGCGGGCAGCACCGTGGCGAGCGTGCGCGCCTGGACCTCGCCCTCGTCGTCGAGCGGGCGCAGGTCGTCGTCCCCCTTCCACTTCTGGCGCGAGCCCGCGCTGCCGTGCCGTATCAGGAGTAAGGGGGTGGTCTCCAGCGGCGCGGCGGTGACGGTACGCAGCAGGCCCGCGTCCCACTCGTACGTCAGGCGCGCCCTGGCCTCGTCGACGGGCAGCCAGACCATCTCGTCCACCTCGGATCCGGGGACGAACTCGCCGGAGACCGCGCGGGCCGTCCAGTAGTCGACCCGCTTCAACCGGCCCTTGCGCAGGTAGTGGACGGGAGGCAGGGCGCGGCCGAGGAGCACGGTGAGCCCGGTCTCCTCGCGCACCTCGCGCAGGGCGGCGGCGATCATGTGCTCGCCCTGCCGCAGCTTGCCCTTGGGGAAGGTCCAGTCGTCGTAGGCGGGCCGGTGGACGAGGGCGACCTCGTCACCTCGCCAGACGACCGCGCCTGCGGCTCTGATGGGGTCAGTCATCAACGGTTCTCCAGCGCCTGGTCGCCAGGGTGTGACTCTGCAGGTCCTCGCCCTGGTGGCGGCTCCACGTGCCGTCGGAGTTCAGCCACCAGCTGTTCGTGGTCTCGGCCATCACCAGGTCGAGCAGTTCGATCAGGTAGGCCCTGTGCGGCTGGCTGGTCACCTTCACCAACGCCTCCACCCTGCGGTCGAGGTTGCGGCGCATCAGGTCGGCGCTGCCGATCCAGATCTCGGGTCGCCTGCCGAGCCCGAACTCGTACACCCTGGAGTGCTCGAGGAAGCGCCCGAGAACCGAGCGGACGCGGATGTTCTCGCTCAGCCCGGGAATGCCCGGACGGAGCGCGCAGATGCCCCGAACCCACAGATCCACCGGCACGCCGGCACGGGATGCCCGGTAGAGGGCGTCGATCAGCTGCTCGTCCACGAGGGAGTTCGTCTTCATCCGGATTCTCGCGGGACGGCCCGCCTGCTGATGGGCGATCTCCCGCTCGATCCTGGCCAGCAGCCCGCCCCTCAGCGAGTGCGGCGCGACGAGCAGCCTGCGGTAGGCCGAGTGGTTGGAGTAGCCGGTCAGGTGGATGAACAGGTCGGTCACGTCCTCGCCGACCAGGGGATCGGCGGTGAGCAGGCCGAAGTCCTCGTAGAGCCGGGCGGTCTTCGGGTTGTAGTTGCCGGTGCCGATGTGGCAGTAGCGGCGCAGCTCGCCCGAAGGCTCCTGCCGTACGACCAGCGCGAGCTTGCAGTGGGTCTTCAGGCCGACCACGCCGTAGACCACGTGGCAGCCGGCCTTCTCCAGCTTGCGCGCCCACGAGATGTTGGCGTGCTCGTCGAAGCGGGCCTTGATCTCCACGACGACCACGACCTGCTTGCCCGCCTCGGCCGCGTCGATCAGCGCGTTCACGATCGGGGAGTCGCCGCTGGTGCGGTAGAGGGTCTGTTTGATCGCCAGAACGCTCGGGTCCTCGGCCGCCTGCTCGATGAAGCGCTGCACGCTGGTCGCGAAGGAGTCGTAGGGGTGGTGCAGCAGCACGTCACGCTCGCGCAGGACGGCGAAGATGTCGTCCTCGGCGTGGATGGCCTCGGAGGGGACGAACGGGCGGTAGCTCAGCTCGCCCCTGTCGAGGTCGGCGATCGCGTGCAGGCCCGTCAGATCGAGCGGGCCGTTGATCTTGTAGATCTCGTGCGGCGCCACGTCCAGCTCGTCGACCAGCAGCTCGAGCACCTCGGGCGTGATCGTGTCCTCGACCTCGAGCCGGACCGCGGGACCGAACCTGCGCTTGAGCAGCTCCTTCTCCAGCGCCTTCATGAGGTTCTCCGTGACGTCCTCGTCGACGTCGAGGTCCTCGTTGCGGGTCACCCTGAAGGCGTGGTGCTGGAGGATCTCCATGCCCTTGAACAGCTGCCCGAGGTGGGCGGCGATCACATCCTCCAGCGGGACGAACCTGTCCTTGGAGGCGGTCACGAACCGCGGGAGCTGGGACGGCACCTTGACCCTGGCGAAGACCGTGTGATCCGTCGACGGGTTCCGCACGACGACGGCCAGGTTGAGGCTCAGACCCGAGATGTACGGGAACGGGTGGGCCGGATCGACGGCCAGAGGCGTCAGAACCGGACGGATGCGCTCCCTGAACAGCTTGCGCAGCTCGGTGCGCTCGTCGCGGCCGAGGTCGTCCCAACGGACGATCTCGATGCCCTCGCTCGCCAGTTGCGGGCAGATCCGCTCGTGGAAGAGGGCGGCGTGGCGCTTGGCCAGGCCGTCCGCGATCGTCCCTATGCGGGCCAGCTCCTCGCGCGGCTTGAGGCCGCTCTTGGTGCGCAGCAGCAGGCCCGTCGCCATCCGCCGCTTGAGGCCGGCCACCCGTACACGGAAGAACTCGTCGAGATTGCTCGCGAAGATCGCCAGGAATCGGACGCGTTCGAGAAGGGGGAGGGAGGAGTCTTCGGCCAGCTCGAGCACCCGCTCGTTGAACTGGAGCCAGCTTTCCTCACGGTTGAGGAACCGCTCCTGAGGCAGGGGCAGATCATTTCCGGTATGCAGGAGCTCGGCGGACATATTACGTAATATGCCCAACCAGATTGAACAAAGCGTTAACTTCGTCTCAACGACTCACTCTTGTTCGAGTTTCGCCGCCCGCTCGGCCAACCTCGCCTCGCGCTGACGCAGCTTGTCCTCGCGCTCCTTGGCCTTCTCGGCGTCGCGCAGCAGCCGCTCGCGCTCCTTCAGCTCACGCTCCCTGGCCTTCTCGGCCTCCTTGAGCTCCCTGGCCCTGGCCTTCTGAGCCTCCTTGAGCTCCTTCTCGGTCGGCCTGGGCATCGCGGGCACGGGAGCGAGCTCAAGGTGCTTGCTCGTCGCGGTGATCTGCGGCGTCGGGTTCAGGCCCGTCAGGCCGTTCCACGCCAGGTTCACCAGGTGTGCCGCGACCTCCTCGCGGCCGGGCCTGCGCACGTCGAGCCACCACTGACCGGTCAGCGCCACCATGCCGACCAGCATCTGCGCGTACATCGGCGCGAGCTTGGGGTCGTAGCCCCTGCTCTTGAACTCGTCGGCCAGCACGTCCTCGACCTGGCTGGCGATCTCGCTGATCAGGCTCGCGAAGGTGCCCGTGCCCGAAGCGGCGTGCGAGTCGCGCACCAGGATGCGGAAGCCCTCGCTGCTCTCCTCGATGTACTGCAGCAGCGCGAGCGCCGCCCGTTCCAGCTTGATCAGCGAGTGCGACGCCGACAGCGCCGCGGTGATCATGCCGAGCAGTTTCTGCATCTCGCGATCGACCACCACCGCGTAGACGCCCTCCTTGCCGCCGAAGTGTTCGTACACCACAGGCTTGGACACCTGCGCCGTGGCGGCGATCTCCTCGATGGAGGTCCCGTCGAACCCCTTCTCAGCGAACAGCGCGCGGCTGATGGTGATCAGCTGCTCTCTTCGCTCTCTTCCTGTCATGCGTCTGCGGGATCGGGATTCGGTGGTCACAGGTTCCATAATGACGGTGCCCGGTCCGTGACCGGGCACCGTGGTATCGGCACTACCCAATGCGCTTCGCCGCCAGGCGCTCGGGAGTCGGCCACCGCACGTCGTGGACCCAGCCGAGCCGCTCGAAGATCCGGATCAGGCCCGCGCTCAGGTCGATCTGACCCTTCAGCACCCCGTGACGGGCGCAGGTCGGGTCGGAGTGGTGCAGGTTGTGCCACGACTCGCCGAACGAGGGGATCGCCAGCCACCACACGTTGCGCGACTTGTCGCGCACCTCGAAGGCCTCGTCGCCGAACACGTGGCAGATCGAGTTGATCGACCAGGTCACGTGGTGCAGCAGGCCGATGCGCACCAGCGAGCCCCAGAAGAACGCGGTCAGCGCGCCCTGCCACGACCAGGTCAGCAGCCCGCCGAGAATCGCGGGAAGGAAGATCGAGGTGACGGCCAGCGCGCCGAACCACTTGTGGAGCTTGATGATGTCCGGGTCCTTGTACAGGTCAGGGGCGTACTTCTCCCTGTTGGTGCGCTCGCTCTCGAACAGCCAGCCCATGTGCGCGTACAGCAGGCCCTTGGACATCGACTTGAATCCCGGGCCGAAGCGCCACGGCGAGTGCGGGTCGCCCTCCTTGTCGGAGAACTTGTGGTGCTTGCGGTGCGTGGCCACCCAGTCGAGGACCGACATCTCCAGCGACAGGCTGCCCGCGATGCCCAGCGCGATCTTCATCGGGCGCTTCGCCTTGAAGGACCCGTGCGTGAAGTAGCGGTGAAGCCCGACTGTCACGCCCAGCCCCGAGACGACGTAGAAGACGAAGGCGATCGCGATGTCGGTCCACCCCAGGCCCCAGCCCCACGCGAACGGCACGGCGGCGGCGATCGCGACCAGGGGGAGGCCCACGACGAGACCGAAGGTGATCAGTTCGGCCCTGGTCTTGGGTTCGGGATCCACGTCTGGCTTGGGACCGGGCGCCGGTCGATCGGCAAGGACGGTCATGGGCTACCTCTCACGACATATGTAGATGAATGTCCGGGCTACGCATCCGTAACCTACGTCAGCGTAAGTTAGGAACGAGCCAGAAGCGAATGTGTGGAAGGTAACGGTCTCCGTCGATTGCTGAGTGGGTTCTGTGTCTTGCGGGTGCCATCGTGGGCTGGTATAAGTGCTCGGCTGACAGCCTGGAGTACCGCCCTGTCCGCGGGATGAAATGCGGCGCGTGAGTGACACAGACGTCGGTATCGTATGACTAGCCGCGACACGCGAGTGTCCGGATCATCCCGGATCGTCTAATCGGCAGGACAAGTGGTTTTGGTCCACTTTGTAGGGGTTCGAGTCCTCTTCCGGGAGCTCTGGAGCACGACACGGCCATCGGCCGGGTAGCTAGAGAGGCACCGAGGGCGGGAAGGTATCCTCACGGTGTCGGGAGGGTAGCGGTGCGGTAGCCGTGCCACGCCCTGATCCGCCTCGTCACAGGGAGCCTCAGTCCGTGAGTGTGCCGCGCCCGGCAGCAGTCATCGTCCTCGCCGCAGGCGAGGGCACCCGGATGAAGAGCCAGACCCCCAAAGTCCTCCATGAGCTGTGCGGCCTCGCGCTGGTCGACCACATGCTCGTCGCCGCGCGGGAGCTCGAACCCGAGCGGCTCATCGTCGTCATCGGCCACGCGAAGGAGCGGGTCGGCGGCCACCTCGCCCAGACCAGCCCCGACGCTCGGGCGGTCGTGCAGCGCGAGCAGCGCGGCACGGGGCACGCCGTCCGCACCGTGCTCGAAGAGGTGGGCACGATCGCCGGCACGGTGCTCGTCACCTACGGCGACACGCCGCTGCTGCGCGCCGAGACCCTCGCCAGGCTGCTGGAGTCCCACGCCGCCGACGGCAACGCGGTCACCGTGCTGACCGCGGAGGTGCCCGATCCGACCGGATACGGACGGATCATCCGCGACGACACCGGCGCCGTCCTGGAGATCGTCGAGGAGAAGGACGCCGGCCCCGCCCAGCGCGCCGTCAAGGAGATGAACTCCGGCGTCTACGCCTTCGACGGCCTCCTGCTCGCCGACGCCGTCAAGCGCGTGTCGACGGACAACGCGCAGGGCGAGGAGTACCTCACCGACGTGCTGTCCATCCTCAGGGAGGAAGGGCACAGGGTCGGCGCCCACATCGCCGCCGACTACGTCGAGGTCGAAGGCGTCAACGACCGGGTGCAGCTCGCCTTCGCCCGCAAGGTGCTGAACCAGCGCATCCTCGAGTCGCACATGCGGGCGGGCGTGACCGTCATCGACCCCGCGAGCACCTTCGTCGACGTGCAGGTCACGCTCGAGTCCGACGTCGTCATCCACCCCGGGACGCAGCTGCACGGCAGCACCGCCGTCGCGGCCGGCGCGCAGATCGGCCCCGCCTCCACGCTGACCGACACGACCGTCGGAGCGGGCGCCGTCGTGCGCAACGCGGTGTGCGACAGCGCGGTCATCGGGCCCGAAGCCTCCGTCGGGCCGTACGCCTACCTGCGCCCCGGCGCCGAGCTGGGCCACAAGGCGAAGGCGGGCACCTACGTCGAAGTGAAGAACTCGAAGGTCGGGGCACGGTCCAAGGTGCCGCACCTGACCTACGTGGGCGACGCCACGATCGGCGAGGACGTCAACATCGGGGCGTCGGCCGTGTTCGTCAACTACGACGGGGTCAACAAGAACCACACCACCATCGGAGACGGCGTCTTCGTGGGGTGCGACACCATGCTGGTCGCTCCGGTGACCATCGGCGACGGCGCCTACACGGCGGCCGGATCGGTCATCACCGACGACGTCCCACCAGGGGCGATCGGCGTGGCAAGAGCGCGGCAGCGCAACATCGAGAAATGGGTCTTGCGCAGGCGCGCGGGCACGAAGTCGGCAGCGGCGGCCGAGAGGGCGCTTGCCGAGCAAGAGCGGGAGAGTGGCACGTGACGAGCATCAAACAGCCGGGGTCCAAGGAGCTGATGCTCTTTTCGGGCCGGGCCTACCCTGAACTGGCCGAAGAGGTCGCCAGGAACGTCGGGGTCTCGCTCACGCCGACGAAGCTGATCGACTTCGCCAACGGCGAGATCTACGCGCGCTACCTGGAGTCGGTACGCGGGTGCGACGCCTTCGTGATCCAGAGCCACACCGGGCCGATCAACAAGTGGATCATGGAACAGCTCATCATGGTCGACGCGCTCAAGCGGGCCTCCGCCAAGCGCATCACCGTGGTCATGCCGTTCTTCGGCTACGCGCGACAGGACAAGAAGGGTCGTGGCCGCGAGCCGATCACCGCGCGGCTGATGGCCGACATCTTCAAGACGGCGGGCGCCGACCGGCTCATGTCGATCGACCTGCACACCTCGCAGATCCAGGGCTTCTTCGACGGGCCCGTCGACCACCTGTTCGCCATGCCGGTCCTGGAGAGCTACCTCAAGGACAAGCTCGACCTGGCCACCACCACGATCGTCTCACCCGACACCGGCCGCGTCCGGCTGTCGGAGCGCTGGGCGGACACGCTCGGCACGCCCATGGCGTTCATCCACAAGCGGCGCGACCTCGACGTGGCGAATTCCGTGAAGGTCAACGAGGTCGTCGGAAAGGTCCGCGGACGCACCTGCGTGCTGATCGACGACATGATCGACACCGCGGGCACGATCTGCAAGGCGGCCGACGCGCTGTACGACCAGGGCGCCACGAACGTCATCGTGTGCGCCACCCACGCGGTCTTCTCCGACCCGGCGGTCGACCGGTTGAAGAACTCGCGCATCTCCGAGGTGATCGTGACGAACACGTTGCCGCTGTCGGAGGAGAAGAGGTTCGACAAGCTGACCGTGCTGTCGATCGCGCCGCTCATCGCCCGCGCGATCACCGAGGTGTTCAGCGACGGGTCGGTCACCAGCCTGTTCGAGGGCAACACCTGATCATGTGCGCGTGAGCGCTCCGCTGTGGCGGGGGAGCCAGGCTCCCTCGCCACGGCCCTTCATGACCGCGCGCCCGACGTGACCCCGGCCTCCTGGTAGCGCGCGTTTCATCCGGACATACGCGACTGCGACCGGATCGCCCCGCCGGCCCGGCCTCCTCGCCGGCGGCCACGCCGGGCGCACAGGTAGGGCAGGCAGGGACCGCCCGGCCTTCGGCCTTCCACTCGCTCGGCCTTCCACTCGCTCGGCAACTCGCCCACGCTCAGTCGAGCCGTTCACGCCGTAGCGCCCCCGCGCGCGAGCCGTTCACGCCGCAGCGCCCACCTGTGCGCGAGCCCTTCCCGCCGCAGTACCCCCGCGCGCGAGCCGTTCACGCCGCAGCGCCCACCTGTGCGCGAGCCCTTCCCGCCGCAGTACCCCCGCGCGCGAGCCGTTCACGCCGTAGCGCCCACCTTTGCGCGAGCCGTTCACGCCGTAGCGCTCGCCCGCCGCCGAGAGTGCAGTGAGGCGAGATCCGTCCCAGCTCTCCCCGCCCCCGGAACCGCCGGTGACGACGTCGTTCTCGACCCCCGGCAGGCGTCCGGCGACGTCGGCTCGGGAGGGCGCCCGGCACGCTGAGCGAGTTTGCCGAGGCCTTCCGTGCATTCGACCAGCTCACGCTGTATGTCACCATGCGCGCATGTATCATAACTCTTCGTAGTCAAGTGGTGGAGATGCGATCAGCGCGCCCACTACCTCACAAAAGGGACCTCACCTGTGGGTTCCTATGAAAATAACCAGGATGGATCATGAGTCTTCAACTGCGCTGGGTCACGGTGGTGGCCGCGACCGCGATGGTGGGCGGCCTGACCGCGTGCGGTGCCGATATCTCTTCGCTGTCCACGTCCATGTTCATGACCGCACCGTTCATGGCCGCGCCCACGCCGCCGTCCCAGTACACCTCCGAGTCCGGTGAGTCCGTATCGCAGTCCACGTCCGACTCCGAGGAGTCGACCTCCGAGTCCGGTGAGTCCGTATCGCAGTCCACATCCGATTCCGACCCGGGCTCCGACTACCGGTCCGCGCCCGTGAGCAGGAGCAAGTCCAGGCAGTGCGCCACCGGCAGTTGCACGGTGACGGTGTCGGGCTCGCCGACCCAGGACGTCTCGCTGGAGGCGGCCCGCAGCAACTCGGACCAGCGGCGAGCGGCGGATCTGGTCATCAGTGACTTCACCGACGACTCGGTCATGCTCGGGATGGGTACCGAGAAGAAGCAGGTGAAGAAGGGCGAGTCCGTGGTGATCGGCGGTTGGACGGTCACCCTGAACAGCGTGAGCCAGAGCACCTTCGCGGCGAAGCTCGTCGCCGTCCCGCCCCAGGCCCCGAGCGCCAAGCGCGCCACGAGCACCAAGCGCTACACGAGCGACAGGCGTTACACGAGCGCCAAGCGTTACCCGGGCGACAGGCGTTACACGGGCGACAGGCATTACGCGGGCGACAGGCGTCACCCGGGCGCCAGGCGTTGACGCCGTGGCCCCGCGGTGATGTCGCATCCCGCCGGGCCGCCGGCAGTCGTACGTCGACCGAGAGCCACGGCCCGCGTCCTCGAAGGCCCGAGGCGCGGGCCGTGGGCGTCTTCCGGTCGGCGCGCGGAGGGTACGGCATGCTCCAGGTTCACGTTCGCCAGATGAGCACGAGCGCGGAGTCGTCCTCGCGGTTGCGGACGCTCTTCACGAGCGTGGCGGTCTCGGTGAAGCCTTCCCTGACGAGGGAGTGCGCCTCGCCGAGGATCCTGTCGAGCCCCGTGTCGGGGTCGGCGCGTGGCCCCCACAGCCCGTTGGTGAACAGCATCAGCGCGTCGCCCTTGCCGAGAGCGCCCTCCACCGTGGGCCACCTGACATGGTCGATGACCCCGAGAGCTATGCCCACCGCGGTTGACGGCTGCCAGGTGCCGCTGCCGCCGAAGTACTGGGCGGCAGGCGGGTGCCCGGCGCACGCGATGGTGTAGGCGCCGGTGGACAGATCGAGATCGAGATGGACGGCCGTGACGAGGCGCTCCTCGCCCCGGCGCAGCAGGTAGTCGTTGCAGGCGGGCAGGAAGCGCTCGGCCGGCACGGAGGCCAGCAGCCCGCCGAACGTGCCCGCGAGCATCAGCGCGTGGGCGGCGGCGTCGTTTCCCTTGCCGGAGACGTCGACGAGGGCGAGCTGCAGTCGCGAGCCCTCCAGGCGCGAGACGAGGAAGTCGCCGCCGAACAACGCGCCGGGCGCGGCCTGCAGCGCGACCTTGCGGCCCCAGCGGCGCGGCAGCGGCGGGATCTGGTTGATCGCCTTGAGCTGGCTCTTCAGCTCGATGAGGGCATGGTCGCCGCGCAGGCCGTAGATGCCGACGCCGGCGCGGGCGTGGCTCAGCGACACCGCGAGGACGGCCACCACCACCAGGACGGCAAGCTGCTCGGGTTCGAGCTGGACCGTCAGGCCGATGGCGGCGGAGACGGCCGACGCGGCCAGGACGACGGCGACGGCGGGCGGCCGCAGCAGCAGGCCGCTGGTCAGGATGATCGGCGCCAGCATGATCGGAGGCGCCCACGAGGTGCCGTAGGCGGCGGCGAGCGGACCGATGACCAGAGCCGCGACGGTCAGGACGGTCAGCAGCAGCCGGTGGCGTCCGAGATCCAGGGAGGGAGCGGTGTAGGTGCCGGCCGCGGGCGGGAGCCCCTCACCTGTGGCGAACTCCATCACCTTGTCGCCGGGCGACCAGACGCGGCGGACGGCCTCTATCACGGACATGACACTCCCGCCCCGAAGGTGTCCGAGCGCGCGCCGGGATCGGACGGCATGGGCGGCGCCGTCCGTACTCGCTGTGACCGTGGCTCTGTCACCGTGGGCCTCCTTCGTCCGCATCGTCGCACGGGGACGCGCGGGCAGGCGCACGAATCGTCGGTACCGCCCGCACGAGCGCGGCAGGCGGGAGAGGGGAAGGGAGCGGGTAGACTTCTCAAGTTGCGTTCGTAACGCCTTCCGCTAGGGCGGGTGAGGGTGAACGCAGTATCCGAATCTTCCCGATGCATCCCTAGGAGATGTCGTGTCCGAAGTACGTATCGCCGCCGAAGCCCGCACCGAGTTCGGCAAGGGCGCCGCCCGCAAGATCCGTCGCGCCGACAAGGTGCCCGCCGTTCTCTACGGGCACGGCATCGACCCCAAGCACCTCACCCTGCCCGGCCACGAGGTCCTGCTCGCGCTGCGCACCGCCAACGTCCTCATCCGCCTCCAGGGCGACGGCGTGGACGAGCTGGCGCTGCCCAAGGGCGTCCAGCGTGACCCGATCAAGGGCTTCGTCGAGCACGTCGACCTGCTGCTGGTCAAGCGCGGCGAGAAGGTCACGGTCGAGATCCCGGTCACGACCACCGGTGACGTCAACTCCGAGGGTCTGCTCGACCAGCAGTCCGTGAGCATCGCGGTCGAGGCCGAGGCCACCCACATCCCGACCGGCGTCGAGGTCGACGTCGAGGGTCTGGAGGTCGGCGCCTCGATCACCGCCGGCGACCTGAAGCTGCCGCAGGGCGCGACGCTCGCCGCCGACCCCGAGACGGTCATCGTCCAGGTCATCGCCAAGCCGACCGAGGCTCCCGCCGAGGAGGAGGCCGCGGGCGAGGCCGCCGAGGCCGCCGCCGAGGGTGAGTCCGCCGAGGCCGCCGAGTAAGTAGCCAGAGCCCGGAACGGGGCGAGCCGGGCACCGCCCAGCTCGCCCCGTTTCTGCATGGAGGAGCGATGGATCGCTGGCTGATCGTCGGCCTGGGCAACCCCGGGTCCGAGTACGAGGGCAACAGGCACAACGCGGGCTTCATGGTGCTGGACGAGCTGGCCGCGAGGGCGGGCGGCAAGTTCAAGGCGCACAAGAGCCGGGCGCACGTCCTGGAGACCAGAGGGGCGGTGCTGGCCAAACCGCAGACGTACATGAACCTGTCGGGCGGCCCCACGAAGCTGCTCGCCGACTTCTACAAGATCACTCCCGATCGGGTGATCGTGGTCCACGACGAGCTGGACATCCCGTACGGCGCGCTGCGGGCCAAGTTCGGCGGCGGCGACAACGGGCACAACGGGCTGAAGTCGATCACCAAGGTGCTGGGCACCCGCGACTACCTGAGGGTGCGGTTCGGCATCGGCCGCCCGCCGGGACGGATGGACGCCGCCGCCTTCGTGCTGAAGGACTTCGGCACCGCGGAGCGCAAGGATCTGGCGTTCCTGGTCGACCGGGCGGCGGACGTGGTGGAGTCCCTGGTGGAGAAGGGGCTGGAGGCGACGCAGAACGCCTTCCACAGCGTCGATCTGAAGATCTCCGGTCCACCTCGCTGAATTCCGGTCACACGGCACTACTCCCCGCTACCATTCCATGACTGTCTGTTGGGATAGGTTATGGGGGGCTGATGACGGTCGCGAAGGTCGAGCCGCCGCTCGTCTGGCGAGCCGGCCCTCGCATGCCCAGATGGGTGCGCTCCTACCGCGTGCGAGCGCTGTGGGTGGACCTGTCGTGCGCGATGGCCGGAGCGATGCTCGCCTTCTCGGCCAGGTTCGGTGAGCTGACGCCGCACGCCGCGCCGTACATCGTGCTCAGCCTCGCGCTGCCGCCCGTGTGGGTGTGCGCCGTGGCGCTCAACAGGGTCTACGAACCGCGCCTCATCGGCATCGGCTCGGAGGAGTTCCGCAGGGTTGTCAGGTGTGGCCTGACGCTGACGGCGGCGATGGCGATCTGCGCCTACGCGACCAAGACCGAGGTGGCACGCGGCTATGTCGTGCTGGCGCTGCCGTTGACGACGCTGCTGACCGTTCTCTTCCGCTACGGCCTGCGCCGCGCGCTCCACCGGCGCAGGGCCGCGGGCCAGTGCATGCGCAGGGTGGTGGCCGTCGGCCACGCCGCCGGCGTCGCCGAGCTGGTGGGCAGGTTCCGCAAGGAGCGCTACCACGGCATGGAGATCGTGGCCGCGTGCCTGCCCGAAGACTCTCCTGACAAAGAGGTCGGCGGCGTGCCCGTGGCGGGCGGGTTCGGCGACGTCCCCCTGGTGGTGGCCCAGCTCGGCGCCGACACGGTGGCGGTCCTGGCCTGCCAGGAGATGGACGGCGTGGCCCTGCGCCGCCTGGCCTGGCGGCTCGAGCGGACGCACACCGAACTGGTCGTGGCGCCCGCGCTCATGGAGGTGGCGGGTCCGCGCACCACGATCAGGCCGGCCGCGGGCCTGCCGCTGCTCCACGTGGAGCATCCTGAGCTGACGGGCGCGCGGCAGCTGGTGAAGAACGTGTTCGACAGGCTGGTGGCGCTGCTGCTGCTGGTGCTCGGCACGCCGCTGCTGCTGGCGGTGGCGGCCGCCGTACGGCTGGACAGCCCGGGTCCGGCGCTGTTCAGGCAGACGCGCGTCGGCAAGGGCGGCAGGCTGTTCACGATCGTGAAGTTCCGCACGATGCGGCAGGACGCCGAACGGCTGAAGGTCGAGCTGGTCAGCGACGCCGACGGCCTGCTGTTCAAGGTGAGGAACGATCCACGCGTCACCGCTCTCGGCGCCCTCATGCGCCGGCACTCCCTGGACGAGCTCCCGCAGCTGATCAACGTGCTGCTGGGTCACATGTCGCTCGTCGGTCCGCGCCCGCCGCTGCCGGAGGAGGTCGCCAGGTACGGCGACGACGTCCGGCGGCGACTGCTGGTGCGTCCGGGGCTGACGGGGCTGTGGCAGGTTTCCGGCAGGTCAGATCTGTCGTGGGAGGAATCCGTCCGCCTCGACTTGCGTTACGTCGAGAACTGGTCACTCATGCTGGATCTGCAGATCCTGTGGAAGACTTGGTCGGCCGTCGCCCGCGGGCAAGGAGCTTATTGATGACGATTCGCGACGACCATTCGCTCGCCTCGGACCTGGCGACGGAGGCGGGAGAACGTCTGCTCGCGCTACGTGCCCGCGACGGCTTCGAGCACCCGCCCTCGCTGCGGGCCGAGGGCGACCGGATGTCCCACGTCTTCCTCACCGAGGCGCTGGCGCGGCTGCGGCCCAGCGACGGCGTGCTGTCGGAGGAGGCCACCCGCGAGGAGCGCGAGGACCCGGCGAGGCTGACGGCGGGCAGGGTGTGGATCGTCGACCCGCTCGACGGCACCAGGGAGTTCGCCGAGGAGGGCCGCGAGGACTGGGCGGTCCATGTGGCGCTCTGGGAACGCGGCGCCCTGGTCGCGGGCGCGGTGGCGCTGCCGGCTCAGGGGCGCACGCTGTCGACGGGCGAGCCGCCCAAGCTGCCCGTCCACCAGGGCGGCAGGTTCCGTATCGCGGTCAGCCGTACCAGACCGCCCGAGTTCGTCCAGAAACTCGCCTATCTCGCCGGCGCCGACCTCGTGCCGATCGGCTCGGCCGGAGCGAAGATCTCCGCGGTTTTGACCGGCGAGGTGGAGGCGTACGTCCACGCGGGCGGGCAGTATGAGTGGGATTCCGCGGCGCCTGTGGCGGTCGCGCAGGCCTCCGGAGCCTTCGCGAGCCGAATCGACGGTTCTGAGCTGGCCTACAACCAGGAGGACCCCACTCTTCCGGATATCCTTGTTTCCCTACCGGAGCTGGCGCCAACGTTGCTCGCCGGGATCCGCGACCTGCACCGCTAATGCCGGAGGAAGCCCCCATGCTTCAGCGCGACTACACGACGTCGCAGCTCGACGTCCTAGAGGCCGAGGCCATCCACATCATGCGCGAGGTGGCAGCGGAGTTCGAGCGGCCCTGTCTGCTCTTCTCCGGCGGCAAGGACTCCATCGTCATGCTCCGCATCGCGGAGAAGGCGTTCTGGCCCGCGATGATCCCGTTCCCGCTGATGCACGTCGACACCGGGCACAACTTCCCCGAGGTCATCGACTTCCGCGACCGGCGGGCGGCGGAGCTCGGCGCGCGCCTGGTGGTGGCCAGCGTCCAGGACTCCATCGACGCGGGGCGGGTCACGGAGGAGACCGGGCGGCGTGCCTCCCGCAACCGCCTGCAGACCACGACGCTGCTCGACGCGATCGAGGACAACGAGTTCGACGCGGTCTTCGGCGGCGCGCGCCGCGACGAGGAGAAGGCCCGCGCCAAGGAGCGCGTGTTCTCCTTTCGCGACGAGTTCGGCCAGTGGGACCCGAAGAACCAGCGTCCCGAGCTGTGGAACCTCTACAACTCGCGGATCCGCAAGGGCGAGCACATCAGGGTGTTCCCGCTGTCCAACTGGACAGAGCTCGACATCTGGGACTACATCCGGCGCGAGGGCATCGAGATCCCCTCGATCTACTACGCCCACACCCGCAAGGTCTTCGAGCGTGACGGCATGCTGCTGCCGGACGACCCCGTGGTCAGCAGGGGCGACGACGAGCCGCTGTTCGAGACTGTCGTCCGCTACCGCACGGTCGGCGACATGACCTGCACGGGCGCCGTCCAGTCCACGGCCGCCACGGTCGAGGAGATCATCGAGGAGATCGCGGTCACCAGGATCACCGAGCGGGGTGCCACCAGGGCCGACGACCGGGCCTCCGAGGCCGCGATGGAAGACCGCAAGAGGGAGGGGTACTTCTAATGGGCCCCCTTCCCCTCGCAAGCCGTACCACCACGGGAGAGCAGCTGTAATGGACATCCTCCGCTTTGCCACGGCGGGAAGCGTCGACGACGGCAAGTCCACCCTCATCGGGCGCCTGCTCTTCGACTCCAAGGCCATCTTCGAGGACCAGTTGGAGGCCGTCGAGCGCACCTCGCGCGACCGCGGCACCGAGTACACCGACCTGTCGCTGCTCACCGACGGCCTGCGCGCCGAGCGGGAGCAGGGCATCACGATCGACGTGGCCTACCGCTACTTCGCGACCCCCCGGCGGAAGTTCATCATCGCCGACACCCCAGGTCACATCCAGTACACGCGCAACATGGTCACCGGCGCCTCCACGGCCGACCTGGCGATCATCCTGATCGACGCGCGCAAGGGCGTGCTGGAGCAGTCGCGCCGGCACGCGTTCCTGACCACGCTGCTGCGGGTGCCGCACCTGGTGCTCGCGGTGAACAAGATGGACCTCGTCGACTACTCCGAGGACCGGTTCGAGGAGATCCGCGAGGAGTTCACCGCGTTCGCCTCCAAGCTGAACGTGGCCGACCTCACCTTCATCCCGATCTCCGCGCTCAACGGCGACAACGTGGTCTCCAGGTCGGAGAACATGCCCTGGTACCAGGGCTCCTCGCTGCTGCACCACCTGGAGAACGTGCACATCGCCTCCGACCGCAACCTGGTCGACGTGCGCTTCCCCGTGCAGTACGTCATCCGTCCGCACAAGACCGAGTTCCACGACTACCGCGGCTACGCGGGGCAGGTCGCGGGCGGCGTCCTCAAGCCCGGTGACGAGGTGCTGCACCTGCCCTCGGGCCTGACCACGCGGATCGCCTCGATCGACACCTTCGACGGGCCCGTCGAGGAGGCGTTCCCTCCCATGTCGGTCACCCTCCGGCTGGAGGACCACATCGACGTCTCCCGCGGCGACCTGATCTGCAGGCCGAACAACCGGCCGCACGTCGCGCAGGAGCTGGAGGCGATGGTCTGCTGGATGTCCGACGCGGTCAAGCTCGCGCCGCGCTCGAAGCTGACCATCAAGCACACCACGCGTACGGCCCGCGCGCTCGTGCGCGACCTGCACTACCGGCTCGACGTCAACACCCTGCACCGCGACGAGGCGGCGACCTCGCTGGGGCTGAACGAGATCGGGAGGGTGTCGCTGCGGGTCACCCAGCCGCTGTTCGTGGACGACTACGCCCGCAACCGGATGACGGGCGGGTTCATCCTCGTCGACGAGGGCACCAACACGACGGTCGGCGCCGGAATGATCGTCGAAGCCAGGGCGTGACGCCCGTCGGGCTCGCGGCCCCCATGTGACCGCGAGCCCGTGACGGCTTGTGCCCGCCGTACGGCCTGAGCGCCGCGTGGTCCTTCCACGCGGCGCTTTCGCGTGCGGGCGCAGGCCTTAGGTAGATCATTTTACGTTTTGGTGACGCCGCGATTACTCTCCGCGCTAACGTCTCCACGGTCCGTATCCGTCGCACCGCCGGAGGCGTGCCAGTGAGTAGCCGGGTGATCTTTCTCGGTGGCCTCGGCCGCAGCGGAACCACGCTGCTCGAGCGTCTTCTCGGCGAGCTGCCCGGCGTGGTGCCGCTCGGTGAGGTCGTCCACCTCTGGGCGCGCGGCGTGCTGGCCGACGAGCCGTGCGGGTGCGGCGAGCCGTTCGGGCGCTGCCCGTTCTGGCGCGAGGTGGGCGAGCGCGCCTTCGGCGGCTGGCCGCGCGAGCTGGCCGAGCGGGTGCTGGCGCTGCGCCACAGGGTCGACCGCACCAGGCGCATCCCCGCGGTCGGCCATCCCGACCTGGCCGAGTACGTCGCCGCCTACGACCGCGTCTACTCCGCCGCCATGGACGTCGCCGGCGGCACGGTCGTCGTCGACTCCAGCAAGCACGCCTCGCTGGCGTTCTGCCTGTCGGCCGGCGGCGTGGCCCCCCGCGTGGTCCACGTCGTGCGCGACCCGCGCGCCGTGGCCCACTCGTGGCGCAGGACGGTCGCCCGCCCCGAGGACGGCCGGCCCATGACCAGGTGGGGAGCGATGCGCACATCACTGCACTGGAGCGCCCAGAACCTCGCGCTCGACCTGCTGTCGCGATGGAACGTCCAGGTGACCAGGGTCCGCTACGAGGACCTGCTCGCCGATCCCCGCACCACCCTCACCGCGCTCGCGACCGAGCTGGGCCTCGACACCCGCCTCGGCTTCCTCGACGGCGCCACCGCCAGCCTCGGCCCCGCGCACACCGCCTCGGGCAACCCCATGCGGTTCGCGGTCGGCCAGGTGCGGCTCTTCCACGACGACGCCTGGCGCGGCGGCCTGCCCGCCGTCCAGCGCGCCGTCGTCTCGGGCCTGACGGCCCCCCTCATGACCAAGTACGGCTATCGCGGAGCGGCGGCATGACTCCCTCGGTCGGCGTGGTGATCCCCACCACGGGCAAGCGGCCAGAGCAGCTGCGGGCGGCGACGCGCGCGGTGCTCGCCCAGGTCTACCCGGGCAGGATCGACCTGGTCATCGTGGTCGACGGCGGCGACCCCGCCGCGGTCGCCGAGCAGGTGGCCGACATCGTCGCGCCCGCGTCGGGCGCCGACGACCACCACAGGGTGCGGGTGCTGCCCAACAGGCTCAGCCCCGGCCTGCCGGGGGCTCGCAACACCGGCATCGCCGCCTCCGACACCGACCTGGTCGCCTTCTGTGACGACGACGACGTCTGGCTGCCGGGCAAGCTCGCCGCACAGCGCGGCGCGCTCACCGGCGGCGCCGACTTCGCCAGCTGCTCCATCGAGGTCGAGTACGGCACCCGTCGCATCCCCAGGCTGGCGGGCGTCAACCGGGTCACCAAGGCCGACCTGGTGCGCTCGCGGATGGTGATGGTCCACTCCTCGACGTTCCTGTTCGAGCGGGGCGCCTACTGGGTCGACGAGAGCGCGCCCGCGGGACAGAACGAGGACTGGGACCTCGCGCTGCGCGCCGCCAAGCGCCGGCCGATCGCGCACGTCGACCGCCCCCTGGTCAGGGTCCGCTGGGGCGCGTCGCAGTACGTCGCCAAGTGGGCCGACCGCATCGCCGGGCTCGAGTGGATGCTCGCCCGGCACCCTGAACTGGCCGTGGATCCGCGCGGCGCGGCGCGGATCTACGGCCAACTCGCGTTCCACAACGCGGCCCTCGGGCGGCGCGGGGAGGCGGGCCGGTGGGCGCTGCGCACCTTCGCCGCCCGCCTCGGCGAACCCCGCGCGCCGATCGCGCTGGCGGTGGCGGCGGGGCTGGTGTCCGCTCCCGCGGTGCTCGCCCTGCTGCACGACAGAGGCCACGGGATTTGAGCGGTACAACCCCGCGCCCCGCCGCCGCCCCCGGCCTGACCCCCGCCGAGGGCCTCCACCCGCCCGCGATCAACCCCACCCACCCCGCCGACCCCGCCGACCCCGCCGACACCATCACGACTCACCTCTCAGGCACCTCCACGACCCACCTCTCCGGCACCTCCACGAGCCCCACCTGCGGCGGCAACGCGACCTGCACCTGCGGCGGCACCACGACCTGCACCTGCGGCGGCACCACGACCTGCACCTGCGGCGGCACCACGACCTGCACCTGCGGCGGCACCACGACCTGCACCTGCGGCGGCACCACGACCTGTGACGCCGGTCGCACGTCCGCCGCCCGTGACTCCGGCGCGCACCCCGCCTTCGCCACCACCAGCGAGCCTTCCGCGCTCGAAGCGTTCTCCGCCTGCGGGGAATCCTCGGTGTCCGGTGAGATGGGCGCTTTGGGTGGAGTCGGCCGCTCCGGGGGCCCTTCTGCTGTTGGTGGGGTCGCCGTGTCTGGTGCGGTTTCCGCTTGCGGTGGGGTCTCGGCCGGTGGGGAGTTCTCGGTGTCCGGTGAGATGGGCGCTTTGGGTGGAGTCGGCCGCTCCGGGACCCCTTCCGCTGTTGGCGGGGACGCCGTGTCTGGTGCGGTTTCCGCTTGCGATGAGGTCTCGGTGGGCGGGGAGTCTTCGGTGTCCCGCGAGATGGGCGCCTTCGACGGTGCCTCCGCCCCTGGGAGGGTCTCGGTCTTTGGCGGGGCCGCGGTCCCTCGGGGGGTTTTCGTCTCCGGTGGGTCTTCGGTCTTCAGCGGGGCCTGGGTTTCCGGTGAGGACTTCGTCTCCGACCGGGCGTCGGCCTTCGGCTGGGTCTCCGAGGAGGCCGTCGTCGCCTCGCATCCGGCGCGGGTCACGGCCACGCGTCTCACCCCGCACCCGGAACTCCACGGACTCACCCGCCCTCCCGCCGGCGACGGGCCGCGTGGGGCCGGGTCGTCCCCACCGGGTGACGGGTTCGCTCCACGCGTGCCCGCCGACCCGGTAGGCCGTCCTCAGAGGGTGCGGGTGGCCGGGGTCGAGGTGGACCCGTTGACCGAGCGGCAAGTGGTCGACTGGGTGGCCGGAGCTCTCGACCAGGGCACGGGCGGTCACATCGTCACCCCGAACGTCGACATCTGCCGCGCCGTCTCCACGAACCCCGCCCTCAGGGCGCTGGTCGCCGCCGCCGATGTCGTGGTCGCCGACGGGATGCCGCTGGTCTGGGCGTCCAGGCTGCTCGGCACACCCATCCCTGAGCGGGTGACGGGCGCGGACCTGATCTGGTCGCTCAGCGCGATGGCGGCCACCGCGGGTCGGCCCGTCTACCTGCTCGGCGGCCCGCCTGGCGTGGCGGCGAGGGCGGCGAAGGCGCTGGCTGGCCGCTGCCACGGGCTGGAGGTGTGCGGGGTGGACGCTCCGCCGTTCGGGTTCGAGAAGGACCCCGAGGAAGTGGGCAGGCTGAGGGCCAAGCTCGTCGCCGCACGGCCGAGCATCGTCTTCGTCGGGCTGGGGTTTCCCAAGCAGGACCGGCTGATCGCCGAGCTGCGTGCCGATGCGCCGGGCGCGTGGTTCGTGGGGTGCGGGTCGGCGATCGCGTTCGCGGCCGGCGCGGTATCCAGGGCACCGGCGTGGGCGCGGCGGGCGGGCGCCGAGTGGCTGTTCCGCCTGGTCGGCGAGCCAGGGCGGCTGGCCAGGCGCTACCTGGTCGACGACGTTCCGTTCGCGATGCGGCTCATGGCGAGGTCGTTGCTGGGCCGACGGTGAGGTTCCCCCGCGCGAAAGATCAGAGAGGCCTCGTGAGAGCGGCCGAAGGGCCTTGGGCGATGGCGGCGCACCGCGAGGAGGGTGCGCGGGCGGATGGTGAGAGCGCGGGGGCGGGCCGCCCGGGCGCGGCGAGTGGTGAGGGTGCGGGGCTGGTGGTGAGGGCGCCGGTCGTCAGGGGGCGGGGAGGGCGTGTCACCGAGTGAGATGGCGGATCCTGGCGATGTCGTCGTGGCTCAGGCGGTCGCGGTAGGAGTGGAGCGCCCGGCTGGAGTCCATCGGGCGGTACGCGGTGCGGGAGAGGCCGGACCAGGTGAAGCCACGCTCCGCCGTACGGGATGCCGTGCAGGCGCGGGTGATGCGACGTTCGGCGGCAGGCGACCAGCGCAGCCCCGCGACCTCGTAGAGCCTGCGGAAACCGGGCACAGGCGCGGTGGCGAGGTCCTCGTACGAGACCACGGTGATGCCCTCGGCGCGGGCCAGGACGGCGCGGGCGACCCGCCAGAGCGCGCAGATCTTGGCGATACGGTCCTGGGAGCCGACGAGCGCCCGCAACTCCCCGATCTCGGGGTGGTCGCGGACGAGCAGGGGCTGTTCGAGCAGCTCGTGGAAGTAGACGGTCCAGCCGAGCCGGGTCCACGAGCCGACGAACGACACGGGGTCGCGGACCAGCGCGATCACCGTGCAGCCGAGCCCGCGCGCGAACCATCCGGCCGACAGCACGGCGAAGGGATCGTCGAGCAGCGCGCGGCGTCCGGCGAGGCGTCCCCACGTGAAGGCGGCGCCATAGCGGGCGAGCCTGGCCAGGTCGTACGGCGAGCGGTTGGCGCGCAGCTCGGCCAGGAAGCCGTAGCGGAGAGCGGCGGTGTCGCGGAACGCCGGCAGCCAGTCGGCGGAGTTGTCGTCGCAGATGTACTGGAAGCGGTGTGTCACGGAGGCGCGCAGCACGCCGGGGCAGCGGCCGGGCGGGTGCTGCGGGTTGAGCGGCTCGTTGACGTAGACGAGTTCGCCCGAGGCGCACAGCATCTTGCCGGCCCAGCTCGTGCCGCTGCGGGGAAGCCCGGTGACGAGGACCGGCGTCACGCGGCCGCCCATGAACGGAACCGCAGGGCGGTCAGGCTGTGGCGGCCGAAGGGACGCAGGCCGTAACGCTGGTGGATCTGCCACAGCGGCAGCAGGTTCTTCAGCAGCGCGCCGCCGGACCAGCCGAGCGCCGCGCCCAGCGCCCCCTGCGTGGGGATCAGCGCCAGGTCGAGCACCACGGTGAATCCGACGGCGGCGAGCAGGTTGGCGAGGCTGGAGGTGGTGTGCCCCGCCGAGGTGAGCACGACGTCGACCATGCCGCACGCGGTCGCGACCATCATCGTCGCCGCCAGCACCAGCGCCACGGGCACCGCGTCGCCGTAGCCCGTGCCGAAGACGCGCAGCAGCCACGGCGCGAGCAGCGCGTAGCCGAGCCAGACCGGCCAGGTCAGCAGCACCAGCCACATGGTGGTCACCTGGTAGAGCTCACGGGCGCGCGTCAGGTCGCCCTCGGCCATCGCGCGCACCAGGCGGGGCTGCGCGGCCTGGGAGAGCCCCTGGTTCGCCAGCTGTCCGACCACCTTGAACCTGGTCGCAGCCGTATAGACCGCCACCTGGGCAGGTCCGGCGAGCAGGGCCACGATCATGATGTCGAGCCGCTGGAACACCGCCTGGATCGCGCCCGCGGCCGATCTCGGCGCGGTGTGCCGCCACAGGTCGCGTCCCGTGCCGGGAAGGTACGGCGTGCGCGGCACCCGCCCGCGCAGGCTCGCCGCGGCCAGCACCACCAGCAGCAGGTACGGCACGCCCCACGCGGCGGCGAGCGGGCCGGTGACCTGCTCGTCGTGGCCGTCGGAGGAGCCGGGGAGGAGGCCTGCCGGCGAGGTGAAGGCCACGGCGCCCACCAGCGCGAGCTGTGCGACAGGGAGCAGCACGCCGTCGAGCAGCACGGTCGGGCGCATGGTGCCGAACCCTCTGGTGGCCGCGAGGAGGACGTCGGCGACGACGACGAAGGGCAGGGCGAGGGCGAGCGGGCCGAGGTGGGGGTACAGCAGCGCGCTCGCCGCGAGGGAGAGCGCGGCGCCAGGGGCGACGGCTGCCCGGATATATCCGGATATGCCGCGGTAGTCGTAGGTCTTGGCTCGGGCGATGAAGTAGATGAGGCCGGTGCCCGCGTCGAGCTTGGCGACCCCGGCGACCATCAGGGCCAGCGCGGTCGCCGTGAAGAAGCCGCCCGCCTGGTCGGCGCTGAGGGCTCTGGTCACCACCACGACCAGGAGGAACTGGGCGAGCGCGCCCACTCCGGCTCCGGTGATGCCCGCGATCCCCCCTCTGGCCACCCGCCCCAGCATCCCGCCGCCCCCACGAACGCCGGGGGTCCCGCTGCGTCCGCGGGCATCGGAGGTGGGACCGTCTCTGGGAATGTCGGAGGTGGGGCGGTCTCCGGGAATGTCGGAGGTGGGGCTGCCCACGCGGGCGCCGCACGCGGTCGTGGTCGCGGGCTCCGGGGGAGCACCGGGTGCGGGGCTCGCGCGAGGGGTCGACGCGGGGCGGTCAGGAAGGTCCGGCGGGGTGGAGGGGTGGGGTTCCTCGGAACGGTCGGGGGTCACTGGCGCCACGAAGGATCACCGCCCAGCCATGGCACGAGGTCCGTGTCGTACACCTCGAAGTGCTCCATCAGCGTCTGCCGTACCGACTCGGGCAGCGGTTTGGGCCTGGACCTGCCGTTGTGCCGCTCGAACACCGGGCCGCCCAGCTCGGGCACGCCGAGGAACTCGAGCACCTGGCGGTAGACCCGCTCGGGCTCGGCGAAGAACACGTGGCTGTCGAGGACGAGGATCCGCTCGCGCCCGAACAGCGGCTCCAGCCGGTTGAGCTGCTCCGCGTACCGCCCGCGGGCCAGGTAGGCGTGGTGGCGGTGGGAGTGGTGGAGTGAGTGCGGCTGGGACCTCAGCTGCTCGGCCGCCCCGGCCAGCCGCCTGACCTCGAGCTCCACCGCGTACTCGAAGTGCGATTCGGTCTCGAACCCGCGCGCCAGCTCGTGGGAGTGCGCCGAGAAAGCCCGCTCGACGGGGTCGCGGACCAGCACGATCAGCTTGACGCCCGGCAGGTCCCTGGCGATCCGTTCGCCCGCCAGCGGGTGGAACAGGTAGTAGGGCGCCGACTCGAAGGCCATGGGCTGGATGCCGTACCTCTTCTTGAGCAGCGCCGCGCCCACCTTCAGCGGGAAGTGTCCCTGGTACCAGGACACGCCCTTGGCGTAGCCGGTGTCGAAGTAGTGGACGCCCTTGTGCAGCACGGGCTTGAGCAGGAGCGGGTGCTGGGCGAGCGCACGGTAGAGCGAGGTGGTGCCGCAGCGCTGGGCTCCCATGATCAGGAAGGAGGGCAGCATCCGGCCGCCGGAGGTCAGCCGTCCCGTGGTGCGGGAGACGGACATGACCGAGTGCTTCATGGCGTTCATAGGAGGAGCTCCTGGTGGTCGACGAGCGGGTTGAGCCAGGACGAGGGCGGCCCCAGCGGCTCGTGCCCGTCGGCCGCGTGCCGGTCGGCGAGCGCGATGAGGTAGCGGATCGCGGTCAGCCGCGCCTGTGCTCCGGAGAGCCCGAGCGGCGCGAGCGCGCGCCCTGACTGGGCCAGGCAGGCCTTGGCGGCCTGGTCGGGCGGCATACGGCGCAGCGCTCGCTGGAACAGGTGGTGGAGGGCGTCGAAGCCGGGCGGCACGCCGACCTCGTAGCGTTCCCAGTCCCACACGTGGAGGCGGCCGTCGCCGGTGGGCGCGATGTTCCACGGGGACAGGTCGCCGTGCCAGGCGGGTCCCGCCGGCCCGCCGGTGGCCGCGATCTCCTTGACGGCGGCCGTGAGCAGTGCGGGCGCGACGCGGGCCCGCCGTACGGGGAGGGCGGACATGGCGAGGACGGCGAGCCCGTTCCACATCCCGTGGTAGAGCACGACCGGCGGGACCACGGTCTTGAGCGGCAGGTCGGCGAGCTTCGTCAACGCGGCGGCCTCGTTGGTGATGAGCTCGCGTGAGCGGGGCGTGTCGCCGATCTTCGCGAAGGCCATCAGGGAGCCGCCCGAGTGGAGCTCGAGGATGGGCTTGCGGTTGGCTCTGCGGGCGGGCCGTACGTGGAGGACCGCGCGGACGGGGGCGCCGAACACCTCGCCGAGGTGGCTCTCGATCGACCCCTCCAGGGGCAGCATGACCTTCGGCCCGAGGGGCGCGTGCCACCAGCGGCGCGGGCGCAGCCGCCGGGGGAGCACGGCATGTGGCAGCAGGCTGTAGGCCTGGGGGGCGCCAGGCCCCGGATACAGCAGGCGGATGGTCTGGCCGAGATAACGCAGCCTGATGCGGGCGTCACGCATATGTGTTCCTCCACAGGAGGGCGAAGGAGATGAGGTAGAGGCTGAGCGGCGTGACCAGGCCGTCGTAGACGAACATGTAGAGCAGCACGAGGATCATCACCAGAACCCCCGCCAGGCCGACGGGACTGCGGTCGGGCCAGTAGCGGCGGATGGCGCCGAGGAAGAAGGCGACGTAGAGCGCGGCGCCCACGAAGCCCTGCGTGATGATCAGGTGCCAGAGTTGGCCGTCGCTGCCGAGGGGTGGGTGTCCGCACTCCCGGCACCAGTCGGTCTTGCCCGTGGTGATCGTGCGGTGGTTGCCCATGGCGTTGCGGGTGTTGCCGTAGCCGATGATCGGAGAGCCCTCTGCCGCCTCGATGGTGGCGGACACGGTGAAGGCCCTGATGTCGTTGCTGTGGGGGTTGTCCAGGCGCTGGACGACCAGGTCGGCCAGGGGGCTGGCGACGAACACCACGGCGCCGAGCGCGCCGGCCGCGCAGATCGCCAGGCGGGCGCGGCCGCCGACCCTGACGACGACGTAGAGCGCGGCCAGGCCGAGGCCGATCCACAGGCCTCTGTTGAGCGAGTAGACGACGGGCACGGCGGCCGCCGCGACGAGCACGGCGGTCACGGCCTTCCTGCGCGGCCCGCCGTACACCCACCAGCCGACCACGAACCAGATGAGCAGCACCGACAGGTTGCTGCCCCACGCGTTGGCCCATTCGAAGGGCGCCTCGGGCCGCGGCGAGGCGTGGCCGAGCACCTTCTGGATCTGGGCGGCGGTGGGGTGAATGAGGTTCTGGACGAAGGCGTTTCCGCTGATCCAGCCGGGCAGGACGCGTTCGAGTGGCGAGGTGAAGGCGAACGAGGGGAACAGCACGCCGAGCAGCCCGCCCGCCACGGTGGTGACGAACAGCACGCCGAGCATCCTGACCAGGCGCAGCTGCGGGAGTTCGCGCTCGGTCAGGTTGCCGAGGTAGAGCACCATGATGAGGAGCGAGACGTAGAGCGCGAGGCGCATGAGGTAGCCGACGATCCGGCCCGCGCCGAACTCCCCGTAGGTGTCCTGCGGCATCTCGGCCAGCATCAGCGCGCTGAGCAGGTATCCGGCCAGCAGGAGCACCCACAGGCCCAGGCCGCGCGGCAACCTGATCGGCCGCCTGCGCCACAGGATGTACGCCATGGGGAAGGCGAGGACGATCACCGCGAGGCCGCCGAAGCCGAGCGCCCACCATACGGGATAGCCGACCAGCAGGGCCCCGATCGGCCATGCTGCCCGGCTGTCTCGGCGGGTGTCCCGCACCGTCACGTGTCGGACACCTGGGGGATGGGGGACGTGTCCGCCGCTTCGGGCTTGCGTCCCTGCTGACCGCCCGAGCCGCCCTTGGCGAGGATGTCGCCGGTGACCGGGCTGATCCTCTGCGGGGGCCGCCGCGCGGGGGCGGGCACGAGCGGTGCGGGCAGTCCGGTGGTGAGCCTCGAGGGCGCGGGCTCGGCCGGGGCGGCGGCGGGGCCCCGGTTCGTGACGGTGACCGCGCCGATGACCGGCACCGCGTGCCGCTCCAGCCGTCGTACTGCCAGCGCAACGTCGTCCGCCCTGGCCGCGCCGAGCCCGACCACCAGCAGCGCCCCGTCGGCTCTGGCCAGGTCGCCGACGTCGGAGCCGGTGAGCACGGTGACAGGCGCGGCGGCGGACAGCGGCCGCGCCACCGCCGTCGAGCCCAGCGCGGGCGGCACAGGGCGCAGCAGCAGCCGCGAACCCGGGCATGTGGCGACCACGGAGGCGGCCAGCTCGCGCAGCGCGTGGGGGTCGGCCGGTTCCGACAGGTCGGCGAGGACGGCCAGCCCGGTCAGCCGCTCGACGTCACCTGCCGTACGCAGCCCTTTGTCGAGCAGGTCGCGTGTGTAGGCGGCGGCGGCGCCGGACACGAGCCCGATCATCAGGCCGCTGCCGAGGTAGAGCGGGAGGCTGGGCGAGCTGGGCGCGGTCGGCTCGGCCGCCTGGCTGATGACGTAGCCGGGCGTCACCGCCACGGTCTTCAGCGAGTCGTATTTCATCGTGAGGCTGTAGATCTGCCTGGTCAGCACGTTCTGCCGCTGGGCCGCGATGGTGTGCTGGGCGGTGCCTCTGCGGAGCCCGGCCAGCTCCTCGACCACCTTGCCGAGGCTGGTGTTGACCTGCTTGAGCTTGGTGGCCAGCGCCTTGAGCTGGGTGGCGAGCGCGGCCTGCGCGGTCTCGGTGCGGTGTTCGAGGTAGGCCAGCGCGTAGGCGCGCGACTGCGCGGCGGCGATGGCGGGGGTGTCGGCCGTGACCGCGATGGACAGCACCGAGGAGTTGGGCGGAACGGTCACGTCCGCCGGAGCGGGTGTGGTCGTCAGCGCCTCGGCGGCCTTGGCCGACACGACCGCCGACTGGGCGATCTGGGCCTCGGTGTCGAGGTTGAGCGCCTCGCGCTGCCTGCCCGTCACCTGGTTGGGCTGCTCCTGCACGCCGGTGGAGGCGACGAGGACCTGTGTCGTGGCGGTGTAGGCGGGCGGGGTGAGGCGCAACAGCGCGACGCCGCCGAGCAGTCCGGTGAGCAGACAGGCGAGGAAGAGGGTCTTGCGCCTGCGTAGCAGCGAGACATGCTCGGCCAGGTCCGCGCCGGAGGACATCAAAAGCAATCTCCCTGTAGTCGCCACGCGACTGTGAGTTACTGGGGTCACGTCACTATAGGGCGGGCGGATATTTCCCCGGTCGAATACCGAAGATTTTCTCCCGACGCCCCCGTCAAATATCGCGAATTAGCGTGAAATGTCGGGGTTGGCGATCCGGGAAACTCGTGACCTCGCAGGTGGGTGGCGTGGCAGGGTGGATCGGCAACGCGGCGGGGGTTGACATGAATACCGAGGGGAGTGAAGAAGAATTGCGTCTGAGAAAAGCGACGGCCCTGATTCTGCTCGCCGTACTGCCCGCCTGTTCCACGGCCTCGGGAACGGCCCGGCCCACCCCGGCGGACACCCAGGTGGAGGCCAGGATCAACGGCCTGCTCGGCATCACGGAGTCGCCGGCGTGCGAGGTCACGGCCAAGCTCATCCCGTCCTGCGGCGCATGGTGGGGGATCGCGCCCGAGATCTTCACGGGGCTGACGTCCGACAGGGCGCTGGCGCAGGCGGAGCGGCGGATGGGCCGCGCCGCCGACATCCTGCACGTCTACCACCGGGGCAAGGAGCTGTTCCCGACCGGCAGGGAGATCGCGCTCGCGCGCGATCCCGGCCATCCCAGGATGTTGCTGATCAACTGGAAGCCGTCGTTCGACACGACCTGGGCGGCGATCGCCGACGGGGCGCTCGACCGGCGCATCGACCGGCTGGCCGAGCACATCAGGCAGACCTTCCCCGAGCGGTTCTTCCTCACCGTCCACCACGAGCCGGAGGACGACGTCAGGGCGAACCCGGGCTCGGGCATGACCGCCCCCGACTATGCCGCGATGTTCCGCCACGTCGTGCAGCGGCTGCGCGAGAAGGGGGTCAAGAACGCGATCACGGTCATGACCTACATGGGCGCGCCGAACTGGGCCTCGCAGCCGTGGTTCGAGCAGCTCTACCCCGGCGACGACGTGGTCGACTGGGTGGCGATGGACCCCTACGCCGACGCCATGGTCCGCGACTTCGACGGGCTGGTGAACAAGACCCGCAAGGACTACGCGCGATGGCCGGGCTTCTACCGGTGGATGCAGTGGCGCTTCCCCGGCAAGCCCATCATGATCGCGGAGTGGGGCGTGTTCTCCTCCGACCGCAAGCGCGCCTTCTTCGAGTCGACGCGGGCGCAGGTCACGCGCTATCCGCAGATCAAGGCGCTGGTCTACTTCGACTCGCCGCGCGCGCCGAGGGGCGACACCAGGTTCGACACCGATCCTGGGGCCGCGCGCGCCTTCACGACACTCGCAACGGATCCTCACTTCTCCGCGACGCGCGTGCCGCGACCGTGAGCGCCGCCCCGCCGAGGACCACGGCCCCGCCGAGGATCCAGGCGGTGGCCGTGTTGGGCACGTCCAGGAGCTTGAGCGCCGACGCGAGCAGCACCACGGCCAGCAGCGCCCTGATCGCGCCGCCGGGCGCCCATGCCGAGATCCGCGCGCCGAGATAGACGCCGGGGATCGAGCCGATCAGAAGCGAGAGCGTGAGGTCGAGCTGGAAGTCGCCATAGAGCAGGTGGCCGAGCGCCGCCGCGGCGACGAGGGGGACGGCCTGCACCAGGTCGGTCCCCACGAGCTGGTTGGCCTTGAGCGCGGGATAGAGGGCCAGCAGCGCCACGATGATCAGCGATCCCGAGCCGACGGAGGATACGCCGACGACCACACCACCGACGATACCGACCAGTACAGTCGGAATAGGGCGCACGTGAATATCGCGGGCACCCGACGAGCCGCCCCTGTCGCCGAGCCAGGTCTTCAGTACCAGGCCCGCGACGGCCAGCAGGAGCGCGACGCCCAGCGCCACCTTCACCGCCTGCTGGACGGCGGCGCCGTCGCCGAAGGCACTGACGAGGAAGACCCCGCTGAAGGCCGCGGGCACCGAGCCCACGCACAGCCAGCCGACCAGACGCAGATTGACGGTGCCCCTGCGCAGGTGGACCAGGCCGCCGACCGGCTTCATGATCGCCGAGGCGACCAGGTCGCTGGAGACGGCGGCCAGCGGGGGGACGTTGAAGAAGAGCATCATCATGGGCGTCATCAGCGCGCCGCCGCCCATGCCGGTCAGCCCGACGACGATCGCGACCAGGAACGACCCGGCCACCAGGGGGAAATCGATCAACGGACCCATCCTCCGCTTCTGAGCGCGTCGAGGACCCGGGAGACGGCGGCCCCGATCGAGATGTGCGTGGTGTCGATGACCAGGTCGGCGTCCTCGGGCTCCTCGTACGGATCGGAGATGCCGGTGAACTCGGGGATCTCGCCCGCGCGGGCCTTGGCGTACAGGCCCTTGCGGTCGCGGCGCTCGCACTCCTCCAGCGGCGTGGACACGTGCACGAGCAGGAAGTCGGCGCCGACGGACTCGACGAGCCCGCGCACCTCCTCGCGGGTGGCGGCGTAGGGTGCGATCGGCGCGCAGATGGCCAGCCCGCCGTGGCGCGCCGCCTCGGCGGCGACGAAGCCGATGCGGCGGATGTTGAGGTCGCGGTCGTCCTTGGAGAAGGTCAGCCCCTTGGACAGCAGGTGACGCACCACGTCGCCGTCGAGGTAGGTGACGGTGCGGGTGCCGAGCTCCAGCAGGGCGTCGCGCAGGCCGCGGGCGATGGTCGACTTGCCGGAGCCCGACAGGCCGGTGAGGAACACCACGACGCCCCTGCGGTGGGGAGGTCCTGGCAGGGTGACGGGTTCGGGTCCCGCCAGGTGCTCGGCCGCGCCGTAGGCGGTCGCGACGTGCTCGCGCAACTCCAGGTCGATCGCCTGGTCGTCGCGAGGGGCGAGGGGTGCCGAGACCACGATCGTGCCCTCCGGCAGCTTCTCGCGGGCCTTCAGCGCGGCTCTGACCACCGCGGGGCCGCCTTCGCCGTACGCCAGGGGGAGCAGCAGGACGACGCCTTCGAGCTCCTCGGCGACGGCCAGGATCTCCTGCGTGCTGAGGTCGTCCAGGGGGCCGCGCATGGTGACGGCCAGCGCGGGACGCCCCGCCAGCTCCTCGCGCACCTCGGCGGGCGAGCGTCGCAGCCTGGCGAAGGGGCCGTGCTCGACGGCGCCCAGGGCCTCGACGGGGCCTGCGACCAGATCGTCGTGCCCGGTCTCCGTCACGGTGAGGACGGCGAGCGCCACGCCCTCGGGGTCGAGCAGCGTGACCCTGTCGCCCTGCTTGGCCTCGGGGACGCGCAGCGTGACCGGCGCGGGCCACGGCGTGCCGTCGGCGAGGGTGCCGCGCTCTTCGACCTCGTGGAGGTCGTCATGGCCGAGGAAGCCGGTCAGCGGGTGGAAGGCGCCGGAGATCAGCAACTCGAGGTCGGCGAGCTCGCGAGGGTCGGGGGTCCACTGGAGGTGCGCCGTCATCGCTCCACATTTCCGATCGACTTAGTCGGATATACCTTACCCTGTCATATCAACCGGGCGAAATGATTCTGGGGCTTCCTGATGACCATCGTCACCTCGTCGTACGAAGAGGTGAACCTTCCGCCCGACAGCTTGTCGACCAGGCGCACCATCGCCGAACCTATGCCTCCCATGGCGGGACCGCTGGTCGAGGAGACATCGTCGCTGACCATCAGGCCGCGCATGAGGCAGAACGCGTGCATGCCCTCGCGGGAGGCGACCGGCTCGTAGACGGCCGGCAGCGGGCCCGTGCCCACGCCCTTCGACAGGCGCGACCACAGCAGGCGGCGGAGCCACCCGGGGGTGAGTCTGTCGCACAGGCCGTAAGCGGTGGACCTGTCGCGCATGCGCAGCAGCAGGAGGCCGCCGGGGCGCAGGCCGTTGAGCAGGCGGTCCAGGACGAGCTCCGCGTGCTGGATGCGCTCAACGAGGAAGGTCACCTGGACGGCGTCGAACGAGCGCGGCGGGACGGGGACCGAGCGGAGGTCGCCGAGGGTCCACGAGTCGAGGTCGCCGCGCTCGGACATGACCGCCCTGATGGCGGGCAGGTCCTCGTCGACGCCGACGACCCTGGTCTCGATCGCGTCGAGGGCCGGCGGCGGATCGTGGGCACACCCGGCGACGAGCAGGTCGAGCCTGCGCCCCAGTTGCTCGGTCCACTGCTCGCGGATCCGCTGCTCGAAGAGGTCGCCTCTGGCGACCGACCACACGTCAGCCATGTCACCCAGAGTAATCATATAAACGCGATCTGTTAGTGATTTCCTGGGCGTACTTGGGATGCCCTTCCGGCGGCCCATCCCCCGGACCGCGGCGCTTTCCGGGCGACGGGCGACCCGCCCGAACCCCGCCCGAACCCCTCGATCGTCGCGGCCGCCGCCGAGAGGGGACGCGGCGACCCGTTGCTCCGCGTAACCGGCCCGCCCGGCAGGCGAAGCGAGACCCGTCCCCCGCGCGGTCAGGTGGAGGCACGGGCCCGCGGTGGAAGTAGTCTGGTCGGACAGACCCCCGCGACCTCACTCGGCCGGGGGTAGTCGTGTTGCCGTCGTGGGGCTTGAGGGCGTATCTGATGAGTCTGTCCGGACTGCTAGACCTAGTCTCCGCCGACCCGAAGCTGACCGCCGCTCTGAAGCAGGGCGGCGACGCCTCGTTGATCGCGCCTGCCGCGCTGCGCCCTTTCGGGGTCGCCGCGCTGGCCGAGCACGACCAGCGCGCCGTCCTGGCCGTCACCGCGACAGGCCGTGAGGCCGAGGACCTGGCCGCAGCGCTCACCAGCCTCATCGAGCCGGGCTCGGTGGCCGTCTTCCCCGCGTGGGAGACGCTGCCGCACGAGCGCCTGTCGCCGCGCAGCGACACGGTGGGGCAGCGGCTGGCCGTCCTGAGGAGGCTCGCGCACCCCGTGAAGGGCGACGCGACGGCGGGCCCGCTGTCGGTCATCGTCGCGCCGATCCGCGCGCTGCTGCAGCCGATCGTGAAGGGTCTGGGCGACCTGGAGCCGATCCGCCTCAAGGCGGGCGACGACGCCGACCTCGAGGACGTGGTCGCGCAGCTCATCCAGAACGGCTACGCCAGGGTCGACATGGTCGAGAAGCGCGGCGAGGTCGCCGTGCGCGGCGGCCTGCTCGACGTGTTCCCCCCGACGGAGGAGCACCCGCTACGCCTGGAGTTCTGGGGCGACACGGTGGAGGAGATCCGCTGGTTCAAGGTCGCCGACCAGCGTTCGCTGGAGGTGGCCGACGACGGTCTGTTCGCACCGCCGTGCCGCGAGCTGCTGCTGACCGACGAGGTCAGGGCCAGAGCGGCGGAGCTGGCCGGCGAGCACCCCTCGCTGGCCGAGGTGCTCGACCGGCTCGCCGAGGGCATGCCGGTGGAGGGCATGGAGGCGTTCGCGCCCGTGCTCGCCGGCGAGATGGATCTGCTCATCGACCACCTGCCCTCGACGGCGACGGTGTTCGTGTGCGATCCCGAGCGCATCAGGGGCAGGGCCGAGGAACTGGTAAGGACGAGCCAGGAGTTCCTCGAGGCGTCGTGGATCAACGCGGCGGCGGGCGGCGAGGCGCCGATCGACCTCGACGCGGCGGCCTTCCGCACGCTGGAGGAGGTCCGTGACCAGGCCGACTCGCTCGGCCTTCCGTGGTGGACGATGGCGCCCTTCGGCGAAGGCGTGGAGCTCGACGCGCAGGACAGCGAGTCCTACAGGGGCGACACCCAGAAGGCGCTGGCCGACATCAAGGGCTGGCTGGGCGAGGACAAGGCCGTCGTGCTGCTCAGTGAGGGCATGGGGCCGGCCGAGCGGATGGTCGAGCTGCTCAAGGGCGTGGATGTTCCCGCTCGTCTGTCGAAATATCTGGACAGCGCGCCGGAGCCGAAGGTGGTGCACGTCTCGACCGGGCTCATCGAGCACGGATTCGTGACGTCGGGGCTCGCCGTACTGACGCACCTGGACCTGGTGGGGCAGAAGGCCAGCACCAAGGACATGCGCCGCCTGCCCAGCAGGCGGCGGAACATGGTCGACCCGCTGCAGCTCAAGGTCGGCGACCACGTGGTGCACGAGCAGCACGGCGTGGGCCGCTACATCGAGATGGTCCAGCGGACCGTGCAGGGCGCTACCCGCGAGTACCTGGTCATCGAGTACGCCAAGGGCGACCGCCTCTACGTGCCGACCGACCAGCTCGACGAGGTGACGCGCTACGTCGGCGGCGAGGCGCCCACACTCAACAGGATGGGCGGAGCCGACTGGGCCAAGGCCAAGTCGCGGGCCAAGAAGGCGGTCAAGGAGATCGCCGGCGAGCTGATCCGCCTCTACAGCGCGCGCATGGCCAGTCCAGGCCATCCCTTCGCGCCCGACTCGCCGTGGCAGAGGGAGATGGAGGACGCCTTCCCCTACGCCGAGACCGGCGACCAGCTGGAGGCCATCGACGAGGTCAAGCGCGACATGGAGCGGGCCGTCCCGATGGACAGGCTGGTCTGCGGCGACGTCGGCTACGGCAAGACCGAGATCGCGGTGCGGGCGGCGTTCAAGGCGGTGCAGGACGGCAAGCAGGTCGCGGTGCTCGTGCCGACGACGCTGCTGGTGCAACAGCACCTGTCGACGTTCAGCGAGCGCTTCTCCAGCTTCCCCGTCAGCGTCAAGCCCGTCTCCCGGTTCCAGACCGACGGCGAGGTCAAGGTCACCCTCGAAGGGCTCAGGTCGGGCCAGGTCGACCTCGTGATCGGCACGCACAGGCTGCTCAGCCCCGAAGTCCGCTTCAAGGACCTCGGCCTGATCATCATCGACGAGGAGCAGCGCTTCGGCGTCGAGCACAAGGAGGCCATGAAGCACCTGCGCACGCAGGTCGACGTGCTGGCGATGTCGGCCACGCCGATCCCGCGCACGCTGGAGATGGGCCTGACGGGCATCCGCGAGATGTCGACGATCCTGACGCCGCCGGAGGAGCGGCACCCGATCCTGACCTTCGTCGGACCGTACGACGAGAAGCAGATCGGGGCCGCCATCAGGCGCGAGCTGATGCGCGACGGCCAGATCTTCTTCGTCCACAACAGGGTCGCCTCGATCAACAAGGTCGCCTCCAGGCTGAGGGAGCTGGTCCCCGAGGCGCGCATCGCGGTCGCGCACGGCCAGATGAACGAGCACCAGCTCGAGAAGATCATGGTCGGGTTCTGGGAGCGGGAGTACGACGTGCTCGTCTCCACGACGATCGTCGAGTCGGGCCTCGACGTGCCCAACGCCAACACGCTGATCGTGGACAGGGCGGACAACTACGGCCTGTCCCAGCTCCACCAGCTGCGCGGACGCGTCGGCCGGGGCCGCGAGCGCGGCTACGCCTACTTCCTCTACCCGCCGGAGAAGCCGCTCACCGAGACCGCGCACGAGCGCCTCGCCACCATCTCCCAGCACACGGAGATGGGCGCGGGCATGTACGTCGCGATGAAGGACCTGGAGATCCGCGGCGCGGGCAACGTGCTCGGCGCCGAGCAGTCGGGATTCATCGCCGGCGTCGGCTTCGACCTGTACGTCAGGCTCATGGCGGAGGCGGTCCAGGAGCAGAAGGCCAAGCTGTCGGGCGTCGAGGTCGAGGAGGAGCACCAGGACGTCAAGGTCGAACTGCCCATCAACGCGCACATCCCGCACGACTACGTCACGTCGGAGCGGCTGCGGCTGGAGGCGTACAAGCGGATCGCCGCCATCACCGCCGAGATCAACATCGACGAGGTGCGCGACGAGCTCACCGACCGGTACGGCAAGCCGCCCGTCGAGGTGGAGAACCTCCTGGAGGTGGCGCGCTTCCGGCTCAAGGCCCGCAGGGCAGGGCTGACGGACGTGACGCTCCAGGGCCAGAACATCAAGTTCGGCCCCGTCGTGCTGAGGGAGTCCCAGCAGGTCAGGCTGGACCGCCTCTACAAGAAGGCGATCTACAAGCAGGCCGCGGAGACGCTGCTCGTGCCCGCGCCGAAGACCAAGCCGCTGGGCGGCGTGCCGCTGCGCGACCTGGAACTGCTGAAATGGTGCTCCGACCTGGTCGAGGTCATGTTCCTCGAACCGGCGAGGGTAAAGTAACCGACGAGAAACGCGCGCCCATACCGTCCGCAACCGGCCCAGGGCGTCGCGATGGATCGCGAAGGGATCAAGGGTGAAGTCGATTCGAGTGGCCGTGGCCGTCGCCGCGCTGGGTGTCGCGGTGACCGCCTGTTCGTCGCCCGTGCAGGCCGGCTCCGCGGCCATCGTCGGCAATGAGCGCATCGCGGCCAGCGATCTGAACACGCACGTCAAGCAGCTCGAAGAGGCGCTTGTCAAGGCCAAGATCCCGCAGTCGCAGCTGCAGCTGCCCGTCACGCAGTACGTGCTGCTGCAGATGGTCAACGTCGAGCAGTTCAGGCAGCTTGCCGCCAAGGCGGGCGCCAGGGTCACCGACGGCGAGATCGACCAGTTCATCGCCGCTCAGGGCGGTCTGGAGGCGCTGGAGCAGAAGACGCTCGTCCAGGGCGTGCCGCCGGCCTACACCCGCCAGTGGCTCGGCACCTCGATCGCCATCTCGAAGCTGATGCAGCAGTACGGCGGCGGCACCGACCAGGCCGCCCAGCAGCGCGGCCAGGAGAGGCTGATCAAGGAGGCCGCGGCCATCAAGATCACCTACAGCCCGCGCTACGGCACCTTCGACCCCAACAAGGGCTTCGTCGACGCGGGCCGCTTCGGCAGGCCGGCCGCCGCCGCCCAGGGCTGAGATGCCGCTCGTCATCGTCACCACCTCGCCGCGCGTCGCGCCAGGAGTGCTCAGCCACCAGGCGTGGCGGGCGCTGGCGTCGGGGCGGGTGCTGACCGCCTCCGAGGACCACCCGCAGCTGCCGTTCCTGGCGGAGGCGGGCGTCGAGGTGGAGGTGGTGGTCCCCGACCACGCGGCCCTCGTACGGCAGGCCGTCGACGGCACGGTGGTCTGGCTGGCCACCGAGGACGAGCACTTCATGCGCGCCGTCGGCCACGCGGCTCTCGCGCTCGACGAGCCGCCGGTGATCGAGGTCGTGCCCGGCTCCTACGACCTGCCGGGCGCCCGCGTCCTCGACCTGGTCGCGGTGATGGACAGGCTGCGCACCGAGTGCCCGTGGGACCGCAAGCAGACCCACTCCTCCCTCGTGCCCTACCTGATCGAGGAGGCCTACGAGGTCCAGGAGTCCGTCGAGCGGGGCGACTACTCCGCGCTGCGCGAGGAGCTCGGCGACGTGCTGCTGCAGGTCGCCTTCCACTCGAGGGTGGCCGAGGGCTTCGACATCGACGACGTGGCCGACGCGATCGTCACCAAGCTGGTGCGACGCCACCCGCACGTGTTCGGCAGCGTGATCGTCGAGAGCGCCGACGAGGTCAACGCGAACTGGGAGGCCATCAAGGCCACCGAACGGGAGGGCAAGGATCTCTTCGACGGGGTGCCGATGGGCCAGCCCGCCCTGTCGCTCGCCGCGCAGCTGATCCGCAGGGCCGAGGGCGCGGGCGCGCCGGAGGGCCTGTCCCATGCCGTCGGGCAGGGCGTGGCCAGGGAGCTGTTCGACCTGGTACGGCGGGCACAGCAGGCGGGACTCGACCCGGAGGCCGAGCTGCGGGCCGCGGCCAGGACCTACCGCGATCGGGTGGAAGCCTGGGAGTCCCGGTAGCGGACGGCTTCCCCTGATGCCAGGATCGTCCGGCATGGGGGAATTGAGGCGATTGCAGGCCGGTGAGCCGCCAGAGGTGGGCGGCTATCGCCTGCTCGGCGGGATCGGCGACGGCGGTCAGGGTTCGGTGTTCCTGGGGGAGGGACCCGACGGCCGCAGGGTGGCGGTGAAGATCCTGCACGCGAGGCTGCTCGGTGACCAGCACGCCAAGCGGCGGTTCCTGCAGGAGGGCGCGACCGCCGCGCGGGTGGCCGCGTTCTCGACGGCGAAGGTGATCGAGACGGGCCTGGTGGAGGGCAGGCCGTACATCGTCAGCGAGTACGTCGAGGGCCCATCGCTGCAGGAGCTGGTCGCCAGGGAGGGCCCGCGCGCCGACGGCGCGGTGGAGCGGCTGGCCGTCGGCACGGCGGCCGCGCTGGCCGCCATCCACAGGGCGGGCATCGTGCACCGCGACTTCAAGCCGAGCAACGTGCTCATCGGCCCCGACGGGCCCAGAGTGATCGACTTCGGTATCGCCAAGGCCATGGACGCGGGGACCACGGCCTCCAGCGTGGTCGGCACCCCCGGCTACATGTCGCCCGAGCAGATCGCGGGACAGCCCGCCAGCCCCGCCTCCGACATGTTCGCGTGGGCGACCACGATGGCCTTCGCCGCCACCGGCAGGGCGCTGTTCGCCGGCGAGTCGATCCCCGCGGTGATGCACCGCATCCTCACCGCGCAGCCCGACCTGCGCGAGATCGGGGAGCCGCTGCGCTCGCTGCTGGCCGCGTGCCTGGACAAGGAACCATCCACCCGCCCTTCGGCCGACGACGTGCTGCAGTCCCTCCTGGACGGCTCCACCGCCGACGACGCCTTCCACGCCAAGGCCGCGGCCGCCGCCCGCCGCGCCCCTCGCGGGCCGTCGCACAGGGCTCGGCACACGGCACCCGCCAGGCGGCGCCGCCCGATCGTGGTGGCGGGCGTGGGCGTGGCGCTGGCCGGGGGACTGGCCCTCGGGCTCGCGTGGCAGGGCGACCAGACGCCCACAGGCCGATCGGGTGGCGGATCGGCTGTCGGCAAGGCCGTCACCAGCGCGTCGCCCGCGTCGGCATTCGGCAGACCCCTGGGCGGCCCCTTCGGCACGGGCGAGGTGAGCGCGCTGGCCGTCGGAGAGCTCAACGGATCGGCTGTCGTGGCCGCCGCCGAGGTGAAGACCAGCAGGCTGGGCGTGTGGGACCCGGTCAAGGGCAAGCTGCTGGCCCGCATGCCGCAACGCGTCATCGACGTCGGCTCGCTGGCCTTCGCGTCCGTGGGCGATCAGACTGCGCTGGTATGGGCCACCCCCGACGGCCGGGCGCACTGGTGGCACCCAGGCGGATCCGCGCCCGTGAGATCGACGGTTGTCTGCAAGAAGCAGCCCCACATGGCGGTCGTCCAGCGGCCGGATGGCGACGCGGTGGTCGCCGGCTGCGAGGAGGGCCGGATCCAGGGGTGGGACCTGGCGACGGGCAAGCCGTCGGGCCTGTGGTCCTTCCTCGCCCGTGGGGTCACGAGTGTGTCGTCGGCGGGGGACGGCGAGACCGTGTTCGCCGTCGGCCTCGACGGCCGGGTCCAGAGGTGGAAGCCGTGGGCCAAGCAGCGGCCCGAGACGATCACCTGGGCGGGCGGCACCGCCGTGCACGCCGTCGACCAGCGGATGCTGGCCGTACAGGGGCGAGCGGGGCTGGACGTCGTCGACTTCGACAGCGGCAGGCGGATCTGCGCGGTCGGCTCGCCCCCGTCCCGGCTGGCGAGCAGCAGGAACCTGCTGATCGGGGCGGGCGAGGGCGTTCGCGCGTGGAACCTGCGGACCTGCGAGCCCTTCGCCACCGTGACCGACTCGGGCCAGGTCGGCGTCCTCGCCACCGGGGACGCCGGCGGCCGGCCGTACGCGGTCGCGAGCGTCGACGGCAAGGGCCTGGTGATGTGGAGCCTCGATGACGTGCCAGCTGGCTAGGGTCGATAGGCTTTCATGGCAAACCGCCCTTCGACTCTAGGAGCGCCTGACGTGGCTTCCATCGAGGCCGTTTCCGCCCGCGAGATCCTCGACTCCCGGGGCAACCCGACGGTCGAGGTCGAGGTTCTCCTCGACGACAACAGCACAGGCCGCGCAGCGGTCCCCAGCGGCGCGTCCACCGGCGCGTTCGAGGCCGTGGAGCTCCGCGACGGCGACGAGCGCTACGGCGGCAAGGGCGTCGAGAAGGCCGTGCTCGGCATCACCGACGAGATCGCCGACGAGATCCTCGGCATCGACGCCGACGAGCAGCGCATCATCGACCAGATCATGATCGACCTGGACGCCACGCCCAACAAGGCCAAGCTCGGCGCCAACGCCATCCTCGGCGTGTCGCTGGCCGTGGCCAAGGCCGCGGCCGACAGCGCCGACCTGTCGCTGTTCCGCTACGTCGGCGGCCCCAACGCGCACGTGCTGCCCGTCCCGATGATGAACATCCTCAACGGCGGCGCCCACGCCGACACCAACGTGGACATCCAGGAGTTCATGATCGCGCCGATCGGTGCCGAGACGTTCCGCGAGGCCGTCCGCATGGGCACCGAGGTCTACCACGCGCTCAAGGGCGTGCTGAAGGAGAAGGGCTACGCCACGGGGCTGGGCGACGAGGGCGGCTTCGCCCCCAACCTGCCCTCCAACCGCGACGCTCTCGACCTGATCCTGGTCGCCATCGAGCGCGCGGGCTACACGCCCGGCGAGGACGTGGCGCTCGCCCTCGACGTGGCCGCCTCCGAGTTCCACAAGGACGGCGTCTACACCATCGACGGCAAGGGGCTGTCGGCCGACGAGCTGATCGCCTTCTACGCCGACCTGGTCGACTCCTACCCGCTGGTCTCCATCGAGGACCCGCTCGACGAGAGCGACTGGGAAGGCTGGAACAAGATCACCAAGGCGCTCGGCGACAAGGTTCAGCTGGTCGGCGACGACCTGTTCGTGACCAACCCCGAGCGGCTGGCCCGCGGCATCGCCGAGGGCACCGCGAACGCGCTGCTGGTCAAGGTCAACCAGATCGGCACGCTGACCGAGACGCTCGACGCGGTCGACCTGGCCCACCGCAACGGCTACCGCTGCATGATGAGCCACCGTTCGGGTGAGACCGAGGACACCACGATCGCCGACCTGGCCGTGGCGACCAACTGCGGCCAGATCAAGACGGGCGCGCCCGCACGCTCCGACCGGGTGGCCAAGTACAACCAGCTGCTCCGCATCGAGGAAATCCTCGACGACGCCGCGCGTTACGCGGGTCGCGGGGCTTTCCCGCGCTTCCGGCGCTAGTTTCAAGTACGGCCCGGCGTCCGGTCTCGGGCACCTCCCCGAGACCGCCGCGCCGGGCTCGCTCGGACAGGCTTCCCGCGCACCGGGCGTCCGTGCCGCCCTGGGCACCCCTTCGGGCGGGACGGCCGGCTGGTGAGCGGAACGACCGCCGAGGCGGACGACTCTCGGGTCGCTCGCCCTCGTGGTCGTCTCCGGTCGTAGGCAGACCGACCCCGGCCTGGCCGGTCGCCCCGACAGGCCTTGACGGGCTGATCGGCCTGACCGGCCTTGACGGACTGATCGGCCTGGCCGGCCTTGACGGGCCGGTCGGCCTGGCCGGCCGCGTGAACCGGTCTGGCCGGGTTGGGTGTGCGGTCGTCTGGACGGGGCGGGGGTTGGTCGGTCACCCGGATCGGCCGGGTCACCCGCGGTCTGGACGTCCGACGGCGGTCGTGAGCCGGATGGTCGACCGGCGGCCATCGGATGACGGCGGCCATCGGGTGACCGGCGGCCATCGGGTGACCGGCGGCCATCGGATGACCGGCGGTCGGCGTGAGTCGAGTGGTCGACTGGTGGCGCCGAGTGGCCGACGTCCGACAACCATCGGCAGACCGTCAGTCGGACGGACGCGAGGCGACCGTCAGCCGGTCGGGCGTTGGGCGGCCATCGGTCGGTCGAGCGTCGGGCGGCCGGTTCTGGAGGGCAGGAGGTCGGTTCCGGAGGCGGGAGGTCGCCGGTCGAGTCATCGGTCAGCGGGCGAGCCGAACGCCTGCGACCCCGGCGGGACGACCAGCGCGGGATGGGATGACCGGTGTGGGATGGGACGATCAGCTCAGGGTGGGATGACTAGCTCGGGGTGGGATGACCAGCTCGGGGTGGGATGACCAGCTCGGGGTGGGACGACCAGCTCGGGATGGGACGACCAGCCTGGGCCAAGACGGCCTGGCCGGCCCGGGACGGGATGGCGCCGCCTGACGGCTCGCGGTGGCGCGGCCACCTTGGGTGCGAGGCCCCCGCAGGGGAGGCGGCCACGGCCGGGGGTAGGGGAAGCGGCGGAGTGAGGCGGAGGGAGCACAGGTGGCGAAACGACCGCAGTTGACGGGACGGGCCGCGATCCTCGCGGTGGTGGTGTGCGCGATCGCCATGAGCCTGGCCTACCCCGTGCGCGAATACGTCGCCCAGCGCCGTGCGATCGCCGAGCTGGAGGCCGAGAAGGCCAAGGAGCAGGAGGAACAGCGCGTGCTGGCCGAGCGCCGGCGGCAGCTGGAGGACCCCAACTACATCAAGCGCGAAGCCAGGCGCAGGCTCCACTACTGCGGCGCGGGCGAGAAGTGCTACATGGTCGCCGACAGCAAACCGAAGCAGACCCAGGCGGGCGCGCGGCAACAGGCCGCGATCACGCCGCCCTGGTACCAGACGCTGTGGGAGTCGGTCGAGGCGGCCGACACGGGCAAGGGCGTCAAGGCCTCTGCGGGAGCCACGGCCGAGGAGAAGAAGGACGATGGAAAGCCATGACATCGAGGCGGTCGAGCGGCAGCTCGGCCGTCCGCCGCGAGGCCTGCGCAAGGTCGCGCACCGCTGCCCCTGCGGCAACCCCGACGTGGTCGAGACGGCGCCGCGGCTGCCCGACGGCACCCCGTTTCCCACGCTCTACTACCTGACCTGCCCCAAGGCCGCCTCCGCGATCGGCACTCTCGAAGGTTCGGGGCTGATGAAGGAGATGCAGGCAAGGCTGGCCGACGACGCCGAACTGGCCGCCGCCTACCGGGCAGCGCATGATGACTACATCGCCAGGCGCGACAAGGCCGCGGCGGAGGAGGGCATGGAGCCGCTGCCGCGTGACATGCAGAGCACGGGCGGCATGCCGTACCGGGTGAAGTGCCTGCACGCGCTGGTCGCGCACGAGCTGGCGGTGCAGGGGGGCAACCCGTTCGGGGCGGAGGCGTTGGAGCGGTTGCCGGAGTGGTGGGCCGACGGCCCCTGTGTGCGGGCGGAGGACGAGCAGTGACAGTGAAGCGCGTGGCGGCCGTCGACTGCGGCACCAACTCCGTCCGCCTGTTGATCGCCGACGTGTCGTGCGGTGAGCTCACCGAGATCGAGCGGCGTATGGAGATCGTCAGGCTCGGTCAGGGCGTCGACAAGACGGGACGGCTGGCGCCCGAGGCGCTGGAGCGCACGTTCACGGTGATGCGCGAGTATCGCAAGCTGATCGAGCAGCACGGCGCGACCGCCACCAGGGTCGTGGCGACGAGCGCGACGCGGGACGCCGAGAACCGCCAGGTGTTCGTCGGCGGGGTGCGCGAGATCTTCGGCGTGGAGCCGGAGGTGGTCTCGGGCGACGAGGAGGCCGAGCTGTCCTTCACCGGGGCGACGAAGGGGCTGCTCCACCTGTCTCCCGAGACGGGGGTACCGGACGGTCCGCTGCCGCCGTACCTGGTGGTGGACATCGGGGGCGGCTCCACGGAGTTCGTCGTCGGCTCCGATCATGTGCTGGGGGCGCTGTCGGTCGACATCGGGTGTGTACGGCTGACCGAGCGGCACCTTCGTGACGCGGGCGACCCGCCCTCGGCGGAGGCGCTCGAGCGGGTGGTCGCCGACATCGAGGCCGCGCTCGACAGGGTCGAGTCGGAGGTTCCCGTACGGCAGGCGCGCACGCTCGTCGGCCTCGCGGGCTCCGTCACGACGGTCGCGGGGATCGCGCTCGACCTACCCGCTTACGATCCGGAGCGGATTCATCACACCATTCTCCACGCCGAACAGGTTCATGAAGTGACGCGCCGACTGCTCGCCATGACGCATGGTGAGCGAGCCGCGATTCCCGTCATGCACCCGGGGCGAGTGGACGTGATTGGGACGGGTGCCCTGATTCTGGACCGCATCGTGCGCCGTTTCGCGTTTTCGCAGGTCGTTGTCAGCGAACACGACATTCTGGACGGAATCGCCTGGTCCATCGCCTGAAATTTCCGGGATTTCGGACATTCTCGCCCTTTGGGGCGTGTTGAGAGTGCATTCTGTTCTGTGATTAGGTAAAGGAGCTTTACGGGGGCTTTGCCATATGGTTCGGCACGGGGTGTGCCGGCGTGGCGACCGTTCCCGAGCGCACCTTTTCCCTCACGGAATGGAGCACTCTCAGATGAAGTCCTCAGGACTGGCTCGCAGAGTGGCCGCCTTCGGCGCCACGACTGCGATGCTGGCCGCCATGGTCGCGGGGTTGGCCGCCGCCCCCGCACAGGCGGCGACCACGGCCAAGGCGGGCACGCTCTCCACTGCCGCCTCCGCCACCAAGGCCAAGCCCCTCGCGGTTTCGGTCGCGACGCCCAAGGCGTCCGTCCGCGACTACGAGGGCTCGTGCCCGGTGACCGTCAAGTTCTCCTCGCAGATCAAGGTCAAGCTCAAGGGCAAGACCACGGTCGCGTGGCGTTGGCTGCATGGCAATGGGTCCAAGGGCAAGGTCCAGACCAAGAAGGTCGCGGGCAACGGGGTCAAGACGATCAACGTGTCCCAGGCCATCAAGTTCACGGACAACGTCAAGGGTTGGGAGGCCGTCGAGGTCCTCGGCCCGAAGCACGTGAAGTCGAAGAAGGTCTACTTCTCGGTCACGTGTGGTGACAACAACGACGGCGATGGCCTGCACGAGGCCGACTACGACGACGTGACCGCCCGCGCGTGGGCGTCCCCGAGCACGTACGTCGGTCCGTGTACTCCCGGCGACAAGATCGACTTCACCGGTGTGATCAGCGTGGACAGCCCGCGTTGGGTGCACTACCGCTGGATCCTCAACGGTGACGTCGTCGACGGGGGCAAGGTCAAGGTCTGGAACTCGCGGAAGGTCGGCTTCGGCTTCTCCCCGCGTTCCAGCCACCGTGGCTGGGCGGTCCTCGAGACCCTCGGCCGTGGCGCGACCGAGTCCAACCGCGTCGGCTACAAGGTCTGGTGCAAGGGTGACGGCGGCCACCACGAGACCAAGGTCTCGGTGTCCACTCCCACCACCGGCACCAACCACAACACCTGCGCCGTCGGCGCCAACGCCACCATCTCCTCGACCGGCCGCGGCCGCGTCGAGTACGTGTGGTCGGTGAACGGCAAGGCCGTCGCGACCGGTGACACCTACTTCGGTGACGCCGGCAGCAAGTCGGTCTCGCTGTCGGAGCAGGCGCTGAGCGGTGAGGCCACCAAGGGCGGCACCGTGTCGATCTCCATCTCGGGCCCGAACAACCGCGACTCGGCTTCCCAGTCGTACGCGGCTTGCCAGAAGCCCGAGCCGAAGGTGACCGTGTCCGGTCTGTCGGTCGTCGGTCAGCGCAACGAGATGTGCGCCGACAAGCGGGGTCCCGGTGTGGACTTCAAGGCGACCCTCAACAGCACCGGTCCGACCACGGTGAAGTACCACTGGGTGGTCAACGGCAAGCAGGACGGTCCGCAGCTCGAGCGTCAGGTGAACGGTAGCCTCGACGTCACCTGGGGTATCGGTGGCACGCACGGCGCCTCCGTCACCTCTGGCTCCATCGAGCTCGTGATCGACAGCCCGAACGGTGGGTCCGCTTCCGCGGTTTACAACGCCACCTGCCCGGCTCCGGCTGCCAGCTAGAAGAAGGACGAGAAGGCCCCTGCGGGTGCCTGATCGGTTGAACTGAGACCGGGCGGTGCCTTCGCCGGCGCCGCCCGGTTTTTCTGTTGCCACTACTGCGCATTGCACAGTAGTGTGCATCGCGTGGATAGCAGCCAGCTCCTCAAGGGCGTGCTCGACCTCGCCGTCTTGGCGGTCCTCGACGAACGCGACAGCTATGGCTACGACGTCGTCAGGCGGCTGAGAGAAGCAGGGCTGGAGGACGTGGGCGACGCGTCCGTCTACGGCACGCTGCGCCGCCTGTTCAAATCGGGCGCGCTGACCTCGTACGTGGTGGCCTCCGACGAGGGGCCGCATCGCAAGTACTACGGCCTGAACGACGTCGGCAGGGCCCAGCTCGCCGCCTCGGCCACGACCTGGACCTCCTTCGCCGCCACCATGGCCGACCTGCTCAAGGAGAGGCACCACTGATGACACCCGAACAGTACGCGCAGGCCGTACGAGAGGCTCTCGCCGGCCACCCCAACAGCGAGGAGCTGCTGGAGGATCTCGACGACCATCTGGCGGAGGTGGCGTCGGAATCGGAGGTTCCGCTGGAGGTGCGCCTGGGGCCGCCCGAGGCGTACGCGGCCGAGCTGGCCGCCGCCTACGGTGGCCGGACGGGCGAGCGGCGCAGGAGGTTCAACCTGAGGGCGACGGGAGCCTCTCTGGCTGGACATCCGGTTATGGCCCGCCTGACGGGCCTGTTTCCCGAGCTGCGGCCAGGGTGGTGGGTACTGCGCGGCTACGTCCTGGCCATGCTGCTGATCTCGGTAGTGGACAGGCCGCAGCTGGTGCCCAACGCGTTGGGCGAATTCGCCCTGGTCGCTTTCGCCATCTGGTTGTCGTACGCGCTCGGCAGGGCGAACAGGGGCCGATGGATGACGATCGCCTCGGCGCTCGCCTCCGGCCTCGGCGTGCTCGCCCTGCTCGTCGGTTTCGCCGCCGCGGAGGCGTTGAGGTCGAGGAGCGACGAGCCGCCGATCGCCTACGAGGAGCCGGTGATGATGAACACCGTCTCCTCGTTCGGCGACGTCGTCAACATCAGGCCGTACTCCAAGGACGGGACTCCGCTGAGCGACGTCTACCTCTACGACCAGGACGGCAGGCCGGTCACCACGAACTTCGCCGACTCCGGCTACATCGTGGACCGCGCCTGTGGCGAGCCCGTGCTCAACCGCTACCCGCTGCCTCTGGTCGAGGACAACGGGGGCATGGACGAGAACGGCACCATGCAGGCGCCCACACCCACCAGGTCTCCTACGGCCTGTGCCGCGCCTTCCCCCTCGGCCGTGCCCATGGCGTCCCTCGTGCCGAGTCCCTCTCCCACGAAGGAATCGGAGTAACCGGCTGCTCAGGCCCGCCGGACGGCCCCGTTGTCCGCTGGAGACTCGTCACCGGCATCCGCGTCACCGACGGCCCCGCGACCGTGCGCTATCGCTGATCGGGCACTATCGGTGCCATGAGCTTCGTACCTCCCGGCGCCGGCTGGCCTGATGATCCCGCGGCTCCTGACACCCCCGTGGCGCACTCGCCGGAGGAGGTGCGGGAGCTGGCGGCCGCCGGCCGTACCCTCGCCGAGCTGACGGCCAGGGTGTCGGTCTGCAGGGCCTGTCCCCGGCTTGTGGAGTGGCGGGAGGAGGTCGCGGACGTCAGGCGGCGGGCCTTCGCCGAGGAGACCTACTGGGGGCGGCCCGTCGCGGGCTGGGGCGAGGAGAAGCCGCGCATCCTGCTCGTGGGGCTCGCGCCCGCCGCGCACGGCGGCAACAGGACGGGGCGCATCTTCACCGGCGACCGTAGCGGGGACTGGCTGTTCGCCTCGCTGTACCGCACGGGGCTGGCCGTACAGGAGACCAGCGTGAGGGCGGGCGACGGGCAGCGGCTCATCGACACGCGCATGGTGGCGGCCGTGCGCTGCGCGCCGCCGGCCAACAAGCCGCTGCCCGAGGAGAGGGCCGCCTGCTACCCGTGGCTCCAGCGCGAGCTGGCGCTGACCGCCGACAGCGTGCGCGTGGTGGTGGCGCTCGGCGGCTACGCGTGGCAGGCCGTCTGGCCCGCACTGAAGGAGACCGGGTACAGCGTGCCGCGCACCAGGCCGCCGTTCGGCCACGGCGTCGAGGTCCCCCTGTCGTACGGCGGCGCCGAGGTGACGCTGCTCGGCTGCTACCACCCCAGCCAGCAGAACACCTTCACCGGCAGGGTCACCGCGGCCATGCTCGACGGCATCTTCGCCAGGGCATCCGCAAGAGCGGGGAAAACGCAAGCCTAGATTTCCCTCTCGAAGTGTGGGGAGACTCACTGGGAATGCCATGGCCTCCAGCGAGGTTGCACAGATATGCTTGTGAAAGATTTCACAAGCGTGCTCGAGGATGGGACCTCAGGTGAACAAGCACATCGTGATCGTCGGCGGAGGATACGTCGGCATGTACACCGCCCTGCGGCTGCAGCGCAAGCTCGGTAAGGAGCTGCGCGACGGCAGCGTGCACATCACCGTCGTCGACCCCAACTCCTACATGACCTACCAGCCCTTCCTGCCGGAGGCCGCCGCGGGCAACCTGTCGCCGCGGCACGTCGTGGCCCCGCTGCGACGCGTGCTGCCGAAGGTCGAGATCCTCAACGGCGTGGTCACCAAGGTCAACCACGCCGGCAAGCTGGTCACCTTCGCGCCCGCCGAGGGCGAGCCGAGGGACATCCCCTACGACATGCTGGTGATGGCCGCGGGTTCGATCTCGAGGACCCTCCCCATCCCGGGGCTCACCGACATCGGCATCGGATTCAAGACCGTCGGCGAGGCCATCGCCCTGCGCAACAGGGTCCTGCACCAGCTCGACGTGGCCGAGTCGACCGAGGACGCCGAGGTCCGCAGGCGGGCGCTCACCTTCGTGGTCGTCGGCGCCGGGTTCGCGGGCGTCGAGGCGCTGGCCGAGCTCGAGGACATGGCCAAGGACTCCACGCGCTACTACCGCAACATCACCCCGGCGGACGTGCGCTGGGTGCTCGTCGAGGCGACCAACAGGGTGCTGCCCGAGGTCGGCCCCGAGATGGGCAAGTGGACGCTGGAGCAGCTGCGCGAGCGCGGCATCGAGGTGAAGCTGGAGACGCGCCTGGAATCGGCCACCGGCGGCCACGTGGTGCTGTCGGACGGCACCGAGTTCGACGCCGAGACCCTCGTCTGGACCGCGGGCGTCAAGCCCAGCCCTGTCGTGACCGAGGGCGACCTGCCGATCGACGAGCGCGGCCGGATCAAGACCACCACCAAGCTGACCGTCGCGGGAACGAAGGACGCCTTCGCCGCCGGTGACGCCGCGGGCGTGCCCGACGTCACCAACCCGGGTCAGTACTGCGCGCCCAACGCCCAGCACGCCGTACGGCAGGCCAAGGTGCTGGCCGACAACATCGTCCGCTCGCTCCGAGGACAGCAGCTGGTCGAATACCGCCACAAGTATGTCGGATCGGTCGCCGGGCTGGGGCTCCACCAGGGCGTGGCGAACGTCTACGGCATCAAGCTTCGCGGATTGGCTGCATGGTTCATGCACCGCACCTACCATCTGTCCCGGGTGCCGACGCTGAACCGCAAGGTCCGCGTCGTCGCGGACTGGACCCTGGCGCTGTTCTTCAAGCGGGAGACCGTGTCTCTCGGCGAGATGGAACACCCGCGCGACGGGTTCAGGGCGGCGGTCGCGAGCAATCGCCGTCGCTAGCGCTTCGGAACCCTCCTTCCCGCACGATGAGAAGGGGGAGATCCAGGGGTGGGGCTCTCTGCGGTGACCGTGCTCGGCGTCGACCGGCCTGGCGTGATAGCCGAGGTGACAGGTTCGCTCGCCGACTGCGGCGTCAACATCCAGGACTCGACCATGACGCTGCTCGGCGGGCACGTCGCGATGATGCTTCTCGTCGCGGGCGAGCTGTCGGCCGAGCAGCTGCGTGAGAAGGTGTGCGTCCCCGACGTCGTGGTCAGCGCGGCGGCCGTCGACGCGCGCCGCCACTTCAGCTGTCCCGGCACCGGGCTCGGCTACGTGCTCACCCTGCACGGCCCGGACAAGCCGGGCATCATCTCCGCCGTCGCCGGTGTGCTGGCCTCGGTCGGCGGCAACATCACCGGGATGAGCACCAGGCTGAGCGGCCGCCTGTACGTGCTCATCGCCGACGTCGACCTGCCGGCCTCGGTCGACGTGGCCGATCTCATGCGCGAGCTCGCCGCCGTCGGCGCCGACCTCGGCTCGGAGATCACCTTCCGTCCCGGTGAACCGGACCTGCTGTGAGCGGAGTCCCGCGGGCGGTCCTCCGCGCCCCCCATCCCGTGCTGTCCACGGCCGCCGAGGTCGTGGACCCGACCGACCCCTTCGTCGTCTCGGCCGCCGCCGACCTGTTGACGACCCTGCGCGAGATCGGCAAGCCCTCGGGGCTGTCCGCGCCCCAGATCGGGCTGAGCTGGCGGCTCATCGCCGTGAACGCGAGCCTGCACCCGAGAAGCAGGTCGAGCGCGGGCGCGCTGACGCTGGTCAATCCACGCCTGGCGGAGGCCTCCGACTGGCGTCAGGGCAGGGAGGGCTGCTTCTCGGTGCCCGGCCTCCTGGGCGAGGTGCCCAGGGCCACCAGGATCACCGTGTACGGCGAGCTGCCCAGGACGGGCGAATCCATCACGATCGAGGCCGATGCCTTCGAAGCCCGATGCATCCAGCATCAACTGGATCATCTGGACGGTGTGCTCTTCCTGGACAGAGTGTCCGGAGCGCGAGCACTTCACCACAGATCTCACTCTTGTTACGCCTGATACAAAGTTGTGCTCCTCGTGAGCATGGTCCGTTTCGTATGATTGCGGCGCCCCCGTGGCCCAATGGCAGAGGCAAACCCCTTAAAAGGGTTGACGTGCGGGTTCGAATCCCGCCGGGGGCACCGCTTATTTATATCTATTTTATGGCTCTGACCTGGCGTTTCTCCTTGACGTCCGGACCTGCAGTCAGGGGGTTGCCACGCTGCGTGTTCGCGGGGTGCGGCAGCCCCTGGGGAGTCGGGCAAAGCGCTTGACAACAGGTCTTTGTTCTGGTTGCTCCCGCGCCTTTATCCGGGCGTCCCGAAAACGGTTTTCTGACCCAGTTAAAGCGGCGTGAACGTCCGTGCCATGGCGCCGCGCTTGGCCAAGGTGACGGGCCGGGAACGTGAAGTGAAACACTCTCCACTCCTTCGAAAAGGACAAATCGGGCAATTAGGTAATTTCGGACTTCTTTCGTGCTCGGTGGAGCGCCCCGCGGCTCGACCTCGATCACTCGAACACCGGTGCCCGGGTCCGAACCGGTCAGGGTCGGCGTCGCGGTCACGCGGGATGCTCGCCCAGCCACTCGCTCAGGCCGTGGCGGTCTCCCCGTAGACGTCGGTGGGCGGCACCACGGCCGCCGCGCCCCGTCCGGCGAGGAAGGAGGCGACGAAACCTCGCGCGCCATCGCCTCGCCTGGCCTCGGCCTGCCCACACCCTGGCCGCGACCGGATGAGGGCGCGGGCGGATCCGGAGGTCGGGGGAGTCGTGAAGGATCACCGGGTCCCTGACCGCCGGCCCGTGCAGGGCCGCGAGCTCGGTGAACGACCTCGGGAACCGACAGGGGATCTCGTTCGTTGGCATCTCTGCGGAAGTCTCGAATGTACATAGATCCCGGCGTGACTCGGCCCGTGTGACTGCCGGTCCCATACCCTGATCACATTGGTCGCAGCGTGGAGGCAGCGATGGAGAGTAAGAACCCAGTATTCAGCCGGTCGCCATACACCCACCAGCAGCAGCAAGGGTGGACCCCCAGCCCCGAGCACCTGCAGGGGATGTACGACAACCCGGCCTACGCACCACCCACCGCGCCGGCCACCAGGACGATGACCATCGACGACGTCGTGGTCCGCGGGTTCATGACCCTCGGCACGCTCGTCGTCGCCGGCGCCGCCTCGTGGTACTTCGAGGTGGGCATGGGCGTCGCGGTCGTCTCGGCCCTCATCGGCGTCGTCCTCGGCCTGATCGCGTCGTTCAAGCAGAGCACCAGTCCGCCGCTCATCCTCGGCTACGCCCTGTTCTACGGCGTCTTCGTGGGCGCGTTGAGCCGCATGTACGAGTCGTTCTTCAACGGCATCGTGCTTCAGGCGGTGATCGGCACCGCGCTGGCCTTCGCGGCCGTGCTGACCGTCTACTCGCTGCGGATCGTCAGGGTCACGCCGAAGTTCACCAAGTTCGTGGTGGCCGCCGCGATCGGCGCGCTGGCGCTGGTCCTGGTCAACCTCATCGCGGGCTTCTTCGTCGACGGAGGCCTCGGCCTGCGGACCGACAGCCCCCTCGGCTGGATCTTCAGCGCCGCGATGATCCTGCTCGGCACGTTCTTCCTGCTGCTCGACTTCGACGAGATCGAGCGCGGGGTGAAGGCGGGTGCTCCGGAGAAGTTCGCGTGGCAGTGCGCGTTCGGGCTCACGCTGAGCCTGGTCTGGATCTACCTCGAGGTGCTGCGCTTCATCAGCTATTTCTCGGGCGATGACTGATCGCTAACCCGAAAGACCCCGCTGGTCCACCAGCGGGGTCTTTTCTTTGCGCCACCAGTGATCTACCCGGCGTGACAAAACGCTGGCCGCCCAGGGGTTGCCATTCGGGGTGAGGTGTTGCAGTGTCAAGCAAAGGACCTTAATCCGTGGAGGTGCCCATGTCCTTGAACCACTCACCGGAGATGCAGACAAAGCTGATCGCAAGGGTCCCTGCCATTACGGGACGCGAACTCCCAGAGTGGTTCCAAGCCATAGACAACGGTCCATCGTTCCTCAGATGCGACGAACGGGCCCACTGGCTCGCCGAGGAGCACGGACTCACTCACGGCTACGCCGCCGCCATCGTCCTGGAGCACGAGCGGCACCGCCGTAACAGGATGGGGTTCATCTAAACCCCTCAAGGACCGTCGCGCCCGTGCCGTGGATACGGCTCGGGCGCGCATCATTGAGGAATGGATCTCGACAAGGCGCGCGCATACCTGGCGCGCAACCATCACGCCGTCCTGCTCACCCACCACGCCGACGGGCGGCCCCAGATGTCGCCGGTGCTGGTCGGCGTCGACGAGGACGGCTACGCGGTCGTCAGCACCCGCGAGGGCGCGGCCAAGACGCGCAACGTGCGCAGGGACCCGCGGGTCGCGGTCTGCGCGTTCACCGACGGCTTCTTCGGCGAGTGGATCCAGGTCGAGGGCACGGCCGAGGTCGTCTCGCTGCCCGAGGCCATGGACCACCTGATCGCCTACTACCGGGCGATCTCAGGGGAGCATCCCGACTGGGCGGACTACCGCGCGGCCATGGAGCGCGAGCGGCGCGTCGTGCTCAGGATCGCGCTCGACCGGGCCGGGCCCGACCATCACGCCTGAGGACGACCGCCGAGCCGTGGTCCTCGTAGTCGCCCGGCCAGCCCACCGCCCACAGGTCCTTCGTGCCGGGGATCGCCGCGACAGCCTCGATCCTGCCGCCCGCACCGCGCTCCGCGGTCCACGTCCTGCCGTCGAAGTGCAGGAACAGCGGGTCGGCCGGGCGGTCGGGGTCGGCTGCCGCGACCCACACGTCGTCGGGGCCGAAGGCGGTGACGCCGGTCGGTTCGGCGGTCAAGAGCGGCAGTTCCTCGCGCTTCCACGAGCGTCCGTCCCAGTGCAGGGCCAGAGGAGTGGCGCGGGACTCGGCCCCCTCAGGCGCGTCGTAGACCGCTGCGGGACATGACCTGTCGGGAAGCGGATCGACCTGACGGCTGTTGACGATCTTCCCCACGGCCCACACGTCTGTGGGGCTGATCTGCACGACCGAGGTCAGCGTGCCCCCGCGGATGTCGGGAACCCGTAGGTGGTCCCAGCCCGAGCCGTCGGCCTTCCTGCTGTGCACGATGTCCGGGGTGACGCCGTCGCAGTTCGCGCGGGGCTTCGCACCGACGATCCAGGTGTGTCCTGCCCGGGACGTGACGGCGTTGAGCATGCTCTCGCCGTCGCCGGTCACGAGTTCGTAGCCGCCTCGCCCGCTGGTGACGATGAACGAGCGCGGCCCGTCCGAGCCGATCAGCACCGCCCTGTCGCCGTCGGAGGCGACGTCGTGAAAGCGCTTGTCCTCGGAGATCCCGAACGGCCGCTTCTCCGTCCAGCGGCGGCCGTCCCAGCGCGCGACCGTGTCGCCGCCTGCGATCCAGAGGTCGTTCGGGCCCGTGGCGTCGAAGCCGTCGTAGCCGAGATACCGGGGGATCGGCAGTTTCGACCATTTCGCGCCGTTCCATCGGGCGACGGTGGCGTAGCCGCCGTCATCCTCCGCGCCGTTCTCGAACCCCAGCGCCCAGGCCTGCCGCGGTCCTGTCGCCACCACGTCCATGAGCCCCGAGGAATCGGCGAGCGGGAGCCTCCCGACGTCCCTCCACCGTCTGGAGACGGGGACCGCGCTCGGCGTGGGGCTCGCCGTCGGGCCTGCCTGGTGCCGGGTCGCGCCGCCATCGGGCCTCGCCGCCGGCGCCGTGCTCCCGCGCGCGCCCGCGCCCCCGCCCCCGCCCGAACAGGCCGTGAGGCCCGAGCAGGCCGCGAGAAGGGACAGGCAGCTCACCGCGGCCATGGCCCGGTTTGCGATCTTCATCGCTCGGATTATGGCGAAGCTTCCAATACGGCACGCCGATTCCGGGGAGATCGTCCGGCCATACCGGCGCCGCGGGAAGCCCGGCCACGCGCTCGGTGGCGCGTGGCCGGGCCTGCCGTACCGGGTCGGTCAGGAGAGGCGCTCGAGCACGAGCGCCATGCCCTGGCCGCCGCCCACGCACATGGTCTCGAGACCCATGGTCTTGTCGTGGTGCTGGAGGCTGTTGATCAGCGTGGAGGTGATGCGCGCGCCCGTCATGCCGAACGGGTGGCCGACCGCGATCGCGCCGCCGTTGACGTTCAGCCGGTCGATGTCGATGCCGAGGTCCTGGTACGACGGGATCACCTGGGCGGCGAACGCCTCGTTGATCTCGACCAGGTCGATGTCGGAGATCGACATCCCGGCCCGGGCCAGCGCCTGCTTGGAGGCCTCGACCGGGCCCAGGCCCATGATCTCGGGCGAGAGGCCGGTCACGCCCGTGGAGACGATGCGGGCCAGCGGCGTGATGCCCAGCTCGGCCGCCTTGGTGTCGCTCATGACGATCACCGCTGCCGCGCCGTCGTTCAGCGGGCAGCAGTTGCCGGCCGTGACCGTGCCGTCAGGGCGGAAGACCGGCTTGAGCTGCGAGACGGCCTCGTAGGTCGTGCCGGCGCGCGGGCCGTCGTCCTTGCTGACGACCGTGCCGTCGGGGAGCGTGACGGGCGTGATGTCCTTCTGCCAGAAGCCGTCGGCGAGCGCCTTCTCGGCGAGGTTCTGCGAGCGGACGCCGAACTCGTCCTGCTCGGTCCTGGAGATGCCCTTGAGCTGGGCGAGGTTCTCCGCGGTCTGGCCCATCGCGATGTAGATGTCGGGCACGGTGCCGTCCTCGCGCGGGTCGCGCCAGGTCTGGCCGCCCTGCGCGAAGGTGACGCTCCTGGCGCGGGCGCCGTCGAAGACGGGGTTCTCGAAGCGCGGCTTGGGCAGCGCGCTGTCCTCGGGCCAGGCCGCGGCGTCGGAGTTGCCCTTCACGAAGCGGGAGACGGTCTCCACGCCCGCCGACACGAAGACGTCGCCCTCGCCGGCCTTGATGGCGTGGAAGGCCATCCGGGTGGTCTGCAGCGACGATGAGCAGTAGCGGGTGATCGTGGTGCCGGGGACGTTGTCCAGGCCCATCATCACCGACACCACACGGGCCATGTTGAAGCCCTGCTCACCGCCGGGCAGGCCACAGCCGAGCATGATGTCGTCGATCGTCTTCGGGTCGAGCTGCGGCACCTTGGCGAGCGCGGCCTGGATCATCTGGACGGTCAGGTCGTCGGGACGGATGTCCTTCAACGACCCCTTGAAGGCTCGGCCGATCGGCGAGCGCGCGGTGGCGACGATGACTGCCTCGGGCATGGGGCTCTCCTGGGTTCGTGTCAGCACTCCAACCGCGAGGTTACCCCTCGGTAGCCCGGATACAACGATCTGGGGCCCGGAAAACAGAATGTTGTTTCGGAAAGGAGAAGGCCAGGCCGCCTCGGCCGCCCGGCCTCCGCTCATCCGTACATGCCGGGCGCGCTGGCGGTGCCGTCCTTGATGCCGTGGATGCCGCCCTTCTCGTCGCGCCAGAGTCGCCAGCCGTCGTGGCTGCCGGTGAACCAGGAGGGCGGCGCGTTCTCCGCCGCCACCCGCTTGCCGTTCGACAGGTCGAACTCGCAGAGCGAGGCGATCGAGTAGAAGCCCGGCGCCTGCCCCTTCAACGGCAGCGGCTTGGGATCGGTGACGCAGAAGGACCAGCCGTGCTGCTCCTTCACCGGCACCGACTTGCCGCTGGCCAGGTCGAAGGCGGTGCCGCTGCTGTTGTGCTTGAGGAACCCGAGCCGCTCCATCTGCCCGGGGAAGGCCAGCCACCAGCCCGAGCCGGGCACCTGGGCGGCGGTGATCTGCCCCATGACGCGACCGGTGTCGGAGTCGAGCCTGGCGAACCCGCCGTACTGGCCCTGCTGGTCGACCGGACGGACCACCGGCGCCACGCCGGGGCTGCCGCTGGGGTAGACGCGCACGACCGAAGGGCGCATCCAGTTGATCGTGCCATCGACGATCTTGAGCGAGAACAGGCCGAAGGTCGAGAGCTTCTTCGTGCGCGGGCTGGTGTACGGCGCGACGTAGCCGACGAGGTTCTCGCCCGTCGCCCCGAAGGCCCAGCCGCCTGACATGTCGATGCCGGGGCCGAGTGCCTGCTCGATCGGCTGCTGCCATTGCAGCCTGCCGCTCTTGAGCTCGTAGGACTCGATCATCGGGTTGGTGGCCAGGCGCAGGAGCAGCACCCTGTCGGCGTCGGACCACTCCACCTCGGCCACGCCGGGCAGCTTCCACTTCACCTTGCCCGTGGCAGGGTCGAGCACGACGACCCTGGCCGCCGCCAGAGCGGTGTGCTCGGACACGCACACGTAGGAGCCGCAGCGCTGCGGGCCGAACGTCGAATGGACGGGCCTGACCCACTTCTGCCTGCCCGTGCGAGAGTCACGGGCGACGAGGTCGGCGTTCCACCTGCCCCGTTGCTTGCGGGGGTCGAGCGAGACGACGGTGCCGTCGACGATCGCGGGCGGCGGCACGCCCATGCCCGGCAGCCTGCCCTCCATCGTGGCGGGCTGGGACCAGAGCTTCCTGCCGCTTGCCAGGTCGAGCGCGATCGTCTCCAGCGTGCCGTCGGGCTTCATGGAGGTGGTGGTGGCCACGCCCGCGGCGGTGACCATGCGGCTGACCACGTTGATGTCGGAGTTGTGCCATGTCGGGAAGTCCGCCGTGGCGGCGTCGCTGCCCGAGCAGGCAGCCAGCGCCAGGGTTCCGGCGAGGGCGAGGGCCGGTTTCGCTAGAGGCCGGAGCACCGTTATTCCACTCCAATGGGGGCGAGGAGTGGCGGCTCAACCAGGGAGGGTGTCTTCAGGTCGCCGGCGGAAGAGCGTCACCCATCTCCCGTGGGGACCCGTCGCCCGCCCGGCGACCCTGGTCGCGGTGACCTCGGTGCCTGACTCCTCCGCGGCCGTCGCCGCCGCAAGGTAGATCGGTTGCAGTCCTTCACCACGTCCGGGCCGTGGCTCAGGCCACAACCCCAACGCAGCGCATACAGAAGGTAGCACCGCGTAAGCGGCCTGTGCGTAACCTCGGTCAGATGGATGGAAACGATCGGGTCCGAACATTTCTGTCGGGTTTGTAGCGAATTCCGGCCCCAGAATGTCGGCGAAGGCCACGGTCCTGCCGCCCGCCTCCACCACCGCCACCGTCTGAGCCGCGGCGAGCTGGCGGCTCCACCGCCGCGTCACCCACCGCAGCGGCTGCCCGATCGGCCGCACCGTGCCCAGGTCGGGACAGGTGCCCACCACGACCTCCGCCTCCGCCTCCCGCAGCCGCCGCACCGCCTTGGCCAGATGCCGTACGGCCGTCGCCGGTGGCGTCTGCGTGGTCACGTCGTTGGCGCCGATGAAGATGACCGCCACCTCGGGCCGGGTCCTGAGGGCCCTGTCGACCTGGTCGCCGAGCTCGGCCGACGGCGCGCCCGACTGCCCGACGACGGTCAGCGTCACGGGGCGCTCGGCGACCGCCGCCAGGCCGCGGGCCAGCCGTACGCCGGGGGTGTGCTCGTGGTCGGCCATGCCCAGGCCGACGGAGGTCGAGTCGCCCAGCATCGCGAGCCTGATGGGCTCGCCGGGGAAGTCACCGTAGCGGCCGTCGGACACGGGGCCGTCCATGCCGTGCGGGCGGCCGATCACCTTCCTGGCGACCAGGCTCTCGGCGATGAGCAGACCGTACGCCGTCGCGCCCAGCGCGGTCAGACCGCCGCCGCCGAGCGCCGCCGCCGCCGCGATCCTGCGGGCGGCGCGCGCCACCCCGGGAGTCCAGATCACCTCAGCGGCCCCTCTCCACCTGTCGCGACGGTAGCGTTGTCCTTGAGAAACGCGCCGGTGGGGCCGCTCGGGCGGACTTCCTGCGTGATCCTCATCGGTCTGAAACCTAACCGAGGCTCCACCACCCCCTGGGAGCCGCGGCCATCCACAAGCTGATCAAGCTTCGGCAAAGAAGGTGAACACCTCAGTGCGCGTTTACGATTCCCTGATCGAGCTCATGGGGAACACTCCGCTCGTCAGGCTGCACAAGGTCTCCGCCGGCCTGCCCGCACAGGTGCTCGCCAAGGTCGAGTACTTCAACCCCGGCGGCTCGGTGAAGGACCGCATCGCGGTTCGCATGATCGAGACCGCCGAGGCGTCGGGCGCACTGCGGCCGGGCGGCACGATCGTCGAGCCGACCTCGGGCAACACCGGCGTCGGCCTGGCCATCGTGGCCCAGAAGAAGGGCTACAAGTGCGTCTTCGTCGTGCCCGACAAGGTCGCCCAGGACAAGATCTCCGTGCTGCGCGCCTACGGGGCCGACGTCGTGGTGTGCCCGACGGCCGTCTCGCCCGACCACCCGGAGTCCTACTACTCGGTGTCGGACAGGCTGGCGCGGGAGATCCCGAACGCGTGGAAGCCCGACCAGTACTCCAACGTCCAGAACCCCGAGTCGCACTACCACTCCACCGGCCCTGAGCTGTGGGAGCAGACCGAGGGCAGGATCACGCACTTCGTGGCGGGCGTCGGCACCGGCGGCACCATCAGCGGCACGGGGCGCTACCTCAAGGAGGTCTCCGGCGGCCGGGTGAAGATCATCGGCGCGGACCCCGAGGGCTCGGTCTACTCGGGCGGCACGGGACGCCCGTACCTCGTCGAAGGGGTCGGCGAGGACATCTGGCCCGCGACCTACGACACGACGATCTGCGACTCGATCATCGCGGTGTCCGACAAGGACTCCTTCAACATGACGCGGCGCCTGGCCCGCGAGGAGGGCCTGCTCGTCGGCGGCTCCTGCGGCATGGCCGTGGTCGCCGCGCTCGAGGTGGCGGCGCAGGCCGGTCCCGACGACGTCGTGGTCGTGCTGCTGCCCGACGGCGGCCGCGGCTACCTGTCCAAGATCTTCAACGACGACTGGATGGCGGACTACGGGTTCCTGACCACGGCCTCGGACGACGGGCTCGTGCGCGACGTGCTGTCGCGCAAGGGCGGGACGATGCCGGAGTTCGTGCACGCGCACCCGCACGAGTCGGTGGGCACCGCGATCTCGATCATGCGTGAGTACTCGGTGTCGCAGCTTCCCGTCATGAAGGAGGAGCCGCCGGTGATGGCGGCCGAGGTGGTCGGCTCGATCGTGGAGCGCGACCTGCTGGAGGCGCTGTACCGGGGCAAGCTCAGCTCCGACGACCCGATCGCGGACCACATGTCGCAGCCGCTGCCGATGATCGGCGCGGGCGAGCCGGTGTCGCGGGCGGTCGAGGCGCTGGAGAAGGCGGACGCGGCGGTGGTGCTGGACGACGGCAAGCCCGTCGGGCTCCTCACCCGCCAGGACCTGCTGGCCTTCCTCGCCAACCACTGACCCTGAGCTGAGCCGGGGCCTTCCGGCCGGGTCGCACCCGACCCGGCCGTGGCGACGGTCGTGGAGCCGGGGTGTTGCCGCGTGACGCGGCCGTGCGGGCGGTCCTGCCGAGGTCTTCATGACCTCGTGAAAGGACCGCCCGCCCGGTTCGGGGCTACGGCTTCTTGACGGACTCGATGACCGACCCGAGCCCCTCCGCTCCGTGGCCTTCGGCGACCGCGCGGGCGAACAGCTCCTTCAGCGCGACCGGCACCGTCGGGTCCAGCCCCGCGTCCTCGAACGTGTGCACCACGTGCTCCATCCCGACGGCCTGCATGTGCAGGTTGTTCAGCTCGCCCGGATACGCCCGCGCCTCGAACTCCGCCGCCAGGATCTTCAGGAACCCCATCGGCCCCTCGCCCGCCAGCCCGCCGAACGTCTCCTGCGCGTACGGCAGCATCGTCGACACCGGCAGCCCCGCGCTCTCCGCCAGCGCGCTCGCGTACATGAACGAGGTCAGCCCCGACCAGAACATGAGCAGCTGCGACTGGTAGAACAGCATCGCCAGCCCGGGGTCGGCCCCGACGTAGGTCACATCGGTCAGCGCCTTCAGCGTCTCCTCGTGCCGGGAGAGCACGTCGGACGGCCCGCTGTAGAACGTGTACGCGCCGGGCTGGCCGATCCCCGGCGGCGGGGTCATGATGCCGCCCGTGATGAGCACACCGCCCCTGGCCGACACCCACTCGGCGGCCTCGCGTAGCTTCGACGGGGAGTCGGAGCTGAGGTTGACCAGCACCTTCCCCGTCAGGTCGACGCCGGAGAAGCTGTCGTACATGGCCTGGTAGTCGACCTGGCTGACCACCACCAGCTCGCCCGCCTCGGCGGGGGAGGCCGCCTCGCGCGCGCCCAGTGCCACGAGCGCGCCCGCCCTGCCCGGCGTCCTGTTCCACACCGTCACCTGGTGGCCCGCCTTCAGGAACGTCTCGGCCATCGCCGAGCCCATCGCGCCGAGCCCGATCACCGTCACATGTGTTGTCATGCGCCCAGACTCGGCGACCGCCCTTCGGGAATCCTTCTGGTTAGCTACGGGTCATGCGTTTCGGAGTGCTGGGGCCGCTGGCGGTGTGGGCGGACGACGGGAGTCCCGTGCGGGTGCCCGAGGCCAAGGTCCGTGCGCTGCTGGTCGATCTGCTGGTGCACGAGGGCCGCCCCGTGCCCATGGACAGGCTGATCGACGACCTGTGGGGCGGGCGCCCGTCGAGCAACCCGGCGGGGACGCTGCAGGCGAGGGTCTCGCAGTTGCGCCGCGCGCTCGGCGGTCCCGAGACGGTGGTGCGCGAGCCCGCCGGGTACCGCCTGGCGGGGGCGGAGGTCGACGCGGAGGAGTTCACCGCTCTGGTGGCGCGGGCACGGGAGGGCACGCCGGAGGCGAGGGCGGGCCTGCTGGCCGACGCTCTGGCGTTGTGGCGGGGTTCCGCCTACGCCGACCACGCCGACGCGCCGTTCGTGGCGGCGGCGGCCGCGAGGCTGGAGGAGGCACGCCTGGCGGCGCTCGAAGACCAGGCCGAGGTACGGCTGGCGCTGGGCGAGCCGGTGGAGCTCGGCACGCTGGTCCTGCGGCACCCGCTGAGGGAGCGGCTGCGCGGGCTGCACATGCGCGCTCTCTACAGGGGAGGGCGGCAGAGCGAGGCGCTGGAGAATTACGCCGAGGTGCGCGAGCGGCTGGCCGACGAGCTGGGCGTGGACCCTGGCAGGGAGCTGGCGGCGCTGTACGAGGCGATCCTGCGCCAGGACCCGTCGCTCGACCCGTCGCTCGACCCGGCGCGCGTGCCGGGGGTGCGGCTGCCGCTGCCCCTGACCGAGCTGATCGGGCGCGAGGACGCGGTCGCCGAGGTGCGCGCGCTCCTCGACGCGGGCCGCCTGGTGACGCTCACGGGGCCCGGCGGCGTGGGCAAGACACGGCTCGCGATGGAGACCGCCGGTCGGCTGGAGGACGTGCGGCTGGTCGAACTGGCCGCCACGACCGATCCCGTCCAGGCGGTGATCGAGGCGCTGGGCGTCCGCGACGACGGGGCGTCCGCGGGCCCGGTCGAGCGCCTCGTCACGGCGCTGCGGGACAAGCGGCTGCTGCTCGTCATGGACAACTGCGAGCACGTGATCGACAGCACGGCCGGTCTGGTCTCGACGCTGCTGAGGGCCGCGGGAGGGCTGCGGGTGCTGGCGACGAGCAGGGAGCCGCTGGCCGTACAGGGGGAGCGGGTGTGGCCGGTGCCCCCGCTGGAGATCGAGCAGGGGGTGCGGCTGTTCGCGGCGCGGGCCGTGGCCGCCGACCCCGGCTTCGCGCTGGACGACGGCAACGCGGCGACGGTCGCGACCATCGTCGAGCGGCTCGACGGGCTTCCGCTGGCGCTGGAGCTGGCGGCGACGAGAGTACGGGCGCTGGGCGTGCGTGAGCTGGCCGCGCGGCTGGACGACAGGTTCAGGGTGCTCGGCGCGGGGCGCAGAGGCGCTCCCGGCAGGCAGCAGACGTTGCGGGCGGTCATCGACTGGAGCTGGGAGCTGCTGTCGGAGCCCGAGCGGGTGGTGCTGCGCCGGCTGGCGGTCCACGCGGACGGGTGCCTGCTGGAGGCGGCCGAGCGGGTCTGCGCGCAGCCGGGGGTGGACGTCCTCGGGACGCTCGCGCAGCTGGTCGACAGGTCGCTGGTGAGCCCGGGGCCGCGCTACCGGCTGCTGGAGACGGTCAGGGCCTACGGGCTCGAACGGCTGGCGGAGGCGGGCGAGGCCCTGGAGCTGAGGGAGCGGCACGCGGCGTACTACACCGAGCTGGCCGAACGGGCCGAGCTGCGCGGGTCCGGGCAGGGGGAGTGGCTGCGCAGGCTCGACGCCGAGGGCGCCAACCTGCGCCTGGCCCTGGAGAGCGAGAGCCACGCGCTGCGGCTGGTCAACGCGCTGGGCTGGTACTGGTTCCTACGCGGAAGGCGGGGCGAGGCGAGCAGGGCGATCGCCAGGGCGCTGTCGTCCGGCGGGGGTGAGGCCGGCGAGCGGGCGCTGGCCGCGGTGTGGCAGGCGGGGATGACGCTGTCGACGGGCGACACCGCCGACACCGTGCCGTACGAGGAGCTGGACAGGGCGGGGGCGGCGTTCGCCGACTGGTTCCTCAGCTACGTGAGGTGGGCCTACGGCGACCATCCCGCGCACGAGGTCAGGGTGGAGCGGGCCCTGGCCGCCTTCGAGGAGCTGGGCGACCGCTGGGGCACGGCGGCGGCGCTGGACGTGCGGGCCAAGCTCGCGATCGTCCGCGGCGACCTGACCGCGATGCAGGCGAACGGCGAACGCAGTCTCGCGATCTTCCAGGAGGTCGGCGACGGCTGGGGCCAGAGCGAGGCGATGGAGACGCTCGGCCTGCTGGCCGAGATCCGCGGCGAGTACGCGGAGTCGGCACGGCGGCGCGAACGGGGGCTGGAACTGGCCGAGGAACTGGGGCTCGAATCGGCCTTCCGCCTGTCGGTGCTGGGCAGGACCGCGCTGCTGAGAGGCGACTACGCGCTGGCCGACGACTACCACGAGCGGGCCAGGAAGCTGGCGGTCGAGCAGTCGTACAAGTCGGCGGAGGAGCACGCCGCGCTCGGCCTGGGGCTGAGCGCGCGGCGGCAGGGACGGCTGGAGGAGGCGGAGACGCTGCTGCGCCCATGGCTGGCCTGGCTGCGACAGGTGGACGGGCAGCCGGGGCTCGCGCTGATCCTGGCCGAACTGGGCTTCGCCGCCGAGCAGCGCGGCGACACGGCGGCGGCGCTGGCCCTGCACCGCGAGGGCTACGCCTGCGCGCGGGCCAGTGGCGACCCGAGGGCCGTCGCGCTCGCGCTGGAGGGGCTGGCGGGGGCGCTGCCCGCCAGGGACGCGGCCAGGTTCCTCGGTACGGCGGCCGCCATCAGGGAGTCGGTCGGCGCGCCCCTGCCGCCCGCCGAACGCGGCGACGTCGAGCGGATCGCCGCCAGGGCGCTGGCCGAGCTGGGCGAGCACGCCTACGCCGAGGCCCGCGACTCAGGGCAGCGGGAACTCCGCACGCACCTCCCACGCGCCTTCCGCGGTGGGCCCGGCCATCAGCCTGCCGCCCAGCGCCTCGATCCGCTCGGCCATGCCGACCAGCCCGAACCCACCGCCCAGTCGTGAGATGCGCGGGTCGGTGGCCGAGCCGTAGTTGCGCACCCGCAGCACGACGACCTTGTCGTAGCGCCGCAGGTCGACCTCGACCCAGCCGGTGCCGGGCGCGTGGCGGCGCACGTTGGTGAGCGACTCCTGCAGCACCCTGTGCAGGGTCGTCATGACCTCGGGCGGCAGCGTGGAGTCGTCGATGCCCTGTCCGACCTCGAAGGCGACGTTCGGGCCGTTGGAGGAGAAGCGCTCGGTCAGCAGGCGCAGGTCGGCGAGCGAGGTGCCGGGGGTGCGGGCCGCCTCGTCCTGCGCGCGCAGCACGCCGACCAGGCGGCGCATCGAGGTGAGCGCGTCCGCGCCCGCGTTGGCGATGGCGTCGAGGGCGGGCACGACGGCCTCCGGCTTCATCTCGGCCACGGTGCGGGCGGCCTGGGCCTGGACGACGATGCCGGTGATGTGGTGGGCGACCAGGTCGTGCAGCTCCCTGGCCAGCTCCAGGCGTTCGGCCCGCCGTACCGAGTCGATGGCCTCGGTGCGGCGCTCCTGCATGAAGCGCAGGTAGCCGCCGACGCCCGCCGCGATCGCCCAGCCGAAGAACAGCACGAACGAGAAGGCGAGCCCGCCGTTCTTGTAGTCGCGCATGCCGCCCTCGGCCATGAGGACGGCCATCGCGACCAGCGACAGCGTCGCGGCCGTCGGGACGGGCTCGACGTGCCGAAGGATCCCGATGGTGAGGATGAGCAGCGCGCCGCTCTCGGCCATCCCGGGGAAGCCCGCGGAGCCGGTCGCCTGGATCAGCAGGGAGACGGCGAGCGAGCACGACAACAGGACGACGAAACCCTCGATCCTGTAGCGCCTGCGCAGCACCACGGCGGCGATCCCGACCGCGCCGCACACCGGCACCAGGTGCTGCAGGGCGCCCACGCTGAAGGAGGCCACCAGGTCCACCAGCAGCAGCATGCCCAGCCAGCCGATCATCGCGATCTCGCTGAGCCGCCTGATCCAGTAGACGAAACGTTTGTTGTCCCCCACGGCACCGAGCCTAGGCCGGAAGTCGGACCACCCATATCAACCATTCGGCCGAGAGCCGCACCTGCGGACCAACCCTTCAGCGGAGGTGGATGACACCGCCGGTCGCCGATGCTTGAAGCGTCGAAGGAGATGAAGGACATGGTCGTTATCGGATTCGTGATGCTGTTCCTCGGACTCGTCGTCGTGCTGCTTCTCGCACTGGCAGACCCGGTGCTGCTGTCCCGGATCAACGGCGAGCCCGCCGAAGGCGGGAGCGGCCGGCACCTCGGCGCCGACGTCGTACGGCTGCCGCGGCGCGCCGAAGAGCGCAGCGAGGCCAAGGCGGCTTGACACCCTGATCTCGTCACGGGTGGGCGGTTGGGGGACGGCCCGCTCGTGACGGCGGTGAGGCCCGTGATCGGTTGGGGGACGGATCACGGGCCTCACGGTTTAGCGTGGGGGGTATGAACAACGGATTTGAGACTCTGGCCATTCATGCTGGCCAGGAGCCCGACCCGACGACCGGTGCGGTCGTGCCGCCGATCTACGCCACGTCCACCTACAAGCAGGACGGCGTGGGCGGCCTGCGGGGCGGATACGAGTACAGCCGCTCGGCGAACCCGACGCGGACGGCGTTGGAGGAGGCGCTGGCGGCGGTCGAGGGAGGGGCGAGGGGCCTGGCGTTCGCCTCGGGCCTGGCGGCCGAGGACACGCTGCTGCGCACGGTGTGCAAGCCGAACGACCACGTCATCATTCCCAATGACGCCTACGGCGGCACCTACCGCCTGTTCGCCAAGGTGCACCAGCGGTGGGACCTGCACTACGACCCGGTTCCGCTGGGCGACCTCGACGCCGTCGCCGCCGCCATGACGCAGAAGACCAGGATCATCTGGGTGGAGACGCCGACGAACCCGCTGCTCGGCATCGCCGACATCGCCGCGCTCGCCCAGCTCGCGCACGAGAACGAGGCGCTGCTCGTGGTGGACAACACCTTCGCCTCGCCGTACCTGCAGCAGCCGCTGTCGCTGGGCGCCGACGTGGTGGTGCACTCGACCACGAAGTACGTCGGCGGACACTCCGACGTCGTAGGCGGCGCGCTGATCGCGGCGTCTCAGTCGGTCGGCGAGGAGCTCGCCTACCACCAGAACGCCATCGGCGGGGTCGCGGGGCCGTTCGACGCGTGGCTGACGCTGCGCGGGCTCAAGACGCTGGGCGTGCGGATGGACCGCCACTGCGACAACGCCGAGCGCGTGGTCGATCTGCTGCTCGCGCACCCGCGCGTCACCCAGGTGCTCTACCCGGGCCTTGACGAGCACCCCGGGCACGAGGTGGCGGCCAAGCAGATGAAGCGCTTCGGCGGCATGGTGTCGTTCAGGGTCGACGGCGGCGAGCAGGAGGCCGTCGAGATCTGCAACAGGACCAAGCTGTTCACGCTGGGCGAGTCGCTGGGCGGCGTCGAGTCGCTCATCGAGCACCCGGGCAGGATGACGCACGCCTCGGCGGCGGGCTCCCCGCTGGAGGTGCCCTCCGACCTGGTGCGGCTGTCGGTCGGCATCGAGACGATCGACGACCTGCTGGCCGACCTGACCCAGGCGCTGGGCGGCTAGGTACCGGGGACGACCATCAGGAACAGGATCACGAGGTAGATCAGGCCGATCAGACCGCCGAACGCGGCGATGCGGCCGTTCTCGACCTTCGCGTCGTCGTCAGGGGTCTCGCTGGAGAAGACCCTGACAGCGGCGCGAAGGTCGCGGTCGACGATGAACAGCAGGACGAGGGCGACGAGGAAGAGCGTCATCGACGCCGTCATGTACCATTCGCCGATCACGCCGAGGCTGACGGCCAGCCAGATGCCGAAGACCAGGACGCCGAGCGATCCGAGGCCGTAGATCCTGGTCATCCGCTGCAGGGTCTGCAGGACGGCCGTGTTCTTGGCCCGGATCGCGCGCGGCGCGGCCATGATCGCGGCGGTGAGCGGACCGATCGCGAAGATCGCGAACGCGATGTGCAGCCAGAGCAACGTGCTATTCATGAGGCTGACATTAGTCGCCCGGTGATCTCACCGGGAAACACTCTCCTCCTGGGAGTCATCGCGGTCGTGAGGGCAGCTCATGCACAGCTCGAAAGCCGCGATGGCCGCGGCCATCACGATGATGATCACAATCATGGGGAGCATGGGCCTCCTCCTTCCCCGAATATCGTCCGTAATGACTAGACGCTCTGGCAATGGAATAAGTTCAGCGCCGGTAAGGTTGTTTATCTGTTTCCCAGGCACAAGGGGGTGCCGTCGTGGCCGTCAGGCACGTCGAGCCGTACTCGGACGAGTGGGTACGCCAGCCGTTCTCCTACGTCAGCCAGGTCGTCGGCCTGCTCGGAGCTGAGGTGGGCGACTGGTGGGAGGGCCCGTGCGACCCTCGCGACGCCACCGTGCGCCTGAGTGACGGCAGTGCCCTGGTCTGGGATGAGGAGAGCGGCTGGCGCCTCGGGCGGTTCGTCTCCGGCTGTCGCGGTGAGCACACCGAGCTGGCCGATGTGCGTTACCTCGGTCACGGACTGCTGCCGAAGCCGGAACGGGTGCCTGGCGCGCTGGCCGACGCCCGCGCGGGGGTCGGGGCGAGTTCGGCGTGGCGGCCCAGCTACCGTTCCCACCGCCACTGCCGCGACGGATTCGACGTCGCGCTCAGCTACTACTGCTCCCTGCTCAACGCCTGACGTCCACAGGCGCGTACCGCCTGTCGGTGGACCTCCGGATAACCGTCCGCGGCCCCCTTTCCCGGGAAGTTGGTTACATTAGGGTAAAGCTTCCCCCATCGAAGGGATGAGCATGCGGCCGTACACGCCCGAATGGCTTTCGATGCCTGTCGCCTATGTCGCGGAAGTCGCCCTGGCAGTGGACGCTCTCGAGTGGTGGGACGACCCCTTCGACCCACGCGACGCCACCATCCTGCTCGTCTCGGGATCCGCGCTGGTCTGGGACGAGGAGAGCGGCTGGCGGCACGGCACGTTCATCTCGGGGGAGAAGGGCGTGCGCACGGAGCTGGCCGACCCGCGCTACCTCGGTGGCGGTGTGCTGCCCAGGCCCGCGAACGTGCCCGTCCTGCAGGCCATGGGCGGCAGCCCGGTCAGGCCCGTCTACCGCTCCTACCGCGACTACGGCGACGGGCTCGACGAACGGCTCGCCACCTACACCATTCCCGCGATCGTCTAGCGGGACCTGCGCTGGCGGAGGAAGTCGCTGACGACGTACTCTCCCAGCCGGTCGGCGCTGGGCGAGAAGACCCTGCCGCCGTTGCGCCTGGCCACCTCGTCGACGAACTCCTTCAGCCGGTCGTCGGCGGCGAGCATGAACACGTTGATCGTGGCTCGCCGCCTGGTCATCTTGTCGACCTCGGCGAGCGTCAGCTCCAGCGTCTCCGGTGAGGGCGGCCACTCGAAGGCGGAGCGGCCGTTGCGCATCAGGTGCGCGGTCGGCTCGCCGTCGGTGACCACGAGGACGACGGGCTCGAAGTCGGGGTGCCTGTCGAGGTGCCGGCCGGCGATGAGCAGGGCGTGGTGCAGGTTGGTGCCCTGGACCATGTCCCAGTCGAGGCCCGCCAGCTCGTCGGGCTGCAGGACCCTGGCGTAGTTGGAGAAGCCGACGATCTGGACGGCGTCCTGGGGGAACTTGGAGGCGACCAGGGCCTGCAGGGCCAGCGCGGTCTGCTTGGCGGCGGCCCAGGTGCCCCTGAGCGCCATCGAGTAGGACAGGTCGACGAGCAGGCAGACGGCGGCGGCGCTGCGCCGCTCGGTCTCGCTGACCTCGAAGTCGTCCACCGACAGCCTGACCCTCGGGCTTGCGGCGGCGACGCGCGGGTGCCCGCCGGGGCCGTCGCCCCGCTGTACAGGGGCGCGAGCCGGGCTCACGGTACGGCGGGCGGCGGTGTCGCCCCGCCGGATGCCGTTGACGAGCGTGCGGACCACGTCGATCGGCTGCTCGTCCCCGAAGCGCCACGCCCGGGACGACCCGGTCAGCTCGCCCGCCGATCCCGCGTCGCGCTGGTCGTGGTCGCCGCGCCGTCCGGCGTCGAGGGAGGAGAAGACACGGCGCAGCGCGGTCTCCCCGAGGCGGCGCACCGCCTTGGGGGTGAGTTCGAGCTTGCCGCGCCGCCGCAGCAGGTACCCCTGCTCCTCCAGCTCGCGTTCGATCCGCTTCAACGCCTCCAGGTCGTCGACCGCCGAACGCCCGAGGGCGCGGCGGATCGCGGCCTCGTCGATGTCGTCCAGGCGCGCGCCGGGGTAGTCCTGGCGAAGCGCGGCCTCCAGCTGGGTGAGGTCGGCCAGTTCCTCCAGCGCGCTCACGGCGTCGCCCATGCCCATCGGGTCCTCGCCGGTCAGCCGCTCGGGCGTGCCCCACGCCAGGTCGGGCCTGCGCGCGTAGAGGGAGTCGCCGAGGCGGCGCATCTGCTCCGACAGGCCTGCCTGGTCGAGCGTCTGGTTGATCAGGTTGGCGAGCTCCTCGCGCTGGCGAGGGGTGAGCGAGGCCAGCATCCGCTGAGTGGCGGCGGCCCTGCGGGCGAGGGCGTCGACGAGCTCGTCGAGGGTGCGCGGCTTCTCAGGGAACATGTCGCCATATCTCGACATGAAGGAATCGAAGTCCGCTTGGGTGTGCTCACCTCGGGCGTCCCTGTCGAGCATGTCGTTCAGGTCGCTCATCATCTGCCTGATCCGCTCCATCGCGGCGGGATCAGGGTTGGCCAGCGCGTCGCGCATGCCCTTGAACTGCGAGTCGAGCACCTCCCTGCGCAGCAGGTCGCGCAGTTCCTCGAAGGTCCGCCGCGCCGCCGCCGAGCGCCACTCGTAAGAGTTCAGCTCCTGGATCGCGCTCGCGGTGTCATCGGGGAGGGCGTCGAGCGAGGCCTCGCGCAGCCTGGCGTCGTCCGAAGGGTCGGGGAACAGCTCGGCGCGCTCCTGCCCGATCGCCTTGTCCAGCAGCGAACGAGCCCGGTCGAGGGTGCCGTCGAGCCGTCCGCGCTCGCGCAGCTCGCGGCGGCGGCGCCGGACCTCGCGCAGCATGTCGTCCAGGCCCCGGCGGTCCTGCGCGCCGGGCAGGCCCCGCTTGAGCAGGTCGCGCAGCGCGTGGATGGGGGTGGACCCGGACAGGATGGCGTCGCCCATCTCGTCGAGCGCCGCCCGCACGTCGTACGGCGGAGCGAGCGGGTCGGGCCCGTCGTGGTACTCGCCATAGCGGTAGACCATGGGCCCACGCTAACCCGAGATATCCGTCTATGCGTCGCCGAAGACCTCCCAGACCTCCTGCAGTTCACCGCTCAGCGGGTTGTAGTCGGCCTTGACCAGCACGGGGTGCTGCTGCGCCTTCAGGACCTTGGTGAACTCGGCGGCGTCGCAGTGCTTCTTGCCGAGCCCGTCGCGGTCGGCGTTGACGGGCTTGCCGGACAGCCAGCCCGACGCGCACGAGGCGGTGACCCTGTTGAAGCCGACGGCGTGGGTGTAGCCGAGCTTGATCCCCTTGAAGGAGACCGTGGTGTCGTTGATCCGCTTGATCGTGCCGAAGGCGGTCTTCGAGCCGCCCCAGTCGGTCAGGAACTCGCTGACCCTGACCGCCGTCTTCCCCGTGTACTCGACCTTGACGGGGGCGGGCCCGCGCTGCAGCGTGAAGGCGAGATCGGCGGCCGCGCACTCCGTCCTGCCCAGGCCCTTGGCGTCCAGAGCCACGTGGCCCTCGGTCTCGACCAGGTCGCACGCGACGGTGACCCGGCGGTAGGCGGCCTTGCCGTACGCGAGCCTGACCTCCTTGGCGCCGGTGACGGCCTTCAGCTTGTGGCGCAGGATCCCGTGCTCCTTGACGAGTGTCGCGCGGGCGGGCGTGACCCTGAGCACGCCCTTGCCGTCCGCCCAGGCGAAGCCGTACGCGACCGAGCCGGCGGCCGCGGCGGAGGCGGCACCGGTGGCGCAGAGGCCGGCGCAGAGAACGGCACTGGCGGTCAGAGCGAGCAGGCGCATGATCTCCCCCGAGGTCGTAGGTTCAATCATCTAGGACGCGGGACAGGGGAGAAATGTTCACCTGAGCGTGTCGGCGGATCAGGTCCGGTAGACGGCGACCCCGTCCACGTCGTCCTTCGACAGGCGGCGCATGAGGTAGAGGCCCTCCAGCGTGAACTCCAGGGCGGCGGCCGCGTGGCCAGGAGACTCCTCGCCGGTACCCATGCCGAGCTTGGACATGACCTTGGCCAGGCCCTCGACGGGCCCGATGCGGCGCAGCAGCTCGGCGGCGGCGACCAGCTCGCCGGACTCCACCTGGTTGCCCGCGGCGAACTTGTCCAGCAGCGGCGTCAGATCCATGCCGCCGAGCCTGCCGCGGAAGGTCTCGGCCGTGGCCCTGCGCAGCAGGTGCGCGAGGATCTCGTTCTCCCGACCCTCCTCGCTGACCTCGAACTCCACCTTGCCGCGCAGGCTGGGCACGACGGTGGACAGGTCGCAGACACGCGTCACCGCGCGCTCCTCGCCGGTGATCGCGGCCCGCCGTACGGCGGAGGCGGCCGCCGTCTCAGCCGCGGCGATGGAGAAGCGCGCCGACACGCCCGAGCGGGCGTCCACGGCGGTCGACTCCCTGACCAGGCGGGTGAAGCGGGCGATGACCTCGACCAGGTGCTCCGGGACGTCGGCGCCGATGTCGGGCATCGACTCCTGGCGGATGAGCGTGAGCTCGTCCTCGATCGTCAGCGGGTAGTGGGTGCGGACCTCGGCGCCGAAGCGGTCCTTCAGCGGGGTGATGATCCGGCCGCGGTTGGTGTAGTCCTCGGGGTTGGCGCTGGCGATGAGCAGGATGTCCAGGGGCAGCCGCAGGTTGTAGCCGCGGACCTGGATGTCGCGCTCCTCCAGCACGTTCAGCAGCGAGACCTGGATGCGCTCGGCGAGGTCGGGCAGCTCGTTGACGGAGAAGACGCCGCGGTTGGTGCGCGGCACCAGACCGTAGTGGACCGTCTCGGGGTCGCCCAGCGTGCGACCTTCGGCGATCTTGATCGGGTCGACGTCGCCGATCAGGTCGCCGACCGAGGTGTCGGGCGTGGCCAGCTTCTCGCCGTAGCGCTCGTCGCGGTGCTTCCACGCGACGGGCAGCTCCTCACCGTGCTCGGCGGCCAGCCGTACGCATCGGGCGCAGACCGGCGCGTAGGGGTGGTCGTTGATCTCGCAACCCTCGACCACGGGGGTCCATTCGTCGAGCAGGCCCGTGACCGTGCGGATGAGGCGGGTCTTGCCCTGGCCGCGTTCGCCGAGCAGGACCAGATCGTGGCCCGCGAGCAGGGCGCGTTCGAGGTGGGGCAGGACGGTGTCGTCGAAGCCCACGATGCCGGGAAAGCGCGGCTCGCCCGCCCGCAGCCTGGCGAGCAGGTTGTCGCGGACCTCGGTTTTGACGCTGCGATGGGCGTGGCCGCTCTCTCGCAACTCGCGGAGAATACGAGGCTGATGCACGCGTTCGAGACTACGTCGCCTTGGGGGAATGCGGGAATGTCTTTCGGATTTGACTGATGCGTGACGATAAGGGCGCGTGCTTGTCCTCGCAGTGGGGAGAATCCGCCCGAGGGAAATCACCGAAGCGTAGGGAGGCGAGACGCGTGGCCCTGTTGACGAGCCGTTTCGCTGACGGCCTCGCCGTGGGTTCCGATCTGGTCGCCGCCGCCGAGACGGCTGTGCGGCAGGCCCTGGCAGGGCTGAGCGGGCCCGCGGACCTCGTCTGCTTCTTCATCTGCGGTGAGGATCCCGACGACGTGGCCAGGGCCGGGCTTCGGGCCATGGCGGTGGCGCCGGCGGCTCATGTGATCGGCTGCAGCGCGACGGGTGTCATCGGGGACGGCCAGGGCGTGGAGCTCACGCCGTCGGTGAGCGCGTGGGCGGCCACCCTCGACGGGGGACGGCTGACCACGTTCGCGCTGGAGACGCTGAGCGCCGAGGACAGGTTCGTGGTCATCGGCCTGCCCGAGCGGCAGGTCGACGACAGGGTGGCCATCCTGCTCGCCGACCCCTACACCTTTCCCACCGACGCCTTCGTCGAGCGCTCGGCCGAGGTGCTCGGCGACCTGCCGCTGATCGGCGGCCTGGCCAACGGGCTGCAGGGCAGGGGATCGGTACGGCTGTTCGCCGATGGCGAGGTCTACTCCGAGGGCGCCATCGGCGTGCTGCTGAGCGGCGAGGTCAAGGTCAGCACGGTGGTCAGCCAGGGGTGCAGGCCGATCGGCCCGACCATGGTCGTCACGGGCGCCGAGGAGAACCTGCTTCTCGAGCTGGCCGGCCAGCCCGCGCTGGCCAGGCTGGAGGACATCGTCAGCGACCTGGACGAGGACGACCGCGAGCTGGTCGCGTCGGGCCTGCAGATCGGCGTGGCGATGGACGAGTACGCCGAGCATCACGAGCGGGGGGACTTCCTGATCCGCGGAGTCCTCGGCATCGATCCCGAGCGGGAGGCCGTCGCGATAGGGGACGTGGTCGACGTCGGCAGGACCGTGCGCTTCCAGGTGCGCGACGCCGCCACCGCGGACGAGGACCTCTACGACCTGCTCGACGCGCACCGCGAGGAGCTGGGCAGGGTCGACGGCGCGCTCCTGTTCGCCTGCAACGGCAGGGGGTCGGCGATGTTCGGCACCGCCGACCACGACGCGGTGGCGCTGCGCGACACGCTCGGCGCGATCGGCATGGCGGGCTTCTTCGCCGCGGGAGAGGTGGGGCCCGTGGGGGGCCAGAACCACGTGCACGGGTTCACCGCCTCCATCCTGGTCTTCTCCTCGTGATCCAGGCCGTGGCGGGCGGGGGTGCCCGGAGTTCTCCTCAGCGCAGCGCGTCGACCGGCTCCATGCGGGCGGCCCGCAGCGCGGGATACAGGCCCGCCAGCAGGCCCACCACCGCTCCCGCGAGCGGCGCGACCACGGCGAGCCGCAGGTCGAGCACGGGCGTCCACTGCTTGGCCGCCGCGACGGCGACGATCGAGACCACGCCGAGGCTGGCGCCGATCACCCCGCCGGTCAGCCCGGTCAGCGTCGACTCCAGCAGGAACTGGGCGGCGATGTGCCTGCGCGCGGCGCCGAGCGAGCGGCGCAGGCCGATCTCCGCGACCCGCTCCATGACGGTGACCAGCGTGACGTTGGCGATGCCGACCGCGCCGACGACCAGCGAGACCAGGCCCAGGATCAGGAACAGCGCGTTGACGTCGCTCTGCACGCCGTCGCGCGCCCTGGTGGGGCTCGGCGGCGCGATGACCTGCAGCAGGCTCTCGTTGCCCGGGCTGAGCGCGAGCGCCGCCTGCCCGGCGACGAGGTCGGCGGCGCCGAGGCTGGTGTTGATGAGCACCCTGGTGACGTCCTTGAGCCCGAACCGCCTGCCGATCGTGGGCGGGACCATGACGGCGGTGCCGAGGTTCCGTTCCCTCTTCATCCCGCCGAGGATGCCGATGACCGTGTAGGCGTGCCTGCCGATGAAGACGGCAGGCGCTCGCTCCAGCCGGGTGATGCCGAGCATCTTGGCCGCCTGCTCGCCGACGACGACCACCTTGTCCTTGCGCGTGAGGTGCCCGGCGTCGAAGAACCGGCCCTCGATCATGCTGCCCTTGACGGCCTGGGGGAGGCTGGGGCTGGCGGCCACCACGGTCAGGGTCTGGTCGGTCACCCTGGTGGGGTCCACGATCATGTTGGAGCGCACGCTCAGGTTGGCGCTCTGCTTGGTCTCCGCGACCGCGGCGGCCGATGTCACCCCGCGCAGCCTGGTGACCTGGTCGATGGCGTTCCACCCGACGACGACCTTGCCGTCCTCGGGCACCTCGACGGTGATCGTCGTGGCGGTCAGCTCGTCGAACCTGCCGACGATCTGGTTGCCCGCCGTGGCGGCGACGCCGAGCGTCACGACCAGCGTGGTGATGCCGAGCACGGTGCCCAGGGTGGTGAGCGCGGTTCTGACGGGGCGGGCCAGCATGCCGGCCACGGCCTCGTTCAGCAGGTCACGTAGGTCCACTACTCCTCCACCAGGATGCCGTCGGTGATCCGCACCCTGCGCCTGGCCCGGCCGCTCACCTCGGTCTCGTGGGTGATCACCACGATCGTCAGCCCCTGGTCGCGCAGGTCGTCGAAGAGGTCGAGGACAGCGTCGGTGTTACGGCTGTCGAGATTGCCTGTGGGCTCGTCGCACAGCAACAGTGAGGGGCCGCCCATCAGCGCCCTGGCGATCGCCGCCCGCTGCCGCTCGCCGCCCGACAGCCGGTCGGGCAGGAAGTCGACCCTGTGCGACAGGCCGACACGGTCGAGCGCCCGCAGCGCCCTGTCCCTGCGGTCCTTGCGCCCGCGCTTGTCGGCGCCGCTCTGGTACACCTCGGCGAGCATCACGTTCTCCGCCACGCTGCGGTGGGAGAGCAGGTGGAAGGACTGGAAGACGAAGCCGATCCGGCTGCCGCGCAGCCTGGTCCGCTCGCCGTCGCGCAGCCTGGTGGTCTCGATGCCGTCCAGCAGGTAGCTGCCCGAGCTGGGCCTGTCGAGCAGCCCGAGCACGTTGAGCAGCGTGGACTTGCCCGACCCCGAGGGGCCGACGATCGCGAGGTAGTCGGCCGGGCGCACCACGAGCGAGACGTCGGACAGCGCGTGCACGGGCGGGTCCGATGGGAACTCCTTGCTGACGGCCTCCAGCGCGATGACGGGCTCAGGCACCGTTGACCACCACCCTGTCGCCCTCCTTGAGCTCGCCGGTGACCTCGACCTTGCCGTCGGCGGTCAGGCCCGTGCGCACCTCGACGTCCTTGGTCCTGTCCGGAGAGACCTCCACCCGCACCCGCGCTTTGCCGTCCGCGGAGGTGATCACCGCGGCGACCGGGACGACGAGCACCTCGGCGTCGGTCGCGCCCACCGTCACCCTCGTGGTGACGTTCGCGCCGGACAGCCCCTTGAGCCCCTTCTCCGACAACGGGCTGATCAGCACGGGCACCGAGCTCATCTGCTGGGAGCCGTCACCCGCCTTGGCCTCGCCGGTGGACAGCTTCGCCTTCTCCCCGAACGCGATCAGCCGCGCCGGATGGGTCTTGCCCGCATCGGTCTCGATGACCGCCGGGAGCCCCTCTTTGAGCAGGTCGGCCTCGGCGGCCTCCACCGATCCCGTCACCACGAAGGACGAGCTGGTCACGGTGGCGATCGCCTTGTCCACGGTCTCGCCCGCCTTGACCCCCGCCTTGTGGAGGCGGGCGGGAAGCTTCGGCAGGAACACCAGCTCGCCGGGCGGGATCGTGGTGCCGTAGGTCCTCGTGTACTCGGCCATCAACGCCTGCGCGGCGCTCACGTCCTTCTTGGCGTTGGCGACCTTGAGCTTGACGGGCGACAGCTCGCGAGCCTGACGCAACCCCTGCCCGGCGAGGGCGACGGCCTCCTTCGCGTCGCGCACGGTCTTGCTCAGCTCGGCCAGCTTCTTCTCGCGGGCCTGCCGCGCCTCCTCCTCGATCCGCCCGTACGTCCCGCGCGCGGCGTCCAGGTCGGCCCGCGCGTTGGACACCTTCAGCTCCAGCAGCGTGGTGTCGGTGGGCTGCTTCGGCGGCGAAGAGGGCGCGGGTGTGGCCCCAGGAGTGCCGGCCGGCGTGCTCGGCTCAGGCCGGCTGTTCTCCGCCCTCGCGGCCGCCAGGTCCTGCTCGGCCTGCAGCAGCTTCTCCTCGGCCGCCCTGACGGCCGCGTCGGCGGCCTCGATCTTGGCGATGTCCTCGGTGGTGTACTGCTGCGCCCTGGCCTGCCGGTGGGCGAACTCGGCAGCCTTCAGGTCCGCCCTGGCGTTGGCGAGTTTCAGCTTCAGCGGCAGGACGTCGCCGCCCTGGTCCAGAGTCTTCTGCTCGGCGGCCAGCGTCTCCTGCGCGGTCTGTACGGCCTTGCGCAGCGTGTCAAGCTGCTGGCGGGCTTCGAGCGTGGGCTGCTGGGCCTCGTAGCCCTTCTTGGCGTAGAACCTGGTGACCGCCGCGACGGTGGCCTGGTCGAACACGCCGGTCACGGAGGTGCCGTACCCCAGCCTGCGCAGCGACCGCTGCAGCTGCTTGACGTCGTCGCCCTTGGCGCCCGGATTGATGGTGCGGTGCATCGGCACCTTGCCCGACATGGCGAAGACGGGCCTTCCGTTCACCTCCATGAGGATCCCGCCCTCCCTGACCTGGCCGGGGTGGGGCGCGCGGGTGGCGCGCTGGCCGGCATCGGCTCCGCCGACGACGCCCGCCAGCGTGACGGGCAGCGGCGAGCCGTACTCGAGGGTGCCGTTGACGACGATCGTGCTGGCCAGCTTGGTGCGTTCGACCGGGGCGGTGACCAGCGAGGCCTTCGGAGGCTTGCGCAGGGCCGCCTCGTCGGCGGGCGAGCGCAGCCTGGTGCTGACTCCCCAGCCGACGCCCGCGATCACGATCACGCCGGCGACGGTGCCGATGAGCACCTTGCGGGGGGACTTCACGTCGGAACTCCTTGATTTCGGGCATGCCGAACAGAGCTCGTGGCCCTGCGGCGAGCTAGAGGAGGATGCGGCGCCTGGCGCGGTACGGCACGGCCGCCGCCGCGATCGTCAGAACCACCAGGAGGGCGGCGTGCGCGATGTCCTGCCTGGTGATGTGCTCGATGCTCTCGGTGTTCTCGTAGAGCACGGCCGTGGCGGGCACCAGGTAGACGGTCGCCGCGATCGCCCATCGCAGGTCGGCGGTGAGGTGCCCGGCGAGGGCGGCGCCGAACAGCAGCGCCGCCTCCAGGCACACCCTCGTCATGGCCGTGGGCGAGCCCGCCGCGATGTCGAGCCACGCGGGGTCCGCGCCGGCGACGAGCGGCACCGCCGCCAGCCACCACCACGAGCGGGTGCGAGGCCGCTCACGCCTGCTCGCCAGGACCAGCAGTCCCGCGATGGTCAGCACGTTGGAGGTCAGCGGGGCGATGGGGCCGCCGTTGCCGTACAGCGCGGGACCCGACCACAGCTCTTCGGGAAAGTCGGGGAAGACGGGCAGCAGCGTGGCGTCGAGCCACTGCTGCCCCATGGTGATCGAGGTGACCTTGACGGCGACGGCTCCCGCGACGGGGAGCGCCGGCCGTACGTGGCCGCGCAGGATGAGCACGAGAGCGACGGCCGACAGCGCCAGCCACAACGGCACGCTGGTGGCGTAGGGAACGAGCACCGCGAGGTTGAGCATGGCCAGCGCCGCGACGCCCAGGTGCAACCCGTCCGCCCAGGCGGGCCCCTGTGCCGCCGCGATGATCCGGGTGCGTATCCCGCCGACCACCAGGGCGTAGGCCTCGCGCGCCGGTGGAAGCGCCTGGCCTGGCTCGGCGCTGTCCAGCAGGACGTCGAGAAGCTCGTCACCATGGTCGGCCCGGTAGCCGTCGGGGTAGGCCCGCAACAGCCAGCGATAACGCCGCTCGAGCGAGGTCATCCGAACGTCGCCCCGAGGTTGTGGCGTCCCGTCACGACGGCGGCCGCCTGCTGCATGCGCCTGGCCTCCGCCTCGACCATGCCGCTGCCCTCGTCGGTGATCCTGAAGTAGCGGCGTTTGCGGCCGTTGACGATCTCCTCGCGCTCGACCATGATGACGCCGTTGGCGGCCAGCCGGTCGAGGGCGCCGTAGAGGGTACCGACGGCCAGTGTGATCCTGCCGTGGGAGAGGTCGACGACCTTCTTGATGATCGCGTGTCCGTGGAGCGGACCGTCCAGGAGTGCGGCGAGGACGAAATAGGTCTGCTCACTCAAACCGGATGATCCCTTAGACATAGCCGGAAACGTACTTCGTGCGGCGAAGTATCGTCAACCCCATGTCCGTATCCCGTACTCCGCGTCCACCTTCGTGTCGATCTCCTGCTCTCGTGGCAGGTAGGCCGCGTAGAAGTCCTTGCCGCACTCCAGGTCGTCGAGCGCGACCTTGATCTCCTTGGTGAGATAGGGCCTGGCCTGCGCGGCCGTGAGCGTGGGCTCGTAGAACTGCCCCTCGGGCAGCTTGCTGTCGTCGACGTCGTCGGTCTTGCCCAGGTTCTCGACCTGGGCGCGGATCTCGTCCGAGCCGCGCGTGGCGATGGCGGTCGGATTGGTCTTCGACACCCTGTAGCCCTGGCCCTTCAGGCAGTCGGCCATGCGCGCGGCCTTCTCCACCAGGGTGGGATCGCCGTCGAGCTCGCGGATCTCGGCCTGCGTCCTGGCCTTGGCCACCTGCTCGTAGTGGTCCATCGACGACTTCACGACCTTGCCCGTGAGCTTCTTGATCGCGGCCGTGTAGCAGGACTCGTGGGCGTCGTCGTAGGCCTTGCGCTGCTGTTCGGACAGCGAGCTCTGGATCGCCCAGTTCGGGTTGATCTCCGGCTTCTCCGGTTTGTACATCGGGCTGTCGAATTCCTTGGGGTAGACGTAGAGGGAGAAGTGCCCGAAGCCGTACTTGCCGCGTTCCGCCTTCATCGCCGCGTAGTCGCCGCCGAAGGCCGCCTTGCGCTGCTCGCTCAGTTGCCGGCCCTTGGCCACGAACGCGACGTACTTGAAGCCCTTGCCCTTCATGCAGGTGGCGAGCTCGGCCTCCTTACGCTGCTCGATCCCCTGGGCGGCCTGGGGGCTCGGCTCCGTCTCGGCCGCGGTGGCGCCGCACCCGGCCAGCAGGGCGAGGGTGAGGAACCCCGCCGCGCACCACGCCGGCCGTACCGCGCGGCGCTGCGCGCCCTTGGCGGTGTTCGCCGGGGGGCGACCATGGGTGGCGTCGGAGAGGGACGGCCCGGCCTCGGCGGAGGGTGGCGAGAATAAGGTCGGCGGGTGATCCGCCATTGATCGGTTAGGCATGGTGAGGACCATACTTCGTGCGACGAAGTATGGTCAAGCGGTGCGTCGCGCCCTGCGCCTCCCCCGTCGAGGGGCTCAAGCCGCCGGCCCGGGTCCCGCGCTTCACGCATGACCGGCGTCCCACCTGGACCTTTCGACGACCTCGGGCCCGTCCGGGCGGTGGGAGACTGGTCGGCATGGTTCTCCCGCGAGTGACCCTCGACGACGTGGTGGCCGCACGCGACCTCCTGGCGGGCGTCGCCGTCCAGACTCCCGTGCTCCGGTCCCGTGTCCTGTCGGAGACCATCGGTGGCCCCGTGCACCTCAAGTGCGAGAACCTCCAGCGGGCGGGCTCGTTCAAGGTCCGCGGCGCCTACGTCCGCATCGCCAAGCTCACCGAGGACGACAGACGGAAGGGCGTGGTCGCCGCCAGCGCGGGCAACCACGCGCAGGGTGTCGCGCTCGCCTCAGGGCTGGTCGGCGCGCGGGCCACGGTCTACATGCCGGAGGCCGCGCCGCTGCCCAAGGTGGAGGCGACGCAGGCCTACGGCGCCGAGGTCGTGCTCGGCGGCGCCAGCGTCGACGTGGCGCTGGCCAAGGCGAAAGAGCACGCCGAGCGGACGGGGGCGGTCTTCATCCACCCCTTCGACCACCCCGACGTCATCGCGGGCCAGGGCACGATCGGCTTGGAGATCATCGAGCAGCTCCCCGACACGGGCACGATCGTGCTCGGCATCGGCGGCGGCGGGCTGGCCGCGGGCGTGGCCCTGGCCGTCAAGTCGCTACGGCCCGGCGTGCGGATCGTCGGCGTGCAGGCCGAGCAGGCGGCCGCCTACCTGGCCTCGCTCGCCATGGGGGAGCCCGTGGTGGTCGACCCGTCGGGCACCATGGCCGACGGCATCGCGGTGGGCCGCCCCGGCGAGCTGCCGTTCGAGATGATCCACTACCTGGTCGACAGCGTGGTGACCGTGTCGGAGGAGGAGATCTCCAGGGCGCTCGTGCTGTGCGTCGAGCGCGGCAAGCTGGTGGTCGAGCCCGCGGGAGTGGTCGGCGTGGCGGCGCTGCTCGCGCACCCGCACGCCTTCGAGCCGCCCGCCGTGGCGGTGCTGTCGGGCGGCAACATCGACCCGCTGCTGCTGTCGAAGGTGCTCCGGCACGGCCTGGCCGCCGCCGGTCGCTACCTCACGGTCAGGATCAGGCTCCACGACCGGCCCGGCGCGCTCGCCGCGCTGCTCGCCACCCTGGGCGAGCTGCGCGCCAACGTGATCGACATCGTTCACGAGCGGGTCAACGCCAGGCTCCACGTCGACGAGGTGGAGGTGCGGCTCCAGCTCGAGACCCGCGGCCAGGCGCACTGCGACGAGGTGCTGGGGGTGCTCGCAAGAGAAGGCTACAAGGTCTTCTTCTGAGTCAGCGTCCGAGCAGCGGCCCGTACTCGGCCCATACCCGAGTATTGATCGAGGCCTGCTTGGGGGCGAAGCGGGTGTAGAAGTCCTTGCCGCATTCCAGGTCCTCCATCGCCGCCTTGACCTCCCGATCCAGGTACGGCCTGGCCTGCGCCGGCGTGAGGTCCAGAGGCTCGTTGGGCGCCTTGCCAAGCTTGTCCGCCTCGTCGAAGAACTGGTTTTCACCTCTCTTGGCCAGAGCGGTCGGCTTGGTCGTGGACATGCGCTGCCCCTTGCGGACGAGGCAGTCGGCGAAGGCCGAGGCGAGGCCGACCAGCTCGGTGTCGCCATCGATCTCGGCGGCCTCCAGCTGCTTTCTGGCATCCCTCAGCAGGATGACTCCCTTCAGCTTCGAGCCCACCTCCTTGTTCAGCACCTCCTTGGCGGCCTTCTGATAGCAGCTGTCCTTCGCCTTGTTGTAGGAAGCGAGCTGGCGGTCGTTCAACTTCCATACGAGCTCGTGGTTCGGGTCGCCGTGGTCGGGGGAGCTCTCGATGCTGCCGCTCAGGGGATCCTTCGGGTAGACGTACTGGGCGAACACCCCGAAGCCGTACTTCTGGCGGTAGACCTTTATGGCCTCGTAGGTGCTCAGATCGGGTTTCGGCTGCTCCGGCGACACAAAGGCGATGTACTTGAAGCCCTTCTGCTTCATGCAGTCGGCCTTGATCTGCTCCATCCTGGGCCGCGGATCGGGCCCCTTGGTGGGCGCGGGAGCGGCGGCCTGTTCGGCCGCGCATCCCGATAGGAGGGCAAGCGAAAGCAACCATGTGACACGACGCATGGAAATCTCCAGATCAGTCGAACGCGCGCGTGCGCGACCCGCGCGGCGCGACGGCCGCGACAAGGGTGAGGAACGCCAGCAGCCCCCAATAGGCCAGGTTCTGGCGTGATTGGTCGACCAGGTGCTCGCCGAAGGCCGTCGAGCCGGCAACCAGGTAGAGCGCGGCGGCCAGCGCCCAGCGCTGATCGCCGGTCATCCGTCCCGCCCACACCGCGCCCGCCAGTGTCGCGGCCTCGGCCACGACCCTGACCAGGACGAGGGGGGAGGGATCGTCGAGCGCCATCCACGCCGGATCGGCGACCGCCAGCAGGGGGACGACCGCCGGCCACCACAGCGAGCGCCGCCGGGGCCGCTCCCCGCGAACGGCCAGGATCGCCAGCCCCGCGCACGCCGGCAGCGACCAGGCGGCCGCCCCGATCGGGCCGCTGTTGCCGTAGAGCGCGTCATGCATCAGGAAGGCAGGTTCGATCGGCAGCAGCGTGGCGTCCACGAAGACGACGCCGGTGCCGAGCGTCCACGACTTGATCCCGGTCAGCAGGACCAGCGGCAGCGCGAGCCGAAACCGTCCCATGATGGTGAGGATCAGCCCGAGCGTGGACAGTGCGCACCACACCGGGATCGACGTGGCGTAGGGCAGCCACCCTGAGAGGTGGGCCGCGCAGAGCGCGGTTACGCCGAGGTGCAGCCCGTCGGCCCACATCGGGGCCGTGGTGGCCTGCCAGACCCGCTCCCGCAGCCCGTTGACCAGGAGTCCCGCCGCCTCTTTCAGTGGCGGCCTCGAACGCTTCGGGTCGGTGTGTCCGAGCAGGACGTCGAGCAGTTCATCGCCGTGAGCCGAGCGGTAGGCGCGGGGGTAGGCCCGCAGTAGCCGCCGGTAGCGCCGTTCGAGTGGGGTCACGTCAGGCCCGGGTCGCGGCGCCCTCTGATCACGCTGGCGGCGTGATGCATGCGCTCGGCCTCGGCCTCGGCGATCGCCCTGCCGCGATCGGTGATGCGGAAGTAGCGGCGGTTGCGGCCGTCGACGACCTCTTCGCGGTCGACGGTGAGGGTGCCCTGGGAGGTGAGGCGCTCCAGGATGCCGTAGAGGGTGCTGATCGACGGCTTGACGCGATCGCGGGACAGCTCGATGACCCGTCCGACGATCGCGTGTCCGTGCAGGGGGCCGTCGAGCAGAGCGGCGAGCACGAAGTACATCGGCTCGCTGACTTCCGTTGATCTTCGCGGCATGGCGATCAAGATACTCCGTTTAACGGAGTGAGGACAAGACCGGCTTTCTCGGCTCGAAGAGCCAGGCGTCGAAGAGCTCGTCGAGCTGCTTGCCGGAGAGCTGCTCGGCGAGTGCGATGAGCTGCGGCGTCGTGACATACCCGTACTTGTAGCGGGCCGTCCATTCCTTGACGATCTTGAAGAAGACGGGATCGCCCACGGCCTTGCGCAGCGCGTGCAGCGCCATGCCGCCACGCGTGTAGACCGACTCGTTGAACAGGTCGTCTGGCAGCGCGCGGCCCGGCGGGTAGGTCCACATCGGGTCGGAGGCGGGCCTGGCGTAGAAGCCGTCGAAGACGCTCTCCGCGCTGGCCCTGCCCTTGTGCTCAGACCACAGCCACTCGGCGTAGGTGGCGAAGCCCTCGTTGAGCCACAGGTCCCTCCACCGCCTGACGGACAGGCTGTTGCCGAACCACTGGTGAGCCAGCTCGTGGGCGATGATGCTCTCCGCCGGCCGGAAGCCGCCGTACATCGGCTTGGTCTGGTTCTCCAGCGCGTAGCCCGCCGCGAAGTCGTCGATGACGCCGCCGGTGGACGAGAACGGGTACGGGCCGAAGACCTTGGTCCAGTAGTCGGTCACCTCGCCCGAGGTGGCGTAGAGGTCGTCGAGCGCCGAGGCGAACTGCGGATCGACGGCGGCCAGGTTGGGGATACCGGTCGCGGTCGTGCCCTGGCGCAGCTCGAACTTGCCGAGCGTCATCGTGGCCAGGTACGTCGCCATCGGATGCTTCTCCGACCACGTGAACGTGGTCTTGCCGCCGTTCGTGACGGGCTGCCTGGTCTGCTCGCCGTTCGCCAGCGCCGTCACCCCCCGCGGCACGGTCAGCTCGAAGTCGAAGCGCGCCTTGTCGGCGGGGTGGTCGTTGGAGGGGAACCAGGTCTTGGCGCCGTTGGGCTGGCAGGCGACGAAGGCGCCGTCGGGGGTCGGGATGAAGCCGTAGGTGCCGAGGTTGGAGGAGTCCCTCACCGGCTTCGGCGTGCCCTCGTAGGCGACGGTGACGGTGAAGGCGTGGTTCTCGCGCAGCCGTTTGGCGGGCGTCACCGTCAGCTCGCTGCCGCTGCGCTCGAACCTCGCAGGAGCGCCGTCCACCTCGACCTTGCCCACCTCGAAGCCGGACAGGTCGAGGTTGAAGCGCGGCAGCGACTGCGTGGCCTTGGCCTGGATCGAGGTCAGCCCGTTCAGGTGCTTGGCGGTGGGGTCGTAGCCGATCTTCAGGTGATAGCGGGTGACGTCGTAGCCGCCGTTGCCGTCCAAGGGGAAGTCGGGGTCGCCGATGCCTCGCCCCGGCTCGGCCTGAGGGGCCGCGGGGGCGGGGGTGGCGGCGGGCGGAACCTGGGCCCCGGTGGAAGAAGGGGCGCAGGCGACCGCCCCGAGGAGCGTCAACAGCACAGCACAGCGCATGGCCACAGAGACTACGCGAGCCATTGCCGCCGGTCAGGCATCTACGACAAGGGTCTTGGCCGCCTTGTCGTGCAGGGCCTGTTTACGTGGGTCGAACAGGATCCAACCAAGATTGATGATCCCGAAACAGCATGAATAGTCCAGAATGGCGGCGACCGCCTGCCTGATCGCCGCCTGCCCGACCGTGATCGGCTGGCCCGTGTCGGCGACCACCCGCATCCCGAACAGTCTCTTGCCCAGCGTCTGCCCGTGCCAGTAGGCGTGCAGCAGCCAGTAGTAGAGGAACGAGATCACCCCGGCGATGAAGACGTGCTGCACGGGCACGCGTACCGCCATCTCCTTCGAGGGGTCCCAGACGTACTGCCAGCTCGTCCAGGTGAACGGCGACGCGATGGCGGAGACGATGACGCTGTCGACGATCCCGGCGAAAAGCCGTCGCCAACGTCCTGCGAGAGGTGGCATGATCTGATGATCACCCACCTCTGACCAGGACAAACATCTACAGGTTGCCGCGGCGCTCCTGCTCGCGCTCGATCGCCTCGAACAGTGCCTTGAAGTTGCCCTTGCCGAAGCCGAGCGAGCCGTGCCGCTCGATGAGCTCGAAGAACACCGTCGGGCGGTCCTGCACCGGCTTGGTGAAGATCTGCAGCAGGTAGCCGTCCTCGTCGCGGTCCACCAGGATCTTGCGCTGCTTCAGCTCGTCGATCGGCGCCCGCACCTCGCCGATCCTGGCGCGCAGCTCGGGGTCGTCGTAGTAGGAGTCGGGGGTGTCGAGGAACTCCACGCCCGCCGCCCGCATGTTGTCGACGGTGGTGAGGATGTCGTTGGTGGCCAGCGCGATGTGCTGCACGCCGGGTCCGCCGTAGAACTCCAGGTACTCGTCGATCTGCGACTTCTTACGGCTGATCGCGGGCTCGTTGAGCGGGAACTTCACCTTGCGGGTGCCGTCCGCGACGACCTTCGACATCAGCGCGGAGTACTCGGTGGCGATGTCGTCGCCGACGAACTCCGCCATGTTGGTGAAGCCCATCACGTTCCGGTAGAACTCGACCCACTCGTCCATCTTGCCGAGCTCGACGTTGCCCACGCAGTGGTCGACCGCCTGGAAGAACCGCTTGGCGGGCGGCGCCACCATCGGCTCGGCCTGGCGGTAGCCGGGCAGGTAGGCGCCCGAGTAGTTGGACCTGTCCACCAGGGTGTGCCGGGTCTCGCCGTAGGTGGCGATGGCCGCGATCACGACCTTGCCGCTCTCGTCCTCCAGCGTGTACGGCTCGGCGAGCCCCCGGGCGCCCCGCGCGACGGCGTGCTCGTAGGCCGCCTCGACGTCGGGCACCTCGATGGCCAGGTCGATCACGCCGTCGCCGTGCTCGGCGACGTGGCGGGCCAGGTCGGTGCCGGGCCGTACCGACGAGCGGAACTCGAACCGCGCACCACCCGAGGTCAGCACGTAGGCCACCTCGTCCCTGCTGCCGTTCTCGGGGCCGCGGTAGGCGACCAGCTTCATCCCGAACGCGGTGGAGTAGTAGTGAGCCGCCTGCTTGGCGTTGCCCACGGCGAACACCACGGCGTCCATGCCCTTGACCGGAAACTCATCGCTCATACCGATAACTCTCGATTTATGTGGACGGCTTGTGCAACTGTCACTTGAAACAGTGGACAATTTGTCCATGACCATCGACGATCTGGACGCCAAACTGCTCAGTCTGCTCGCCACGGAGCCACGCCTCGGAGTTCTGGAGTATTCCCGCAGGCTCGGCGTCGCCCGAGGCACCGTGCAGGCCCGGCTCGACAGGATGATCGCCAGGGGGGTCATCACAGGTTTCGGCCCCGACGTCTCGGCGGCCGCGCTCGGCTACGACGTCACCGCTTTCGTGACCATGGAGATCCGTCAGGTCAGCGGGCACGATCCGGTCGCCGACCAGCTCGCGCGCATACCCGAAGTGCTGGAGGTCCACACCATCACCGGCGGCAGCGACCTGTTGTGCAGGGTCGTGGCGCGCACCAACGCCGACCTTCAGCGCGTCATCGACCGGATCGTCGCTGTGCAAGGGGTTCTGCGGACTTCTTCGGTGATCGTGCTCGACACTCCGGTCCCATACCGGGTTATGCCATTGGTCACGGATGTACCACGTCGAGGGGGTCTAAAGCCGTAGCATCGTTACCGATCGTTTATTCTTGGCCTTCCGCCCAGCTGACGGGGGTTTGCTGAGCTTGCGATCGGGGGAGTCTGTGGCGAAGAGCACGCGGAGACGGCGAATACTCCGCTGGGTGGCGATCGCGTTCGGTGCCGGGATCCTCGCCATGGTCGGCCTCTTCGGGATCGCATGGGCGATGACCCCGATCCCGGACAGCACCCAGAAGGAAGCCACGGCGCAGGGCTCGGTGATCTACTACCGCGACGGCAAGTCCGTCCTCGCCAAGCAGGGCGTCAACCGTAAGAACGTCAAACTCGGCCAGGTGCCCGCGCACGTCCGCGACGCGGTCATCGCCGCCGAGAACCGCTCCTTCTACAGCGACGGCGGCGTGTCCCTCAAGGGCACCGCGCGCGCCGTCTGGTCGACGGTCACGGGCCAGCAGCTCCAGGGCGGCTCCACGATCACCCAGCAGATGGTCCGCAACTACTACAGCGGCCTCAGCCAGGAACGATCGATCACGAGGAAGTTCAAGGAGATCCTGATCTCCATCAAGGTCGACCAGTCCAAGTCGAAGGACTGGGTCCTCGAGCAGTACCTCAACACGATCTACTTCGGCAGGGGCGCCAACGGCGTCCAGGCCGCCGCGCAGGCGTACTTCGGTAAGAACGTCGAGGACCTGACCGTCGCCGAGGGCGCCTACCTCGCCGCCGTCATCCAGCAGCCCAGCAGGTTCGCCGACCCCAAGGCCGCCGATCTCGACGCGGCGAGGACGCGCTGGAAGGCGATCGTCGACGCCATGGTGCAGACCCGCGCCATCACCGCCCAGGACGCGGCCAAGCAGGTCTTCCCCGCGCTGAAGAAGCCCAGGGCGGCCTTCGCGCTCAAGGGCCAGGACCAGGTGATGGTCGACAGGGTCCGCGAGGAGCTCAACGCCCGCGGCTACACCGACGAGGTCATCGACAACGGCGGCCTCAAGATCGTGACCACCTTCGACAAGAACCTCATGGGCGCGGCCGAGCGCGCCGTGAAGTCCGTGCTGCCCGAGTCCACGTCCAAGAAGGTGCGCACGGGACTGGCCGCGATCGACCCCGCGACCGGCGAGGTCGTCGCCTTCTACGGCGGGCGCAAGGACCAGTCGTGGGACAACGCCTTCTCCGCCAAGGTCCAGGCGGGCTCGACGTTCAAGCCGTACACGCTGGCCACGGCCCTCGACAACGGCTTCGACCTGTCGACCACGGTCAACGGCAACTCGCCCATCTCGGTGCGCGGCGCCTCCCAGGCCATCCCGAACGACAGCGGACGCTCCTACGGGTACATCGACCTGGTCCGCGCCACGCAGAACTCCGTCAACACCGCCTTCGTCGACCTCGGCCAGAAGGTCGGCCTCGACAAGGTCGCCAAGGTCGCCGAGGCGGCCGGGATCCCCGCGAGCCAGCTCGACCAACACAAGATCGCGGCCTCGTTCCCGCTCGGCGTCGCCTCCGTCAGCGCCGTCCAGAACGCCTCAGGCTTCGCCAGCTTCGCCAACGGCGGCGTCCACATGGAGACCCACGTCATCAAGTCGGTGACCGACGCCAACGGCAAGAAGTCCGTCATCAAGCCCAAGTCGACGACCGTGGTCGGCAAGCAGGCCGCCGCCGACGCGATCTACGCCATGGAGCAGGTCGTCAAGTACGGCACCGGCACCGGCGCCCGCCTCTACGACCGGCCCGTGGCGGGCAAGACCGGCACCACCGACAGCTCGGGCGCGGTCTGGTTCAACGGCTTCACCCCGCAGCTGGCCACCGCGGTCAACATGTTCCGCGACGACAACAAGACCGTCGAGGTCCCCGGGTACGGCGTGCAGTTCGGCGGCCAGCTGCCCGCGCGGATCTGGAAGGCGTTCATGACCGAGGCCCTCGAAGGCAAGCCCGTCGAGGAGTTCCCCGAGCCGTCGGACTACGGCTACAGCCAATGGGACGAGCAGGAGATGCCCGGCGACGACCGGGGGTTCGACAACGGCTACGACAGGCGCGACAACCCGTGGAACAACGAGTGGAGCGGCGAGCGGCTGGACAGCGACGAGCCGAGCACGCCGCAGCCCGACGAGACCTCCACGCCCCAGAACCCGGTCATCCCTGAGGAGACCGACCGGGGCGACGCCGACAACTCCGAGGCGCCGCCCAGCGAAGCGCCGGCCGAGCCCGACCAGCTCGACGACACCTCACACGGGCCCGGGAACCGATAGCTCGGCCACCAGGTCGGCGGGGGTGGTCACGGGGAGCCTGCAGGCGAACCCCCTGCAGACGTAGGCCGCAGGCGCCCCTCCGACCGGCCCCCGCCCTTCGAGCAACGGCACCCTGACGCCCACCTGCCCGTCCGTGGTTCCCGCGCCGGTGGCGCGGTCCCGGGTCGCCTGGCCTGTCTCGCCGCCGGAACCGTCCACGGCGGCAGGCTCCTCACCGAGGGCGATGACCATGCCGGGAACGTCGGCCAGCAGGGCCGCCCTGTGCAGCGCCTTCGTCCGCGGATCGTCGGCCGGCCCGACGATCGCCACCTCCACCGGCCCCGCCAGCGCGGCCTGCGCCGCGGCCAGCCCCCACCCCGCGAACCTCGCATGCCCCCTCGCCAGCACCGACACCGTCCCGAGCGCCGACTCCGCCGCCTGCCTGTGCCGGGCCGACCCGGTCAACGCCGCATACGACAGCAACGCGCCCGCGGCCGCGAACTGCCCCGAAGGCGTCGCGTTGTCCGTCGGGTCCTGCGGCCGCTGGAACAGCCGCTCGGCGTCGTCGGCCGTGTCGAAGAAGCCGCCCGACTCGTCCGCGAACCGGGACAGGATCACCTCCAGCAGCCGCCCCGCCAGCGTGAACCACCGGACCTCGCCCGTCACCCCGTACAGCGAGAGCAGCCCTTCCGCCAGGTCGGCGTAGTCCTCCAGCACGCCCGCGTTGCGCCCCGCGTGCCCGTCGCGTGAGGTCCTCAGCAGCCGGTCGCCCTCGACGTGCACCTTCTCCAGCAGCATCGCCGCCTCCCTGGCCGCCTCCACCAGGTCGGGGCGCTCGAAGACCGCTCCCGTCTCCGCGAGGGCCGCGACGGCCAGGCCGTTCCACGCCGCGACCACCTTGTCGTCGCGGCCGGGCCGTACGCGCTCGTCCCTGGCGGCCATCAGCCGCGACCGCACCCGCGCGAACCTGGCGGGGTCGTCGGGATCGGTCAGCAGCTGCAGCACCGACGTGCCGTGCTCGAACGTGCCCTTCACCTCGAACAGCTCGATCGCCCACTCCGCGTCCTGCGGCTCCAGGACCTCGCGCAGCCGGGCGGGCGTCCAGACGTAGAACCTGCCCTCCTCGCCCTCGCTGTCGGCGTCGAGCGCCGAGGCGAACCCGCCCTCCGGCGTACGCATCTCCCTCAGCAGCCAGTCGGCGGTCTCCAGCGCGACCCTCCTGGCCTGCGGCGCGCCCGTGGCCTTCCACCAGTGCGTGTAGACGCGCAACAGCAGCGCGTTGTCGTAGAGCATCTTCTCGAAGTGCGGCACCACCCACTCGGCGTCCACGCTGTAACGCGCGAACCCGCCCCCGAGCTGGTCGTAGATGCCGCCTCTTGCCATCGCCTCCAGCGTCCTGTGCGCCATCTCCCGCGCCACGGCCGCGCCGTCGCCCTGGTACCTCAGCAGGAACTCCAGCACCATCGACGGCGGGAACTTCGGCGCCCCGCCGAACCCCCCGCGCGCGTGGTCGAACGACTGCATCAGGTTCTGTACGGCCAGCGCCAGCGTCTCGGGCGTCGGCACGGGACCGCTCGGCAGCGTCGAGCCCCCCGTGAGCGCCTCGACGACCTTCGAGCCCTGCTCGAGCACCTGCTCCCTGTCGCCGGTCCACGCGTTGTGCACCCCGACGAGCAGACGCTGGAACTGGGGCTTCGGGAAGTAGGTGCCGCAGTAGAACGGGTGCCCCTCCGGCGTCGCGAACACCGTCATCGGCCACCCGCCGTGCTGCGTCATGGCCTGCGTGGCGCTCATGTAGACGGCGTCGACGTCCGGCCTTTCCTCCCTGTCGACCTTGACGTTGACGAAACGCTCGTTCATCAGACGGGCGGTCTCGGCGTCCTCGAAACTCTCGTGGGCCATGACATGGCACCAGTGACAGGCTGAGTAGCCGACCGAGATCAGCAGCGGGACGTCACGCCGCCGCGCCTCGTCGAAGGCCTCCTGACCCCACTCGAACCAGTCGACCGGGTTGTCGGCGTGCTGCTGAAGATAGGGGCTGGTGGCGTGCTTCAGCCTGTTCATGCAACCAGCCTCTCACGTGCGTCCGCACTTCCTGACGCGTCGCCCACCCCGCCCGACGCCCGCCCCGCCCAGGCTCTGACAGGACCCGGGCGACCTGGTACCGAGGTGGTGGACGGGCCTGACGTAGATGAGGGAAAGGGGCGGGTAGGTTACCGAGCGTGGACCTTGACTTCGTGAGCGCCCATGCCGAGCGCTCCGCGACCGCGCTCACCCGCAGGGACGTGGCCCGCGTGCTGCTGGCCGTCCCTTCGGGCGTGGCGCTCGTGGCGCTGCCCGACCTGCGGCGGGAGATGATGGCCGTGGGCAACCCGCTCTCGGCGACGTTCTGGGACACCGCGAGGAGCACGCTCAGCGCGATCGAGTCGGGCACGGCCACGGTCGGCGACGTGCAGCGGTGGCTGGAGGCCACGGGCAGCGAGCCGATCCTGCTCACGCCCAGCTACTTCGTCTGGCCCGAGGAGGACGAGCGGGGCCCGGTCGCCGAGGAGATGTACACGCGTTTCATCGCCTACCTGGAGGAACGCATCAAGGCGGGCGAGATCGACCCCGACGAGCTGGCGAGCGGCAACCCGGCGGCCCGGGCCGCCTACGAGGAGATGCAGGAGCGCTGGCTCAACACCCCGCTGCCCGACGGCAGGGTGCCCGTCCTCGTGGTGAGCGACGAGCAGGACGAGGAGCTGTTCGCCGCCTGGGACGAGGAGGAGTCCTACGCGCTGGCCGAGCTGCGGCGGATCCTCGCCGAGCTGCCCAAGCGTCCTGAGCTGCCGGAGCCCGACCTGCGGCACGCGGCGGCCAGGCTGCGGGAGATGCTCGTCTTCCCCGGCTATCCGGGCAACGTGTTGAGGGCGTGCGCGGGGTTCGAGGGCGGACTGATCCCCGATGACGACCGCGAGTTGTGGCTCGCCGTCGTCGCCGGCATCGCGGGCCCGATCTCCGACCTGGACGAGGAGCCGGCCGAGGAGCACGAGGAGCTCAGCCACGAGGAGGCGGCGCTGGCGGCGCTGTGCGCGATCCACCACGCCGACTGGCTGGCCGCGGTGGCGGCGCTGGCCAGGCTGGGGCCTGGCGCGCTGGCCTCGCCCGAGCGGATCGCCCAGCTCATCGCCGAGTCCGAGGACATCACGGTCGACATGGACGACCCCGACGACCTCGACACGACGGAGACCCTGTTCTCGCACGTCACAGGGCTGTGGGCCTATCTGGGGATCGTGGACGAGGACGACGTGCTCACACCGCTGGGCTGGTGGGGCCTGCCCGAGGCGCTGGAGCGGGCCTGGTCGCCCGAGGACTGAGCGTGCCCGAGCGTGGGTGGCCGTTCTGAGGGTTCTCTAAGAACGCTCGACCAGACTGGAGCGCGTGAAGGCGCGCATACTCGTGGTGGACGACGAGCGGAACCTGGCCGACCTCGTGGCGATGGCGCTGCGCTACGAGGGCTTCGAGGCGGTGACCGCCGACTCCGGCGGCGCGGCGCTGGCCAGGGTGGCCGACTTCGGGCCCGACCTGATCGTGCTCGACGTCATGCTGCCCGACATCACCGGTGTGGAGGTCTGCCGCCGGCTGCGCAGGCAGGCCGTGCACACCCCGGTGATCTTCCTGACCGCCAAGGACGCGCACGAGGACAAGATCACCGGGCTGACCTCCGGTGGTGACGACTACGTCACCAAGCCGTTCAGCCTGGAGGAACTGGTCGCACGGGTGCGGGTGGTGCTGCGCCGTACCAGGCCGTCCACAGGCCCGCGCATGGAGTTCGCCGACCTGTCCATGGACGAGGACCGCTACGAGGTGCGGCGCGGCGGCACGCTGGTCGAGCTCACCCCCACGGAGTACAAGCTGCTGCGCTACCTCATGGTCAACGCTGGACGCGTGCTCACCAAGCAGCAGATCCTCGACCACGTGTGGGATTTCGACTTCGGCGGCAGCGACGGCGTCGTCCAGACGTATGTCAGCTACCTGCGCCGCAAGGTCGACGACCGGGAGCCTCAGCTCATCCACACCGTGCCGCGCGTCGGCTACGTCCTGAGGCTGCCGCGATGAGCCTGCGCAGGAGGCTCACGATGACGGTGCTCGCCCTGCTCGCGGCGGGGCTGATCGTGGTCCCGCTGACGACGTTCGCCGTCGCCCGCGACTTCCTGGCCGACACCGCCCGCGACCAGCTCGCCCAGGCGGCGGGCCGCCTGGCGCCGGTATTGGCGGGTGGACGGGAGCTGTCCATGGGCGACCCCCTGCAGGCCGCCCTCGGGCCTGGGCTCGTCCAGTTGCGCGATCCGCGCGGCACGGTCCTGCAGTCCATCTCGTACGGCACGCCCCCCGACCTCGACAACCTCCGCCCGCCCGGCCCTCAGGGCTGGTCCTTCTCCAGGAGCGCCGATCGCGAACCCCGGGGGAAGGGCTGGTGGTTGCGCGCTTCGTGGCTGCCCGACGGCCGCCTGCTCGTCCTGGGCGTGCCCGCGTCGGGCTTCGACGACCTCGGCGGCAGGCTCACCGGCGTCCACTCGACGATCACCGCGCTCGCCCTGCTGGTCCTCGGCGTGTTCGCCTACCGGATCATCCGCAGGTCCGTGCGCCCGCTGGAGGAGATCGCCGCGGCCGCCAGGGCCATCGGCGAGGGAGACCTGTCGCGCAAGGTGGAACCCGCCGACGACGCGTCGGAGGCGGGCCGGCTGGGACTGGCCCTGAACGAGGCCTTCCGCCAGCGGATCGTGTCCGAGCAGCGGCTGCGCAGGTTCGTGGCCGACGCCTCGCACGAGCTGCGCACGCCAGTGGCGGCGATCAGGGGCTACGCCGAGCTGTTCAGACGCGGCGCGGCAGGCCGTCCCGACGACCTGGCACTGACGATGAGCAGGATCGAGTCGGAGGCGACGCGGATGGGCGTGCTCGTGGACGAGCTGCTGCTGCTGGCCAGGCTCGACCAGGGCAGGGCGGTGGAGCGCAGGCCCGTCGACCTGGGGGTGCTCGTGGCCGAGGCCGTGGCGGCCGCGCACGCCGTCGAGCCCGACCGGCCGCTGACGCTGGAGGTGGACGACGTCGTGATCGACGGCGACGCGGTGCGGCTGCGCCAGCTCGTCGACAACCTGCTGGCCAACGTCCGCCGGCACACGTCGAAGGGGACACCGGCGACCGTTCGGGTCCGCGAGGGGGGCGAGGGGGACAGCGTCGTGATCGAGGTCGACGACGCGGGTGAGGGCATCCCCGGCGACCAGCTCGACAAGGTCTTCGAGAGGTTCTACCGCGGCGATCCCGCGCGTGTCCGCGACCAGGGCGGTGCGGGGCTGGGGCTCGCCATCGTCGCCGCGGTGGCCCACGCCCACGGCGGAAGCGCCACAGTCTCCTCACCCCCCGGGGAGGGGGCGAGGTTCACCGTCACGCTGCCTCGAGCAGATCCTGGTACTCGGGGTGGCGGTCGATCCACTTGACCACGTAGGGGCACAGCGGGCGCACCTTCAGCCCGGTGTCCCTGCTCACGTCGAGCGCCCGCCGGACGAGCCTGCCCGCCAGCCCCTGCCCCTCGAACGCCGGGTCCACCTCGGTGTGGGTGAAGACGATGGTCGTGGGCAGCAGCTTGTACTCGGCGAACCCGGCGAGCTCGTCGCCCACGTGGATCTCGAAGCGGCTCGCGTCAGGGTTGTCGATGACCGTGATCTCTCGGGTCACTTCTTGTCCAGGTCGGCTTCGTGGGGGACCTCGATCTTGGAAATCTGCTTGTTCATCGACTTGATGAGGAAGAACAGCGCGAATCCCATGAGGGCCACGACGGTGAAGCCCAGGATCCCCGGGCTCACGTCACCAATGGCGAAGTACGTCACGCCTTCCAGCTTACTTGCACGCGCCCGCGGTCTCCTCGGCGTGTATGCCCGCGAACAGGTCGTCCTCGGGAAGCTTGGTGTCGACCAGCGAGCGCGCCAGGTGGTAGTCCTCGGTCGGCCAGATCTCCTGCTGCAGTTCCCTGGGGCACACGAACCAGAACCCGTCGGGGTCGACCTGCGTGGCGTGCGCCATCAGCGCCTCGTCGCGGGTCTTGAAGAAGTCGCCGCACGGCACCCGCGTGGTCACCGGCCACTTCTGCGGCCTGTCCTCCCAGCGGGCGATCCAGTCGGCGTACGGCGAGCCGATCCCGCGCTTGTTCATCGCCTCGTGCAGCGCCTCGAACCGCTCCTTGGTGAAGCCCATCTGGTAGTAGAGCTTCAACGGCTGCCACGGCTCGCCCGCGCCCTGGTAACGGTCGGGGTCTCCGGCGGCGTTGAACGCCTCCACCGACACCCTGTTGGTCATGATGTGGTCAGGGTGCGGGTAGCCGCCGTCGTCGTCATAGGTGAGCATCACGTGCGGCCTGAACTCGCGCACCGCCGCCACCAGCGGCCTGGAGGCCTCTTCCAGCGGCTGGAGGGCGAAGCAGCCCTCGGGAAGCGCCTCCTCCTCGCTCTCGGGCAGGCCCGAGTCGACGAAACCGAGGAACCGCTGGCTCACGCCAAGGATCTCCCGCGCGCGATCCATCTCCTTGCGGCGGACCTCGCCGATGTTGGCGACGATCTCCGGGCGGTCCATCTTCGGATTGAGCACGGAACCGCGCTCACCGCCTGTGAGGGTACAGACGAGGACCTCAACGCCTTCCGCGACGTAACGGGCCATCGTCGCCGCGCCCTTGCTCGACTCGTCATCGGGATGGGCGTGGACGGCCATCAGCCTCAGCGCTGCGCTCACTGGCTCGCTGTCTCCTCACTTCGGACCGGGTCACTCGCCGCAAGAGGTTTACTTCTCTTGGGCGGGTCGCGGGGGCGGACCCCCAACAGGCGACAATTGTCTCGGACAACACCAGGGAGTGCAGGGAGATTCCGTCATGGCCACCAGAGATGTCGAGAACGGTCCGGTTCTCGGCACCCCGGACGACTTCAGCGACCGCCCGGAACGGCAGGGCAGGTTCGTCGTCCACGTCGTGATCGGAGTACTGGTGGCGATCATCGCAGGTGGCTGGGGCTACGTGATGTGGTCGGCCACCGGCAACGTCGGGGTCACCAAGCAGGTCATCGCCTTCGACGCGACCAGGCCCGAGTCCGCAGAGATCACTTTCGAGATCGCCAAGCCCGCCGACAGGGCGGCGGTGTGCCGGTTGCGCGCCACCGACGCGAACCATGTAGAAGTCGGCAGCAAGGAAGTAAAGATTCCCGCCGGCGAGGGGTATACCCGACTGAAGGAGAGCTTGGACACCAGTGGCCAGGCCTCTTCAGTCCACATCCAGTACTGCAATCTCGTATAGTGAGACATTTGGGGAAGCGTTCGACCGTGTAAAGTTGTTAGTCTTTCGCGATTCGCGAACCCAAGTGAACTCAGGGCCCCCTAAGGAAGCAAGGAGAACCCGTGGCCGACTCTCGCGATGAGAACGTCACCTGGCTGACGCAGGAGGCGTACGACCGCCTGAAGGAGGAGTACGACTACCTTTCGGGCCCGGGCCGCGTTGACATCGCCAAGAAGATCGAGGCTGCTCGCGAAGAGGGCGACCTGCGTGAGAACGGCGGCTACCACGCGGCCAAGGACGAGCAGGGCAAGATCGAGGCGCGCATCTACCACCTCAGGCAGCTCCTGGACAGCGCCAGGGTGGGCGAGGCCCCCAAGACGGAGGGGGTGGTGGGTCCCGGCATGACCGTCACGATCCGCTTCGAGGGTGACGACGACGAGGTCACCTTCCTGCTCGCCTCTCGCGAGGAGACCGGCGCGCCGATCGACGTCTACTCTCCCAAGTCTCCTCTTGGCGCCGCGATCAACGGCAAGAAGATCGGGGAGAAGGCGACCTACGCCATGCCCAACGGCCGTCAGAACACGGTCGAGATCCTCGAGGCCGTGCCGTACATCGGCAACTGAGCAACGGAGAGACGATCCGCCGGGCCGCTGGCCCGGCGGATCTTCAGCGTGCGGGCGGCGGGATCAAGCAGGATCTCTCGTTCCTGGTGCACGGCGACCGCCGCCCGGCGCCTCCTCCCGGCATGTACGGCCACCGCCCGCGCAGACCGCCGCGCGGCCACAGGCTCGTGCCGTTCATCGCGGTGACACTGGCCATGGTGATCGCCGCCGACGTGGCCTTACTCGGTGAGTTCTCCGACCCGGAGCCTCCCTCGGCCGCCGTGACGGCCAAGAAGCTGGCCCCCCAGGAGAACACGGTCGCCGAGAGCAAGACGGCGCCTCCCGTGCAGCCGCTCGGCAAGCTCCGCTCGCCGAGCGTGTTCGTGGTCACGCGCAAGCCCTTGCAGCGCGCCACGATGGAGAAGGTCGTCAAGGTCAAGGGCATCCAGGCAGTCGAGCTCGCCGACGCCGCGTCCGTCCAGATCGACGGCAAGCGTGTGCAGACGCTCGGCGTCGACCCCTCCAGCTTCAGGGCGTACACGCCCAAGGTGACCGCCAAGTCCGACGGCCTGTGGGCCAACATCGCGGGCGGTGACGTGGCGGTCTCGTTCGTCCTCGGCAACGACGGCGGGCTCACGCTCGGTCGCAGTGTGCCGGGGCCGGGCGGCCAGCTCAGGATCGGCGCCTACGCGACGATGGGCATGGGCGCGGTCGACGCCGTCGTCTCCAGGGACAAGGCCCGTTCCCTCGGCTTCCCGCAGAACAACGCGATCGTGGTCAGCGCCCCGAAGGCCGACACCTCCGCCCTGCGCAGGGCGCTGCTGCGGGTGCTGCCGAAGGGCTCGCAGGTCGCCGCGATCAACCCGGTACTGGCGGCGCCGAAGCAGGTGACGCAGTGGAGTTCGGGGTCGTTCATGTCGGCTTCGCAGCTGACCACCGCGTTGCAGGCGGCGGCCGGCAAGCTGGGCAGGCCGTACGTGTGGGGGGCCGAGGGGCCGGACACCTTCGACTGCTCGGGCCTGGTGCAGTGGGCGTTCGCCCAGGCAGGGGTGCGCATGCCGCGCGTCACCCACCAGCAGTGGGTGACAGGGCCGCAGGTGAAGCTGTCGCAGGCGCAGCCGGGCGACCTCATCTTCTGGCGGAGCGACCCGACCAATCCCGGCTACATCTCCCATGTGGCGATCTATTGGGGTAACGGCAAGGTGCTGCAGGCGCCCAGGACCGGTGACGTGGTGAAGATCTCGCCGCTCAGCACACGCAACCTCGCGGGCATCGTCCGCGTGAGCCCGGTCATCGCGGCCCGCGTTCGCTGACAGCGTTCCATCGACAGGACGGCCAAGGCTGGTTCTTGCCCTGTGCGTGTGTAATTCTAATTACATGGATACTGACGAAGCAGCCAGCACGCTGCGCGGGTGGTTCACGGGACGCCTGCCCGAGGCCTGGTTCACCGGTCCCGTCACCATCGTCCTCGACCGCGAGGAGATCGCCGTGCTCGGCACCCTGCCCGAGCCCACGGCCGAGTCCGACGCCGAGAAGGCCGCCACGATCGACGGCCTCATCAGGCGCTTCCGCGAGGAGACCAGGGAGCGCCGCATCGAGATCGCGGCGGAGGCCGAGCGGAAGTTCCGCCGCAAGGTCTCCTGGGGTGTCGTCTGCGGCGACGAGACCGTGATGTTCACCACACTGTCCGTGCCCGTCATGACCCGTCTGCGCCAGTCGGAGCGGCAGGTGCTCGACACCCTGGTCTCCGCGGGCGTGGCCCGCAGCCGCAGCGACGCGCTCGCCTGGTGCGTACGGCTGGTCGGCAAGAACACCGACACCTGGCTCACCGAGCTGCGCGACGCGCTCCAGCACGTCGACCGCATTAGAGCAGCTGGTCCATCGGGAATGGACTGAACCAATGCGGGAATTGGTGTAGACCTTTCCTCTTGGTCTGGACCAATTTCCGTTCTTTAAATCGCTTCGCGATGGGTAGGTTCCCCCTCCATCAAGGCCACTGCCTGCGCAAAGGTCTACTCCAATTAGCCTTTGTCGGCATTAGTCGTTAATGATGACGTGGCCCAGAAAAGAGTGGAGGAGCCACCACCGTGTCCCTTTCCGTGGAAGTACCCACCCCGACGACCAACCAGAAATTGGTCGACTGGGTGAACGAGATCGCCGCCCTGACCCAGCCCGCCAGGATCGAATGGTGCGACGGGTCCGAGGCCGAATGGACGCGCCTGACCAACCTGCTCGTGGACCAGGGAACCTTCACCCGGCTCGCCAAGCGGCCCAACAGCTTCTATGCCAAGTCCGACCCGAGCGATGTCGCCCGCGTGGAGGACCGCACCTACATCTGCTCCGAGCGCGAGGAGGACGCGGGTCCCACGAACAACTGGATCGCGCCCGCCGAGATGCGCGAGACCTTCGGCGAGCTGTTCAAGGGCTGCATGCGCGGGCGCACGATGTACGTGGTGCCGTTCTGCATGGGGCCGCTGGGCGGTGACATCTCCCAGCTCGGTGTCGAGATCACCGACTCGCCGTACGTCGCGGTGTCCATGCGGATCATGACGCGCATGGGCGCTGAGGCGCTCCGGCTGATCGAGCGGCGCGGTGACTTCGTGAAGGCGGTCCACTCCGTCGGCGCGCCCCTCGCCGAGGGTCAGCAGGACGTGCCGTGGCCGTGCAGCACCACCAAGTACATCAGCCACTTCCCCGAGACCCGCGAGATCTGGTCGTACGGCTCCGGCTACGGAGGCAACGCGCTGCTCGGCAAGAAGTGCTACGCGCTGCGCATCGCCAGCGTGATGGCCCGCGACGAGGGCTGGCTGGCCGAGCATATGCTCATCCTCAAGCTGACCCCGCCCTCGGGCGAGACCCGCTACGTGGCCGCCGCGTTCCCGAGCGCCTGCGGCAAGACGAACCTCGCCATGCTCCAGCCCACCATCCCTGGCTGGAAGGTCGAGACGATCGGCGACGACATCGCGTGGATGCGTTATGGCGCCGACGGCAGACTGTATGCCATCAACCCGGAGGCCGGATTCTTCGGCGTCGCGCCCGGCACCGGCCAGACCACCAACGCCAACGCCGTGAAGACGCTCTGGGGCAACAGCATCTTCACCAACGTCGCGCTCACCGACGACGGCGACGTGTGGTGGGAGGGGCTCACCGACGAGCCGCCCGCGCACCTGACCGACTGGAAGGGCCGTTCGTGGACGCCGGACTCCGATGAGCCCGCCGCCCACCCGAACGCCCGCTTCACCACGCCCGCCTCCCAGGCGCCCACGATCGCGCCCGAGTGGCAGGACCCCAAGGGCGTGCCCATCTCGGCGATCCTGTTCGGCGGCCGCCGCGCGACCGCGGTGCCGCTGGTGACCGAATCGCTGAGCTGGCAGCACGGCGTCTTCCTCGGAGCCAACGTCGCCTCCGAGAAGACCGCCGCCGCCGAGGGCAAGGTCGGCGAGCTGCGCTACGACCCGTTCGCGATGCTGCCGTTCTGCGGCTACAACATGGGCGACTACTTCGGCCACTGGCTGTCGATCGGCCGACGCGAGGGCGCGAAGCCGCCGCGCATCTACTACGTGAACTGGTTCCGCAAGGACGACTCGGGCCGCTTCATCTGGCCGGGCTTCGGCGAGAACAGCCGCGTGCTCAAGTGGATCGTCGACCGGCTGAACGGCCAGGCGGAGGCCGTGCCGACGCCGATCGGCCTGCTGCCGAAGGAGCTGGACACCGAGGGTCTCGACCTGCCGGAGGAGGACCTGCGCACGCTCCTCACCGTCGACCGTGAAGTGTGGAGGGAGGAGGCGGCGCTGATCCCCGCGCACTTCGAGAAGTTCGGCGACCACCTGCCCAAGGAGCTGTGGAGCGAGTACGAGGCGCTCCTCGACCGTTTGTGATGTCGTCGCCATGCCGGGCGCCACGGTCCGGCATGGCTTGGGACAGTTCTTCCGTGCGCCATGCACCGGCCGTCCGTGCTCTTCCTGCGCCGGACCGGTTTGAGGGAAACTTCTGAAGGGGCACCGCGCGTCTCATAGGGAGACGGTTCTCCTTCCCTTCAGGGAGGCAGTGCATGGAATTTGTTCTGTTCGTCCTGGCGTTACTCCTGGCCGTCGCGGTCACCAGCGCCGCATCCTCCCTCAGGCGGGAGCACGCGCGAGTCCGAGAGGTCGCCGCCAACGTCGGCGGCGGCGAACTCGGCCACTACGAGCTCGCCTACCTCGCCGGCGGCCCCCGGCGGGTCGTCAACACCGCGATCGCCCTCATGGCCAGGGCCGGCGCGCTGCGGATCTCCAGGGGCGGCCTGGTCCACCACGTGGCGGGGGCAGGCTCGAGCGACCCCGTCGAGCAGGCGGTGCTCGCCGCCGTCGCCGCCAGGCCTGGCGGCGCCTCGATCGGCACGCTGCGCCACGACATCGGCAACGGGCCCGTCATGAACGATCTGCGGCACCACCTGACGGCGGTCGGCCTGCTCGTGCCCGACGGCTCCCTCGTGCCGGTGCGCACCCGCCTGACCCGCCTGTCGGGATGGTCCGGTCTCGCGGCCGTCCTCGGAATCTTCACGCTGGTCATGATGATCTCCGGCACGGTGCCGGCCGAGCTCGTCACGGTGCTGACGCTGCTGATCTGCGCCGGACTCTGGCTCGGCGGACGCGCCGTCGTCCGCCGGCAGCGTCGCGCGCTCGCCGACCTTCTGAGCGCCGCAGGCCGGCTCGAGCTGTCCAGGGCCCAGCAGCGGCACGTACGGGGCGCCGGCCGCTCCCACGCCCCCGACCTGGCGTTCGCCATCGGCGTGCCCGTCGCCCTGTACGGCCTGAGCGAGCTCGACGACCCGTCCCTCAGGCAGGAGCTCGAGGACGACGTCCACGCCAGGACCTCCTCGTCCTCCTCGGGCGGCTGCGCGTCAGGCTCCTGCGGCGGCGGGTCGAGCTCCGACATCAGCAGCGGCGGAGGCGACTTCGGCGGATCCTCCTCCGACGGAGGCGGCGGGTCCAGCTGCGGCGGCGGCTCCGGCTGCGGTGGCGGGTGCGGCGGCGGCTGCGGCGGCGGGTGAGCGGTGAAGTCCACCGACCACAGGCTCGGCGTGGGCATCGGCTGGCGGCCCGAGATCGACCTGACCGTCGAACGCCTCCCGGACGTCGACTTCGTCGAGGTCGTCGCCGAGAACATCAGGCCCGTCGCGCTCCCCGAGTCGCTGCGGGTGCTGCGCCAGAGAGGCGTCCCCGTGATCCCGCACGGCGTCGGCCTCGGCCTCGGCGACGCCGCCCCTCCCGACCCCGTACGCCTGGCACACCTGGCGGCCTGCGCGAAGGCCCTCGAATCGCCCCTGGTGAGCGAGCACCTGGCGTTCGTGCGCGCGGGCGGGATGGAGGCGGGGCACCTGCTGCCCGTCCCGCGCACCCGCGAGAGCCTCGCGGTCGTCGCCGAGAACATCATGCGCGCCCAGGACGCGCTGCCCGTCCCGCTGGCGCTGGAGAACGTGGCGGCCATCTTCGGCTGGCCCGAGGACGAGCTGACCGAGGCCGAGTTCCTCGGCGAACTCGTCGACCGCACAGGCGTCCAGCTCCTCGTCGACGTCGCGAACCTCTACACCAACCAGGTCAACCTCGGCCTGTCCGCAGTGGAGGCGCTGGACGTGCTGCCGCTGGCGTCCCTCGCCTACGTGCACGTGGCGGGAGGGCACCTGCACGACGGGGTCTGGCACGACACCCACGCCCATGCGGTCCCCGACCAGGTGCTGGACGTGCTGGAGGAGCTGTGCGCCCGCGTCGCGCCGCCGGGCGTGCTGCTCGAGTGGGACGACCACTACCCGAGCGACGCCGCCCTTGCCGCCGAACTCGACCGTGTCCGCACGGCGATGGCCACGGGCGGCCGCCGCCTGACGGGCTCGTAGGGCCGCGATGACCACCGCACGACGAGCCCCGGAGCCCGCAGCCGAGCAGGCGGAGACGGCGGCCTCCGAGGCGCCCGCCGCCGGGGCACCGCGCACGGACCCGGTCACCACGTCCGCCGGTGGAGAGGTGCTGCGCACGGACCCGGTCACCGCGTCGGTTGGTGGAGGGGTGCCGCGTACGGACCCGGTCACCGCGTCGGCCGGTGGAGGGGTGCCGCGGGCGGGGTCGGGTGTCGTGCCGGTTGGTGGGGCGGCACTGCGGGCGGGTCTGGGGGCCGCGTCGGCCGGCCGGAAGACGCGGAAGACGCGGAAGACGGGGGAGACGGGGGAGACGGCGGTGGAGGACGTGCGGGCGCGGTTGGAGGCCGCGCAGGCGGGCGTGGTCGCGGCGCTGGTCGCCGGGGGCGCGCCGCCCGCCGGGTTCGACGAGGTACGGCTGGCCGTCCAGGCGCGGAGCCTGCTGGGCAAGCGGCGCGGCATCGTGGCCAGGCTCCGTCCCGACGCGGCCGCCGCGGCGGGGCCCCGGCTGGTCGACGAGTTCGCCGCCTACGCGGCCGCCCGCACAGAGCCCCCGCCGAGGTACCGCGCCGACGCCGACGACTTCGCCGACTGGTTGCGCGCCCGGGGGATCCTCCACGACCCGGCACCCGCCCAGAGCCCCCGCACCCGCTGGCCCTTCTCACTCCGCCGCCGCTGAGCCGGGGCATCCACCCTCAGGAGGACCTCCCGGTCGCACCTGACCTGGAGGGTCGGTGCCGACGCTCCCGCCGGGTCTCCTGGACGAGCCTGACCTGGGGAACTGGGCCTTCCAGCCGCACCTGATCTGGGGAGCCGGTGCAGACGCTCCCGCCGGGTCTCCTGGACGAGCCTGACCCGGGGAGCCGGGTCTCCCGGCCGCACCTGGCGTGGGGAGCCTGCGTCGGCGCTCCCCGCCGGCGGCGTGTCCCAGAGCCGCGATCGGCGAGGGCCTCGCCGTGCCGTCCGTCGTGTCGAGCGATCGGCGAGGGCCTCGCCGTGCCGTCTGACGCGTCGAGCGGTCGGCGTGCCTGGGCCATGGGCGACGGGCGGGAAGGCGGGTCTTGCCGGAGCCAGGCAGACATCCTATGTTTGCCGCGTGATAGTCGACGCACACCAGCACTTCTGGAACCTGGAGACCGGCGCCTACGCCTGGCCCACCCCCGAGCTGCCGGCGATCCACCGCACCTTCGCCCCCGAGGACCTCGCTCCCGAGCTGGCCGCCGCGGGCGTCGACAGGACGGTCGTGGTCCAGGCCGACGACTCCTTCTGGGAGACAGACGCGATGCTCGCCCTCGCCGAGGCGCACGACTTCATCGCGGGAGTCGTCGGCTGGGTCCCGCTCGACCGTCCCGAGGAAGCGGCCGCGGCGCTCGACCGCTACCTCAGACATCCGAAGTTTTCCGGTGTCCGGCACCTCATCCACACGGAGCCGGATCCCGACTGGCTGGTCCAGGACGCCGTGCTCGAAGGGCTGGGGCTGCTGGCCGAGGCGGGCGTGCCGTTCGACGTGGTGTCGCTGTTGCCCCGGCACCTGGAGCACGTCGTCACGATCGCGGAGCGTCATCCGACGCTGAACGTCATCGTCGACCACCTCTCCAAGCCCAGGATCGCCGCTCACGAGCTCGAGCCGTGGGCCTCCCTGCTGCGCGCCGCCGCGGGCTGCCCCAACGTGCACGCCAAGGTGTCGGGCCTGGTCACCGAGGCCGACCACGGGAGCTGGACGGTGGAGGACCTGCGGCCCTACGTGGAGCACGCGGTGGAGGTGTTCGGCCCCGACCGGCTGATGTTCGGCAGCGACTGGCCCGTGGCGCTGCTGGCGGCCGACTATCAGACGGTCTTCACGGTGTACAGGGCGCTTCTGGGCGGGGTCGACCAGGACAAGGTGCTCGGCGGTAATGCTGCCCGTTTCTATGGGTTTAGCGAGATTTAGGACGGATAACTTCTGTCCATGGGGGGACTACGCTGCGTCGACGGCTCATATCTGAGTGTCACACCCGTGGTGTGCACGGACAGCCTCGGCGTGCCGTACGAGGTCACCCTGGCGCTGCATCGCGACGGCGCGCCGTACGGGATGGTGGGGGAGCGGTGCGGCTGGTTGCTCGCGCGGCTGGCGCGCGGGGTGTGGGCCGCCCGCGCGGGGCGGGAGCAGGCGTGGACGTGGCCGGATCCCGACGACAGGTTCCCCGGCGACGAGCCGGACGGTGAGCTGTTCGCCTTCAGGTACCGGACCAGGTCGCAGGTGGTGGGCGGCGGTGAGCTGCGCTGCCAGCTGCGAACCCTTCCCATCTGGGTGCCCGGGCGCGACGGCGGCGGCGAGTGGCGCGTGACCAGGCGGGCCTACGTGGAGGCGTGGGGTCCCGCGGGAATCGGGATGCGGGCGGTGCTGACTTCGGGCGAACTCGCGGAATTCGTGGAGTCGCTGGTCGCAGAGGCGGAAGGGGCATTGGAGCCCCAGGAGCTCGCAAGGAATCCGATTGAGGGGGCCAGCAGTCTCGAAAGGCGGTGATAATTGCCTGTTAGGTCGTGAGTCGACCACAAAGGCACAGCACCGCTGGGGAGGGACTCCGTGGGCCTGCGCGATCTGGTCTACCGGCTGTACGAGCGCCGGTTGGAGGCCAAGCTGTCAGCTGACAGCGACAACTTCCCCCGCCATGTCGGGGTCATCATCGACGGCAACCGCCGTTGGGCGCGCGCGATGGGCATGCGCGACGTCAGCAAGGGGCACAGGAAGGGCGCCGACAAGATCTCCGAGCTGCTCACGTGGTGTCGTGAGGCGGGCGTGGAGGTCGTCACCGTCTGGATGCTGTCCAGCGACAACCTCAACAGGCCCAAGGAGGAGCTCGAACAGCTCCTGAAGATCATCGAGGACGTCACGCAGGAGCTGGTGGACGAGGGCTGGCGCATCAGCCCCGTCGGCGCGCTGGATCTCCTCCCAGCCAGGACGGCGAATGTCCTGAAAAACGCAAAAGAAGTCACATCACACCGTCCAGGGCTGATTGTGAACGTTGCGGTTGGGTATGGAGGAAGACGTGAGATTGCCGATGCGGTGCGCTCACTCCTTCAGGAGCACGCCAGCAAGGGGGCGAGCATCGAGGACCTGGTCGAGGTTCTCGATGTGGAGCACATCGCGGAGCATCTCTACACTCGCGGCCAGCCCGATCCCGACCTCCTCATCAGGACGTCGGGCGAGCAGCGACTGTCAGGCTTCATGCTCTGGCAGAGCGCCCACTCCGAGTTCTACTTCTGCGAGGCCTACTGGCCTGACTTCCGCAGGGTCGATTTCCTGCGGGCGCTGCGCGACTACGCCGCGAGACACCGACGTTACGGGTCCTGAGACAAGTTCACGAACAGCTCGTGAACAGACGCTTGGCCGCTTCGGTGGCGGGTATTCAGGACCTAACGTTGCAAGTGGCCGACCACAGGCCGGTCACTCCGGAGAGGGCCCGCCTTTGCGCATAGACCTGCCGAGGGGGGCCGGTACCCGGCGCCTCTCGCGGGTGCGGGTCCGGTCCGAATTCCCGCCTCGTCTGCAGGGCGCCCATTCCATGGGGCGCCCGGGGGAGAACGTGTGGCAGTGTCCTCGAGCAACTACCCCACCACCAAGCGCACCTACGTGCTGGACACGTCGGTCCTGCTCGCCGACCCGGCGGCGATGACCCGCTTCGCCGAGCATGAGATCGTCCTTCCGATCGTCGTGATCACGGAGCTGGAGGCCAAGCGGCACCATCCCGAGCTCGGCTACTTCGCACGCAAGGCACTGCGCTACCTCGATGACCTGCGGGTGAAGCACGGCAGGCTCGACGAGCCGATGCCGGCGGGCGAGGGCACGATCAGGGTCGAGCTGAACCACAGCGACCCGTCGATCCTGCCGGTCGGGTTCAGGCTCGGCGACAACGACACCCGCATCCTCACCGTGGCGCGCACGCTCGCGGCCGAGGGCAAGGACGTCGTGCTGGTGTCCAAGGACCTGCCGCTGCGGATCAAGGCCGCCTCGGTCGGCCTGTCGGCGGAGGAGTACCGCGCCGAACTGGTCGCCGAGTCGGGCTGGACCGGCATGGCCGAGATCCAGGTCACCGCCGATGACGTCGGGGCGCTCTTCGAGCACGGCACGGCCGACCTGGAGGAGGCGCGGGAGCTGCCCACGCACACCGGCCTGAGGCTGCTGTCCAGCAGGGGCTCGGCGCTCGGCAGGGTGCTGCCCGACAAGTCCGTACGGCTGGTCCGCGGCGACAGGGAGGCGTTCGGCCTGCACGGTCGCTCGGCCGAGCAGCGCATCGCCCTGGACCTCCTCATGGACCCCGAGGTGGGCATCGTGTCCCTCGGCGGAAGGGCGGGCACCGGCAAGTCGGCTCTGGCGCTCTGCGCGGGCCTCGAGGCCGTTCTGGAGCGCCGCCAGCACCGCAAGGTCGTGGTGTTCCGCCCGCTCTACGCGGTCGGCGGTCAGGAGCTCGGCTACCTGCCAGGCACCGAGGGCGAGAAGATGGGCCCGTGGGCGCAGGCCGTCTACGACACGCTGGGCGCGGTGACCACGCCCGAGGTGATCGAGGAGGTCCTCGACAGGGGCATGCTGGAGGTCCTGCCGCTCACCCACATCCGCGGACGCTCGCTCCACGACGCCTTCGTGATCGTGGACGAGGCGCAGTCGCTGGAACGCGGGGTGCTGCTGACGGTGCTGAGCCGGATCGGGGCCAACTCCCGGGTCGTGCTCACCCATGACATCGCCCAGCGCGACAACCTCAGGGTCGGCAGGCACGACGGCGTGGTTGCGGTGGTGGAGAAGCTCAAGGGCCACCCGCTGTTCGCGCATGTGACGCTGACCAGGTCCGAGCGCTCGCCGATCGCCGCGCTGGTGACGGAGATGCTGGAGGACATCACCCTGTAGACGGGCTCAGGAGGGCGCGCCCGCGGGGACCAGGTCGTGGAACTCCCCGCAGGTGCGCCTTCCCGTCGTCGACGACGGTGAGACGCTCCTGGTGATGTTCACCTGCACCTTGGCGACCTCGGGGCGCATCCGCGCCGTGCACACGATCTGGGCGAGCGCCACGCGGCTCAGCTCCCTCTCGCCCTGCAGGGTGACGTAGAGGACGAGGCTCTTGTTCTCCGGGTCCATGCGCTGCGTCCGCTGGCCCATGGGCTCGGAGTCGACGTCCTGGTAGCGCATGCCGTACAGGTCGGTGTCCTGGCCGGACTCCACAGGGTGGTTGGCGAGGTCCATCAGCGTGCGCATGAGGTCCTCGGTGGTCTTGCTCGCCACCCTGACCTCCTGCAGCGCCAGGCGTCCCTTCTTGATCAGGTAGATCTTGGCCCAGATCGGCTCGGTGCTGATCACGGGCGCCGACGTGAGGGTGGCGACCGGGCTGGGCGTGATGCCGCACCCGGGGAGCAGCAGCAGGGCGGCCAGAAGGAACGGCAGGCGTCTCATGGGTGGGGCAGCCAGACCGTGAAGAGGGTGCCGGGCTTCTGCGACCGCACCGAGATCGTGCCGCCGTGCAGGTGGGCGTTGGCCCGCGCGATGGACAGGCCGAGGCCGCTGCCCTGGCTGCGGACGCGGCCGGTGCCCGCCTTGAAGAACCGGTCGAAGACGTGCGGCAGCGCGTCCGCGGGGATGCCGTCGCCGTGGTCGCGCACCTTCACCTCCAGTCCGTTGGGCGTGCTGCGGGCGGTGACCAGGACGGGCGGGCCGCCGTGCTTGAGCGCGTTGCCGACCAGGTTGGCCACGATGACGTCGAACCTGCGGGGGTCGACGTTGACGACGACACCCGTGGGCGCCTGCACCCTGACGTCCTCGCCCCAGCCGCGCATCTCCAGGCTGTCGCTGATGGCGTCGGCGACGTCGACGGATTCCAGCGCCAGCGTGGCCGTGCCCGCGTCGAACCTGCTGACCTCGATGAGGTGCTCCACCAGCTCTCTCAGCCGCTCCACCTCCGACAGCACCAGCCTGACCGCCTGGGCGGGCTGCTCGGGCAGCCGGTCGGCCTCCTCGGACAGCATGTCGGCCACCGCGGTCATCGCGGTGAGCGGGGTGCGCAGCTCGTGGGAGACGTCGGCGACGAACCTGCGCGACATGGCCTCCAGCGCGCGCAGTTCGGAGACGCTCAGTTCGAGCGCGGCGGCGGCGTCGTTGAAATGCGCGGTGAGCTCGGACAGCTCGTCCTTGCCGTGGACGGGCAGCCGCGTGTCCAGCCTGCCGCGGCCGAGCGCCTGGGCGGCGGCGCTGAGCCTGCCGACGGGAAGGAGCACGTGCCTGGCCGACACCAGCGCCACCGTCAGCGCGATGAGCAGGGTGATGGCGCCCGCCTGCGCGAAGGCCTCCCTGAGGTTGGACAGCGTCCGCTGCTCCTCGCTCAACGACACGTACTCGAACACCAGCAGCCCCGTGGGCCTGGGGACGTCGTCGATGCCGGAGCGGTAGACCTGCGTGCCCAGCACGAGCCACAGCTCGCCGTCGATGATCCTGCGCTGGCTGACGAGCTTGCGGAGCGCCTGGCCGCGCAGCTCTCCCGTGACGTCGTCGGGGCCGAACGCGCCCGCCTCGTCGCGGTAGTAGAGACCCCGGTACTCCAGGAGCGCGTGCCTGTCGGGCCCGGACAACGAGTTGGCGAGGTTGTTCAGCTCCTCGCCGCTCGGCGGCACCTCGCCGGGGCGCAGCGCCCCGACGGCGAAGTCGATGCGACGCAGGTCCTTGGTGAGGTTGTCGACCGCGTCCCTGGTGGTCCTGTCGATCAGCGCGCCCTTGGCCAGTTCGAAGCCGATGCCGGCGACCAGGGCGGAGGCCGCCACGGCGACCACGGTGAAGGTGATGACGAGTCGGCCGCGCAGGCCGGTGAGGAACGCGATCACGGGGGGCTGAACCGGTAGCCGAAGCCGCGCACTGTGTGGATGAACGTCGGCTCGGCCGGCCTGGGCTCGATCTTCGCGCGCACCCGCTGGACGCAGGCGTCGACCAGGCGGGAGTCGGCCACGTGGGTGTGGTCCCAGACCACGCGCAGCAGGTAGCGCCGGTTGAGCACCTGGCCGGGATGGCGGACCAGTTCCAGCAGCAGGCGTAGCTCGGTGGGGGTGAGGTGGATCTCCTTGCCCGCCAGGCTGACCTTCAACGCGCCCCTGTCGATGACCAGGTCGCCGAAGGTGATGCGGTCGGAGGTGCTCGACTCGGCCCTGCGCAGGATCGCCCTGATGCGCGCGTCGAGCACGCGGGGCTCGACCGGCTTGACCACGTAGTCGTCGGCGCCCGCCTCCAGGCCGACGACCACGTCGAGGTCGTCGCCCCTGGCGGTGAGGAGGATGACGGGCAACTGGTCGAGCCTGCGGATGCGCCTGCAGACCTCGACGCCGTCGATGCCGGGCAGCATGACGTCCAGGATGGCGATCTCGGGCCTGCGCGATCTGACGTGGTCGAGGGCCTCCTCGCCGGTCGCGTAGGAGGTGACGGAGTGACCTTGACGGGTCAGGGCCAGCTCGAGCGCGGTCCGGACGGACGGGTCGTCTTCGACGAGGAGGATTCCTGCCACGCGCACATTATTCTTCCAACCTGGGCACATACGTTCCGTGTCATGAAACTGTGACATGTCAGGCACAAGACCACAAAGAACACCGGGCAGCCTGAGGGGAGTCCTCCCCTCGGTGCGGGGGTTCGAGGGGCGGACCGCTTCTCTGCTGTGACGAAAATCACATGATCTGAAAAGCCCTGGTTGGTCAAGGGAAGTCCAACCGAATGCCATGTTTGGGTTGCGAACCACCCCCCAAGTCAGGGCAAGCTCATAGGTCGTGAACCCAGGTCCGCAGTTGAGTGAGCGCTCCGCACCCGAGGTGCCCCGCGGCCGGCGGCGCCCGGCCCGTTCCTCCAGGCTGTCAGCCAAGCGGGTTCTGATCATCGGCCTGACCCTCGTGGTCGTCTTCGGCGGCGGCGGCTTCGTCGCCTACACCGCCTACCAGAACGCCTCGTCCCCGCCCCCGCAGCAGCTCAGCCTCGCGGAGATGAACGGCCTGCTCGGCGGCGACCCCTTCGCCACCGACCCCAGCGCCGACGTGCTCAAGTCCGCCGCGGTCGACGCGATGCGCAAGGACCAGCTCGCCGCCAGCCGCAAGGGCAAGCCCAAGCTGAACCCGATCGAGGTCGTCGACCAGGGACCGGGCGGCGACGGCATCCCCGCCGCCAACTTCCCTCCCGGCAGCAACCCCTCGCCCGGCAGCAACAAGGCCGTGGCCAAGGGCATGCTGTCGAGCTTCGGCTTCGGCGACGACCAGTGGGGCTGCCTGGAGAAGCTCTGGCAGAAGGAGTCCGGCTGGAACGAGCGGGCCATGAACCGCTACTCCGGCGCCTACGGCATCCCGCAGTCGCTGCCGGGCAGCAAGATGGCCAGCGCGGGCGGCGACTGGCAGACCAATGCGACCACCCAGATCAAGTGGGGCCTGGGTTATATCAAGGGTCGTTACGGTACGCCTTGTGGCGCGTGGGGCCATTCCACGGCAACGGGCTGGTACTGACACCCCCAGTGATGGGCAAGTCCGCTCGCCGACGGTGACGGGACGGCTCACGCTGGCCATGTGAAGGTCAGCGTGATCGTGAATGTTCACAATCCCGGCGACACCGCCGACGAGTGCATCCGCTCCGTGCTGGAGCAGACGCTGCCGCCGGACGAGTACGAAGTGATCTTCGTGGACGACGGTTCCACGGACGGGATCGCCGAGCGGCTCGACACCGTCGCGTCCGTCAGGCGCAACGTGCGGGTGCTGCACCTGCCGTACACCGGCACGCCCCTGCGCGGTCGCAACGTGGGCATCGCCAGCGCCAGGGGCGACTACGTCTACCTGCTCGACCAGGGCGACAGGCTGGAGCGGGGGGCGCTCGCCCTGATGCACGGGCGGGCCGTGGAGACGGAGGCCGACGTGCTCGTCGGCAGGCTCGTACGCGACGCGGGGCCGCCGATGGTCGCCTTCGAGGCCAACAGCGAGCGCGCCGACATCCTGCGCGACCGGCTGCTCACGCTGCTCACGCCGCACAAGCTCTACCGGCGGTCCTTCCTCGAGCAGGAGCGGCTCGGCTTCGCCGTGTCTGGGGGGAAGGTGGCGGAGCAGGCGTTCTCGCTCTGCGCCTACCTGAGGGCGAAGATCATCGCCGTGCTCGCCGACGAGGTGTGCTGCCACCTGGGCGAGCAGGAGGAACGGGTCGACGAGCCCGCGGTCGTGGTCACCGAACTGCGCGCGCTGCTCGACGTCGTCGACGGCGGCACGGAGGAGGGGCGCCAGCGCGACCGGATCTACGCGTTCTGGTACCGCTCGATGGTGCTGCGCCCGTTCCTGACCCCCAGGTTCGCGGGGTCGTCGGTCGACAGGGGCCTCACCTTCACCATCTTCAGGGAGCTGGTGCTCGAGCGCTTCCCCGAGCGCCTGGACCGCTACCTGCCCGTCCACCTGCGCGCCGTCGCGTCCATGATGCGCGCGGGCCGCCTGGACCAGCTCGTCAGCTTCGCCAACGAGTCCCGGCGCGGCGAGCTGAGGGCCGAGCTGAGCGATGTGCGCTGGTCGGGGGAGGTGCTGGAGCTGGGCCTCGCGGTGGAGATCCACACCTCCGCGGGCGAGCCGGCCAGGTTCCGCGAGGAGGAGGACAGGCTGTACTGGCGTCCGCCGGGGTCGGTCGACCAGACGCTGCTGCCCGACGCGGTCACGGACGTCACCGACGCCGTCGCCAAGGCCCGCATCGAGGTCTACGTCAGGCAGGAGGAGACAGGCGACGTCTACTTCGTCCCCGTGGTCTGCGACATCGTGCGCATCAGGGAAGGCGGCAGGGTCAGGGTCCAGGTGCACGGGCAGGCGCGGATCGACGTCACCACCGCCGCGCTCGGCGAGGCGCTGCCGTCGGGCCTCTGGGCGGTCCACGTCAGGATGTACGGCGGAGCGCACCGCGCCGCCACCACGGTCAGGCACTCCGAAGGGCCGTTCACCTGCCTGGGCGTGCTGGCCGAACGGCCGAGGCGGCGCCTGGTCGTGCCGTGCTGGAGCGACGACGGGGAGCTCAGCCTGTGCATCGAGCCCAGGTCGTTCTCCCACTCGATCGCGCTCGTCTCCCGCGGAACGACCGTCACCAGGCAGAAGCGCCACATCTACGTGGTGGTGCCGGTGCCGTACGTGCCGCCGAGCGGCGGTCCCGCCATCGAGCTGGTGCTGCGCCACACCACCCGGCACCGGGAGATCAGCGCTCCCGCGCTGGTCGAGCCGGGGCTGCCCGGCAGGACCGCGGGGCAGCTGGTCGCCAAGGTGCCCGTCGCCCGGCTGCTGCCGGGCAAGGACCAGCTCGGTCCTGGCTCGTGGGTGTCGTCGCTGCGCACCGACGAGTCGGAGACGGGGCTGCGATTCGCGCTGGAGATGCGCGGCGGCAGGATCGAGATCGTGCCGATCACGGCGGTCGACCCCGAGCACGACCCGATGGGCCCCGACACCCCGCTGCGCAGGCTGGCCCGTCGCGTGCCAGGCGCACGGTTCGTCCTGCGGCTGGCACGCGCGGGCAGGCATCGCTACCTACGCGACTGAAGGTGCTCCACGAGCAGCCTGCGGAACTCCTCGGGGTGTTCGAGGTGCGGGCTGTGTCCGCACTCGGCCAGCACGGCCTCGCGGTAGTGGCCGTAGCGCTCCAGCGCCGCCCTGGTCTGGGTGACCATGGGCTGCGCCTGGGTGCCGGGCGAGCCGGGCACGACGCCGAGAACGCCCAGGTGGGCGAGGTCGAACAGCGAGGCGTCGGAGACGATGACGTCGTCGGCGCCCCTGATCCACAGGATCGGCGGCCTGGGGTCGATCGTGTGGAGGTCGTCGACGCGGAAGTGGTTCGGCGCCATGGCGTTCAGGACGCCGCGGGTGCCGGGACGCACACCGGGCCAGGCCTCGGACGTGGCGGCGTCGCCGGGGTAGTGGTCCTCGCCGACCTTCGTGGTCAGCATCGCGGCCACGTAGAAGTCCTCGTCGGCGACGGGCTTGGCGACGTAGGAGGAGCGGAAGACGCTGCGGGGGGACGTGGGCGCCTCCTCAGACAGGTCGCCCTTGGCGAGCCTGTCGAGGAAGTCGGGGTTCACGGCGCCCGCGCCCGACCCGGTGCCGTCGGCGTGGGTGAGGACGCCGTCGGCGCCCTCCGTGCCGCCGTAGCCGTACGGGGAGACGGGGTTGACGAGAGTGAGCGAGCGGACCAGGCCGGGCCTGTCACGCAGGAGCTGGGTGATGACGCCGCCGCCCATGCTCCAGCCCACCAGGTGGACAGGGCCCAGCTCCATGGCCTCGACCAGGGCGATCAGGTCGTCGGAAAAGTCGCGCAGGCCGCGCGTGGCGTCCACGGGGGCGGGGTCGCTGTCGCCGAAGCCGCGCAGGTCCACCGCGAGCGCCCGGTACGGCTCGGGCAGCGCGGCCAGGGTGTCGCGCCAGAACGCGGCCGACGACACGTTGCCGTGGACGAACAGCACGGGCTCGCCCTCGTCGCGTGGCCCGCTCAGGACGTTGTGGGTGAGCCTGGTGGTGGTGACCTTCATGCGCTGACCTTCCCTTCCGCGAGGTCGCTGCCCTGCGTCTCGCGGGCAGCGTAGACCGCGATGAGCGTGAGCGCCGCCGCCACCGCCAGGTAGACGGAGATCGGCACCCAGGTGCCGAAGTCCTGCAGGAGCTTGACCGCGATGATCGGAGCCAGCGCGCCCGCCACGATGGCCGACAGCTGGGCGCCGATCGACACGCCCGTGTAGCGCATCCGGGTGCCGAACAGCTCGGAGAAGAAGGCGGCCTGCGGGCCGTACATCATGCCGTGGAAGAGCAGGCCCACCGTCACGGCCAGCGTGATGGCCAGGAAGCCGCCGGTGTTGATGAGCGGGAAGAAAGCGAAGATCCACACGCCGATTCCCGCCGCGCCCGCCAGGTAGATCGGCCGGCGGCCGACGCGGTCGGACAGCGCGCCCCACAGCGGGATCGTGATGAAGTGGATCGCCGAGGCGATGAGCACCGCGTTCAGGACGGTCGGCTTGTCCAGCTTCACGACGGTCGTGCCGTAGGTGATGACGAACACGGTGATCAGGTAGAAGGAGATGTTCTCGGCCATGCGGGCGCCGATGGCGATCAGCACGTCGCGCCAGTGGTGCCGGAGGACGCCCGCGATCGGCGTCTTGTCCTCGAGGGGAGGGGCCTGCTGGAAGACCGGCGACTCGGTGATGGACAGCCGGATCCACAGCCCGATCAGCACCAGCACGCCCGACAGCAGGAACGGCACCCGCCATCCCCACGACAGGAACGTCTCGTCGGACTGGAAGGCGGCCAGCAGGGCGAGCACGCCCGTGGCGAGCAGGTTGCCGCCAGGAGCGCCCGCCTGCGGCCACGAGGCCCAGAAGCCGCGCCTGCCGGCATCGCCGTGCTCGGAGACGATGAGGACCGCGCCGCCCCACTCCCCGCCGAGCGCGAAGCCCTGCACCAGCCGCAGCGCGGTCAGCAGCAGCGGCGCGCCCGCGCCGATAGCGGCGTGGGTGGGCAGGCAGCCGATGAGGAAGGTCGCGACACCCATCATGAGCAGGCTGATGACGAGCAGCGTCTTGCGGCCGAGCCGGTCGCCGAAGTGGCCGAAGACGAGGCCGCCGAGGGGGCGGGCGACGAAGCCGACGGCGTAGGTGAGGAAGGCCAGCAGCGTGCCGGTCAGCGGGTCGGAGTCGGGGAAGAACAGCTTGTTGAACACGAGTGCGGCCGCCGAGCCGTACAGGAAGAAGTCGTACCACTCGATGGTCGTGCCGATCAGGCTCGCGGCCACGATCTTTTTGATGCTCATGCGCTTTCGCCTGTCTGATGGAGTGGGGGGTTGCGCCCACGGTAAAGAGTGACCGGTGTCACTCATATGGGCGCACACCCCACACTCTGGGGCGGTGATATGTGGGTCAGCCGCTGAGCCGGTGCAGGCGGAGCGCCAGCTGGATCTCCAGGGCGCGTTCGGGCTCCTGCCAGCCGTCGCCGAGCAACTGGGCGACGCGGTCGAGCCGCTGGGTGACGGTGTTGACGTGGATGTGCATGACCTCGGCGGTGCGTGAGGGCGAGGAGCCGGAGCCGAAGTAGGCGGCCAGCGTCTTGAGAAGCGCGGTGCCCCTGCGCTCGTCGTAGTCGATCACGGGGCCCAGCGTGCCGGTGACGAAGGCGCTCACGTCGCGGCCCTCGCCGATCAGCAGCCCGACGAAACCGAGCTCGGTCGCGCTCGCGCCCTCACCCGCCCGGCCGAGCGCCAGGAGCGACTCGGCGCAGCGCAGCGCCTCCTTGTGCGCCCGCGGGACGTGCGTGGGGTCGGTGATCGGGCCCGTCGCGCCCGCCGTGGCGGGGGAGCCGAGCGAGATGGTCAGCTCGGCGGCCACACGCTGGGCCGCCGCGCCGGGGTCGGCGCCCGGCAGCAGCAGCACCGCCTCCTGTCCGCGGGCGGCGGCCAGGCCGCCGGAGAGCGTGGCCTGCGAGGAGGCCCAGAAGGCGGCCCGCTCTCGCTGGCCCTCGTGCCTGGCCACCACGACCACGTGCGGGGCGGTCAGGTCGACACCGAGCCTGCGGGCGCGGTCGGTGAGGCCCTGCGGGTCAACGGCCGCGCGGGAGATGAGATCGTCGAGCAGTTCGCCGCGCACCCTGCCCTCGGCCTCGGCCACGCTCCTGCGGAACAGCAGCAGCAGCGCGCAGACCAGCGCCGCCCGCTCCAGGATCCGCTCGTCCGCGGCGTCCCTTCTGTGCGGGTCGCTCCTCAGCACCAGCGTGCACAGCGGGGCGCTCGCCGTGATCATGAGATCGCCCCTGCGGACGGTCCTGCCCGGCACGGCCGCGTCGAGGACGCCCGGCTCCACCTCGCCGACCAGTGGCCTTCCCGTCTCGTCGAGCACGGCCAGCGTGCCGCCGAGCACCTCGGTCACCACGGCGGCCACGTCCTCGATGCCGCCTCCGCGCAGCACCAGCGAGGTCATCCTGTCGTGGGCGAGCGCCGCGCGCTCCACCGCGTCGCTGTGCTCCCTCGCGATCCTGTGCGCGTGCGAGAGCTCCTCCAGGGCGTTGCGCGTCTCCTGCAGCAGCCTGGCGTTGTCGATCGCGACCGCCGCGTGCGCCGCCAGGCTGGCCAGCAGCGCCACCTCCTCCTGAGCGAACGGCCGCGCGCTGCGGTTGGCGGCCATCAGCACGCCGATCACCCGCTGGCCCAGGCGCAGCGGCACGCCGAGGATGGCCACCAGGCCCTCCTCCTTGACCGCCTCGTCGATGACGGTGGTGTGGCGGAAACGAGCGTCGGCGAAGTAGTCGGCGGTGGAGTACGGCGTCGCGGTCTGCGCCACCAGGCCGCCGAGCCCGGCGCCCATCGCCAGCCTGAGCGCCCGGAAGGCGGCGGAGATCGAGCCGTCGGTGACCCGCATGTAGGTGTCGCCGCGCTCGGGGTCGTGCAGCGTCATGTACGCGGTGTCGGTGCCGAGCAGCTGCCTGGCCCTGTGCACGATCGCCTCGAGCACGGCGTCGAGGTCGCGCAGCCCCGCCAGGTCGCCCGCGGTGTCGTAGAGCGCGCTCAGCTCGGCCTCGCGGCGCGCCCTCCGCCTGAGCAGCGCCCGGACCTTGAGCGCGGCCAGCTTGGCCTCTTCGAGCTCCTCGATCGTCCGCGCGCTCGCGCCCTCGGCCCTGGCCTTGAGCGTCGGTCCCTCGAACTCGACCGCCGACGCCTCGCGCGCCAGCAGGTCGAGGAACGCTAGCGAGCCGTCCATCCGCCGTCCACGGGGAGGGAGACGCCCGTGATGAACGAGCCCGCCGGCCCGCACAGGTAGGCGACCAGCCCGGCGACCTCCTCGGGCTCGATCAGGCGCTTGATCGCGGCGGGGGCGAGCATGATCTGCTCCACGACCTCGGACTCGGGGATGCCGTGGGACGCGGCCTGCGCGGCGATCTGCCGCTCGACCAGCTCGGTGCGCACGTAGCCGGGGTTGACGCACGTCGACGTCACACCCTTGCCCGCCCCTTCGAGCGCGATCACCTTCGACAGCCCCTCGAGCCCGTGCTTGGCGGCCACGTAGGCCGCCTTGTACGGCGAGGCCCTGAGGCCGTGGACGGAGGAGATGTTGACGATCCTGCCCCAGCCCGCGGCGTACATGCCCGGCAGTACCCGCCTGGCCAGCAGGAACGGCGCTTCCAGCATGACCTTGACGATCTTGGCGAACGTCTCGGGAGGGAACTCCTCGATCGGCGCGACGTGCTGGAAGCCCGCGTTGTTGACCAGGATGTCGACAGGCTGGTCGGGCAGCTCGTCCAGGAAGCGGGGGTCGGACAGGTCGGCGACGACCGCGACGCCGCCCGTCTCCTTCGCCACCCGCTCCGCAGACTCGGCCGACATGTCCACGGCCAGCACCCTGGCGCCGGCGGCGGCCAGCCTGACGGCGCAGGCCCTGCCGATCCCGCTACCCGCCCCCGTCACCAGGGCCGTTCGCCCGGTCAGCTCGTCGGTCATGCCTCGGACCCTAGACCCTTCCCCTTCCGAGGCACATGGAGCCCGGCCACATACCTCTATGGATCACTATGTGGACATCTTAATGAGCCCGCCCGCGAACGCCTTCTGGCTCAGCGCGCCCAGCTTCACCACCGAACTCGGGTAGACGCTGCCGCAACTGGTGTCCTTGGCGACCAGGTCGGGTCTGATCACCGCGGAGTCGATGACGCCCTGGCCGTAGCCCATGAGGAAGGAGCGCAGCTCGACGGGGGTGGGGTCGACGCCCTCCTCCTCCAGTGACCTGTCGATCTCGGCGACCTCCCTGGCGATGGCGTCGGACAGCGTGCGGTCCTGGGCGGCCTGAGCGAGGATGTCGCGTCCGAAACGGGCGTAGATGTGCTCCAGTGGTGTGGCGGACAGGTGCCTGGTCAGGTCCTTGGTCCTGGCGTCGCGCATGGCCTGCATGAGGCGGAGAAACAGGATCTTCATCTGGTCGGTGACGCCGGCGTCGGCGCCACGCCTCCTCTCGCTCCTTCGGGGGACGTTGTCGTAGAGCTGGCAACCTCATGGAGCGACGGCGGACCGCGCTGCGCCGACCTGTGCTGTCCTGGGACGCTCACATCGCCTCCCTCGGCTCCCCGCGGGCGCGGGACGGCCACACCGGCATCGATACCCCGGTCGCCGGCGCCGTTGACCACCGAGCGCGAAACGCAATCCGGTTGTTGCACGGGGCCGTCCTGCCTTTCGCCAGAGGGTTGACGACTTCCTCTGACGACGTGATGGGTCGTTCGGATGGCGGCGTTGGCGAATCGTTATCGCAGGCCGGGCAGAACGTTGGCATATGCCGGGAATACCTTTGCCGGCCCCGGCCAGGGCAGCACCCTCGGGCGGCCGATCACCCCGAAGGCCCCGGCTCCGCGCGTGGAGCGCCTCAGGGGGAGGGCTTCGTCATGGACAGCACGTCCAGGATCGCGTCGAGCTCCTCCTCCGAGATGGTGCCGTTGGCGACGTGTCCGCGCTCGATGACCACCTCGCGGATGGTCTTGCGCTCGGCCAGGGCCTGCTTGGCGATCTTCGCGGCCTCCTCGTAGCCGACGTGCCGGTTGAGCGGCGTGACGATCGAGGGCGAGGACTCGGCGTACTCGCGCAGCCGCTCGGTGTTGGCGGTGATGCCGCCGACGCAGCGGTCGGCCAGCAGGCGGGAGACGTTGGCGAGCAGGCCGATCGACTCCAGGACGTTCCTGGCGATGACGGGCAGCATGACGTTCAGCTCGAAGTTGCCGGAGGCGCCCGCGAAGGTGATGGCGGCGTCGTTGCCGATGACCTGGGCGGCGACCATGGCCGTGGCCTCGGGGATGACCGGGTTGACCTTCCCCGGCATGATCGAGGAGCCGGGCTGGAGGTCGGGCAGGTTGATCTCGCCGAGGCCCGCGCGGGGCCCCGAGCCCATCCATCGCAGGTCGTTGGCGATCTTGCTCAGGGAGACGGCGACGACCTTCATCTGGCCGGACAGCTCGACGATCGCGTCCTGGCTGCTCTGGGCCTCGAAGTGGTCCTCGGCCTCGACGAACCGGATGCCGGTCGCCTCGCTGAGCTTCTCGATCGCCTTCGCCGCGAAGCCCGGCGGGGTGTTGATGCCGGTGCCGACGGCGGTGCCGCCGAGCGGGAGCTCGACCACGTGGGCGAGGGCCGACCTGACGCGGTTGACGCCGTGCTCGATCTGGGAGGCGTAGCCGCCGAACTCCTGGCCCAGCGTGACCGGGGTGGCGTCCATGAGATGGGTCCTGCCGGACTTCACGGTCCGGTCGAACTCCGTCGCCTTCGCCCGCAGCGCGACCGCCAGGTGCTGCAGCGAGGGGATCAGATGGAAGACGACCTCGGTGGCGGCGGCGACGCGGATCGAGGTGGGGAACACGTCGTTGGACGACTGCGAGGCGTTGACGTGGTCGTTCGGGTGCACAGGCCGGCCGAGCCGCTCCTGGGCCAGCGTGGCGATGACCTCGTTGGCGTTCATGTTCGAGGAGGTGCCCGAGCCGGTCTGGAACACGTCGATGGGGAAGTGCGCGTCGTACTCGTTCTCCGCCACGTCGGCGGCGGCCTGCGCGACGGCCTCCGCCACGTCCTTGTCGAGGACTCCGAGTTCGGCGTTGACCTCGGCGGCCACCGCCTTGATCAGGCCGAGCGCGGCGATGTGAGAGGGCTCCAGGCGGCGTCCCGAGACGGGGAAGTTCTCCACGGCTCGCTGCGTCTGTGCGCGCCACCGGGCGTCGGCGGGGACGCGGACCTCACCCATGGAGTCGTGCTCGATCCGGAATTCACTCATGTGTCCAAGTCTGTGCGATCCGGATCGAGCGCGGCGTGCCGGGGTCAGGAGATGGCGGCGATGACGAGAATCGCGATCACGGCGAGGGCCACGATGGCGACGCCGATGAGGATGAGGACGCCCGCCCTGTTGCCCTCCTTCTCCGGGGTCTTCGCTCCCGCGATGGCGAACAGGTCGGTGCCCAGGCCCGGCTGCCGGTCGGGGTGGTCGGTCCCGTAGCCGCCGGGCTGAGCCGGTACGGCCGAGCCGCCGCCCTGTCCGGGGGGCATGCCGTTGTAGGGGGCGGCGGGCGGCGGACCCGCGTATCCGGGGAACCCCGGCCCGCCGGCGTACCCCTGCTGGGCACCTGGCCCCTGCTGGGCACCTGGCCCCTGCTGAGCACCAGGCCCCTGCCGGGGACCGGGCCCCTGCTGCTGCGCGGGACCCGCGGGCGCGCCGGTAGCGGGCCCCGCCGGGCCCCCGAAGGCGCCTCTGCCGTCCTGGCCCATGGGTCCCGAGAACGCGCCGGGCCCCTGCTGCCCGGCGGGCCCTGAGAACGCTCCAGGGCCGCCCGGCTCGCCGTGCGGGCGCGGGCCCTGGGGGGCCCCGGCGCCGGGCGGCGGGAAGACCGGCTTGTCGGCACGCGTGTTGGGGAGGGTCAGCCGCGAGGTCACGATGGCGCCCTCGTCGACCGGTTCGACCGGCGTGGGCCGCGCCGGCTTGGGTCGCTGCACCGCCATCGTCCTGTCGGGGTCGAACGCCTCCATCACCTTCGGGATGTCGCTGGTCGGCGTGTCGGCCACCATCCGCAGCAGGGTCTCGGCCTTGGCCGCGGTCAGCCGCAGGCGGTGGTCCTTGTGGAGCATCCCTTCGAGCACGGGGCGCAGCGCCCCCGCCTGCGTGGGCGGATCCGCGCTCTCCGTCATCAGCGCGGCCAGCGTCTCGGCCACCGTCGCGCGCTCGTATGCGGGCCTGCCCTCCACGGCGAAGTACAGGGTCGCGCCGAGCGACCAGATGTCGGACTCCGCGCCCGTGTACTCGCCGCGCGCCCGCTCGGGCGCCGTGTAGCCGGGGGAGCCGATCACCATGCCGGTCTTGGTCAGGCGGGTGTCGCCCTCGGCCTTGGCGATGCCGAAGTCGGTGAGGACGATCCTGCCGTTCTCGGTGATGAGCACGTTGCCCGGCTTGACGTCGCGATGCGTGACGCCCTGGGCGTGGGCGGCGCGCAACGCGCCCAGCAGGTCGACGCCGATCTCGGCCACCAGCCGCGGCGGCAGCGGACCCTCCTCCTCGATGACCTGCTCCATGGAGCGGGCCTCGACGAGCTCCATGATGATCCACGGACTGTCGTCCTGGATGAGGACGTCGTGGATCGAGGCCACGGAAGGGTGGCTGATCCGCGCGGCGGTACGGCCCTCGCGGACCATGCGCTCGCGCAGTTCGACGCGCTGCTCCTCGGTGAGCCCTGGATCCTGGCGGATCTCCTTGATCGCCACCTCGCGGCCGAGGGCACGGTCGTGGGCCCGCCACACGGTTCCCATCGTCCCTCTGCCGATCGGAGTGATCAGCTCATAGCGTTCCGCGAGCAGGCGCTTCTGCTGTTCCGGCATGAGAAGAAGATATCTATTCTCGCTTGGAGAACGCTTTACCCACGCTTGCGAAGTTCACGCGGCCAGAAGCGTCGTGGAAGGAACAACTTTATCACCGTGGCCATAAATCGGGCGTAGGCCGATGGATTGGGCCGCTGCTCGACGACCTTCCTGTGCACGCCCTCGCCCGGCCTGCGGTGCGCCCTCGGAAGCGGGACGACGGGAGTCGGCGCGGTCGTCTCCGCCCTGTGCAGGCCGCGATGGGTGGGCCTGCGCGCCGGGCCTGGACGCGGGATCCTGCTGGTCCTGGTGGCCAGCGGGTCCTCCGCCGCCCCTCCGGCCGCGACGCGGGCCAGCATGAGCGAGGCGCGCACCGAGTCGAGCCTGGTGGCCGGGTCGATCCTGAGCAGGGCGTCGAGCACGGGGGCCAGCGGCCCCGCCTTGACCATGGGGATGGGCTCGCCGCTGGTGAGCGCGGCCAGCGCGGCGGCGGCCGTACGCCTGCCGTGCAGGCCCCTGCCCTCGACGGCCGTGTAGAGGGTCGCGCCGAGCGACCACAGGTCGGCCGCGGGACTGGCCTTCGCGCCGAGTACCCGCTCGGGCGCGATGTAGCCGGCCGAGCCGAGCACGATGCCCGCCTGCGTGATCGAGGCGTCGCCCTCCATGGCGGCCAGGCCGAAGTCGGTGAGCACCGCCCTGTCGTCGGTGACCAGCACGTTGCTGGGCTTGACGTCGCGGTGGAGGATGCCCTTGGCGTGGACGGCCCGCAGCGCGCCGAGCACCTGCCTGCCGATCTCCGCGGCCCTGCGCGGCGGCAGCGGGCCCTCCTCCATGATGAGCTGCTCCAGAGACCGGGCCTGGAGCAGCTCCATCACGATCCATGGACGTTCGTCCTCGGTGACGACGTCGAAGACGGTGATCACCGAGGGGTGCGCGACCATCGCCGTGGCCCTGCCCTCACGCTCGGTGCGGGCACAGAGTTCGGCCCTCAGCTCCTCGTCGAGAACCGTGGGCAGGCGCACTTCCTTGACCGCTACGTAACGGTCGAGCAACTCATCGTGCGCTCGCCAAACCGTGCCCATACCGCCGCGGCCGACCGGCTCCATGAGCCGATAGCGCGCGGCAAGGAGGTAACCGGACGGCGCACGCATGGCAGGCAGCTTACCTATTTGCGGAAACCGACCAGTAGAGGCCGGGCCGATAAAAAGTTGCGAACTTCTGTCAACCCGTCTGACTCGTGACGTCAGCGAAGCGCTTCGCGACGTCGTCCCAGTTCACCAGGCCCCAGAGCTTCTCCACGTAGTCGGGGCGCACGTTGCGGTACTGAAGGTAGTAGGCGTGCTCCCAGGCGTCGAAGACCAGCAGCGGCGTGGTGTTCATGCCGACGTTGCCGTGGTGGTCGTAGACCTGCTCCACCACCAGGCGCCCGCCGAGCGGCTCGTAGGCCAGCACGCCCCACCCTGAGCCCTGCACGCCGCTGGTGGCGGCGCTCAGCTGCTTCTGGAAGGCCTCGAAGGTGCCGAAGTGCTCGTCGATCGCGTCGCGGAGCGCGCCGTCGGGGCGGTCGCCGCCGTCCGGGGACAGGTTCTCCCAGAAGATCGAGTGGAGCACGTGGCCGGACAGGTGGAAGGCGAAGGTCTTCTCCAGGCCGACGAGGCCGCCGAACTGGCCCTTGTCGCGGGCCTCGGCCAGCTGCTCGAGGGTGTCGTTCGCGCCCTTGACGTAGGCGGCGTGGTGCTTGGCGTGGTGCAGTTCGAGGATCTCGCCGGTGATCGCCGGCTCGAGCGCCGCGTAGTCATAGGGCATGTCGGGCAGGGTGTAGCCACCCATGGTCCACCTCCAAGTGATCAATGCCCTCCGACACTATTGCAAGGAGTTCGCAGCTGCATCAGACCATGGACTTAGGACTTCACCTTGTTGCGAATTCCTCGCAACTACCTCATGATGGCAGTGTCAGATTGATCCTGTGTGCGGCGGGCGGAGGCATCCCGCCCGCCGACGCACACGGGCTTGACTCTTCCGGCCCTTCATCGCGTCAGCGGATTGCAAGCTGGCTGTCAGCGGCTCGACGCACTCTGAATCCATGAACCTATCTGCCACAAAATGCATCGAATCTGTCGGTGCCGATCGTCATCATGAAGGTAGAGAGGTTCAGCGGAACCAGGAAGGCACCCGACGGCGTTGGGATGGGAAAGGGATCATCTCCAGCGCGCAGGGGGCCCGACAGGGCGACGATGCCCACCAAGTGAAGAACCCAGGAGAGTCATCTGAGAGGTGCATGATGTGCAGTCACCGACCCGCTTGCCCCGCCGCCGACGCGGCCGACCGTGAGGCCTCGCACGTGATCGCGGCCCACCCCGACCAGGGCTGGAGCCTGCTGTGCAACGGGGTGGTCCTGTTCGAGGACACCGGTCTGCTGCTGCCCGACGGCTCTGTCGTCGCCCCCCACCGCGGCCTGGTCGCCGCCTGACTCACCGACCCAGGGTGCGGTCGTCCGAGACCGACCACACCTCGGTGAGCCGGCCGCGCGTCACCCGTAGAAGGCGCGCGCCCCGGAGACCGACCACACCTCGGTGATCAGTCCCTCCGACACGGCCAGGACGTCGACCCCGCTCTTGGACACCTCGCCGAACGTCGCCTTGTAGGGACGGGCGACCAGCCCGGTCGCCGCCCCCTCGACCATCCTGAGGTCCACGACCGCTTCACCTTCGGCGAAGAAGCGCAGACCCGGATGGGACTCATGCCACCCGGCCACGATCACGGCCAGGTCGTCGGCATGCCGTACGTCGTCGAAGGCGTCCGTGCCCGCCTGCGCGTAGCGCAGCACGAACTCCGGCGCCATGATCTCCTTGGGGTGCAGCTCCCGGTTCCACATCGCCGTCCACCTGTCGAAAAGGTGGACGCCGGCCTCTCGGACGTTCATGCGAACACCCTAGGGAGCCGCACCGACAATTCAGCGGCGGCCGATGGACAGCACAGGCCCCGTCCTGTCGGTGAAGAAGTCGTCGCCCTTGTCGTCGACGACGATGAAGGCGGGGAAGTCCTCCACCTCGATCTTCCACACCGCCTCCATGCCCAGCTCCGGGTACTCCAGGACCTCGACCTTCTTGATGCAGTCCTGGGCCAGGCGCGCGGCGGGTCCGCCGATGGAGCCGAGATAGAAGCCGCCGTACTTCTGGCAGGCCTCGGTGACCTGCTTGGACCGGTTGCCCTTGGCCAGCATGACCATGGATCCGCCCTCGGCCTGGAAGCGCTCGACGTAGGAGTCCATGCGGCCGGCGGTCGTGGGTCCGAAGGAGCCGGACGCGTAGCCTGTGGGGGTCTTCGCGGGGCCCGCGTAGTAGACGGCGTGGTCCTTCAGGTAGGCGGGCATCTCCCCGCCGGCGTCGAGCAGCTCGGCGATCTTGGCGTGCGCGATGTCGCGGGCCACCACCAGCGGACCGGTGAGCGACAGGCGCGTCTTGACCGGGAACCTGGTCAACTCGGCGAGGATGTCGCGCATCGGACGGTTGAGGTCGATCTTCACGACGTCGTCGGACAGGTGCTCGTCGGTCGTCTCGGGCAGGAAACGGGCGGGATCGGTCTCCAGCTTCTCCAGGAAGACGCCCTCGGGCGTGATCTTGGCGAGCGCCTGCCTGTCGGCCGAGCACGAGACGGCGATGGCCACAGGACACGAGGCGCCGTGCCTCGGCAGGCGGATCACGCGGACGTCGTGGCAGAAGTACTTGCCGCCGAACTGGGCGCCGATGCCCAGTTTCTGCGTCAGCTCGAACACCTTCTGCTCCATCTCCACGTCACGGAATCCGTGGCCGGAGGCCGAGCCCTCGGTCGGGATGGAGTCGAGGTAGCGGGCGCTGGCGTACTTGGCGGTCTTTAGCGCGTACTCGGCGCTGGTGCCGCCGATGACCACCGCCAGGTGGTACGGCGGGCACGCCGCGGTGCCGAGCGAGCGGATCTTCTCCTCGAGGAAGGCCAGCATGCGCTTCTCGTTCAGGACCGCCTTGGTCTCCTGGTAGAGGAACGACTTGTTGGCCGAGCCGCCGCCCTTGGCCATGAACAGCAGCTTGTACTCGTCGGGGTGCCCGTGGGGGTCCTCGGCGTACAGCTCGATCTGGGCGGGCAGGTTGTTGCCCGTGTTCTTCTCCTCCCACATGGTGAGCGGAGCCATCTGCGAGTAGCGCAGGTTGAGCTTGGTGTAGGCGTCGTAGACGCCGCGCGAGATCGCCTCGGCGTCGGCGCCGTCGGTCAGCACGTGACGGCCGCGCTTGCCCATGACGATCGCGGTGCCGGTGTCCTGGCACATGGGCAGCACGCCGCCGGCGGAGATGGAGGCGTTCTTGAGCAGGTCGAGCGCGACGAACCTGTCGTTGCCGCTCGACTCGGGGTCGTCGACGATCTTCCGCAGCTGGGCCAGGTGGCTCGCGCGCAGGAAGTGGGAGATGTCGTGGACGGCGGTCTCGGTGAGCAGCCGCAACGCCTCCGGGTCGACCTCCAGGAAGTTGCGTCCCGCAGCCTCGACCTTCCGCACCCCCTCGCTGGTGATCAGCCGATACTCGGTGTCGTCGTCGCCAAGCGGAAGCAGGTCGGTGTAGTCGAACTCGGGCATGTCCCTCGATCCTTTCGGTCCTCCTAGAGGGTACGGCTTGACGAACGCCAGGCAGAACCGCAGGTCGAACCGAGCGATTTTTCCGATTCATGGGGTTATGGAGGTGTCCCTGTGGGGTCGTTCGGACGAACCCTTAGAGAGGAGGACGTCATGGAACTGCCCATCTTTTTCGTGCTCGGATTCGCGCTCCTCGTCGTGGGGTTGCTCGGCCTCGCGGTCGTCGCCATCGTGCTGACGGGCATCAAGAGCGGCCAGTGGCCGGTGCAGGAACACCAGCCGCATCGCCGGATCTGGCACCGCTGAGCCCGACGACGATACCCGCGATGACCAGCGCCGCCCCCGTAAGGTCGGCCGCGCTCGGCACCGCGATGCCGAGCGCGAGCCCCGTGACGATGGCACCGACCGGGATCAGCCCCGCGAACAGGCCCGCCGTGCCGGGGCCGAGCTTGGGCAACGAGGAGTACCACAGGAAGAAGGCGATCGTCGTCACGACCACCGCGAGGTAGGCGAAGCCGAGCCCCTCGGCCAGGGTGGGGACGCGCAGCATGGCCGAGCCCTCCACCGACAGCCCGATCACGGCCAGCAGGGGCACCGCCATCGCCGTCGAGTAGGCGGAGACGCGCATCGCGCCGAGCTTGGGCAGGAGGGGGATGGCCAGCATGGAGAAGCTGACCTCCCCCACGAGCGCGCCCAGGGACCACAGCAGCCCCGGCAGGTCGCCGCTGCCGAGGCCCGCGGCGAGGATGGCGCCCGCGACGACGACTCCCGCCCCCACCAGCAGTCTCGGGGCGGGCCGCCCGCTCATCAGGGCCAGAACGAGGGGTACGGTGCCCAGCACCGTGCCGGGAAGGGCGGGGCCCGCGTGCCTGGTGGCCTCGATGACGCACACGTTGAAGATGACCAGGCCGAGCACCGAGAGCCCGGCGAGCAGCAGCGTCTCCCTGGCGGTGAGCCGGACGAAGCGGAGCCCCGCCATGCGCGTGACGAGGAGCAGGATGACCGCCGCGGCCAGGTACCGGACGGCCTGCCCGCCGTACACGGGATAGTCCTGGATCACCCCCGACACCCCCGCGAGGGTGCCGACAAGGAACATGGCGGAGGCCGCCCCGATGACGCCGTTTCTCATGTACGGCATGCTAGGAATCGAATGGTTCGCCCAGACAGTCCAATGATGTGGCGAAAGAGGGGACCAATTGGCCGACCTCCATATCCCGATAAATCGTGATCGAGGGGCGATCGCCGGGCAGATCGCGGGTCACCTGCGCGAGTCGATCAGGCAGGGCAGGCTCGAGCCGGGCACCAGGCTGCCGGCCAGCAGGGACCTGGCGGGCGATCTCAGCGTCTCCAGGGGCGTGGTCGTCGAGGCCTACGAGCAACTGGTCGCCGAGGGCTTCCTGCTGGCCAAGGTCGGCGCCGGCACCGTGGTCGCGCCGATGGCGCGCAGGGAGCCCGAGCCGGTCCCAGCGCGCGAGTGCGCGCCCTACTACGGGCACCGGCCCACCTCGCCCGACCTGAGCGGCTTCCCCCGCGAACGCTGGCTGGCGGCGCTCAAGCACGTGCTGACCACCGTGCCGAGCGACGCCTTCGACTACTGCGACCCCGGCGGGGTCATCGAGCTGCGCGAGGAACTGGCGAGCTATCTCAAGCGGGTCCGCGCCGCCGACGTCAGCCCCGACAACCTGGTGATCGTCGGCGGGGTCGCCCAGGGGCTGAGCCTGATCCTGCACGTGCTGCGGAGTCCCAGGCTCGGCGTCGAGGATCCGACGAGCCACCGCCAGGTCCCGCTGCTGAGGAGGACGGGCGCGGAGCTGGTGCCGATCCCCGTCGACGAGGAGGGGCTCGACGTCGGCGCCCTGGACGGGGTCGACACCGTGCTCGTCACGCCCGCACACCAGTATCCGACGGGCGTCGTGCTGTCGCCCGCGCGCAGAGCCGCGCTGATGGAGTGGGGCGGCCTGGTGCTGGAGGACGACTACGACGCCGAGTTCAGGTTCGACCGCGACCCCGTGGGCTGCCTGCAGGGTCTCGCGCCCGACCGGGTGATCCTGTCGGGAAGCGTCAGCAAGTCCCTGGCTCCGGGGCTCAGGCTGGGCTGGCTCGCGGCCCCGCCCGACCTGGCCGATGCCGTACGGCGGGCCAGGGGCGAGTTCGACCTGGGCTCTCCCGTCATCGAGCAGTACGCCCTGGCCCACTTCCTGCGCTCGGGCGGCTACGACCGCAACCTGCGCAGGATGCGCAGGGAGTACAGGAGGCGCCGCGACGCCCTGGTCAGAGCACTGGCCGAGCACCTGCCCGAGGTGAGCGTCCGCGGCATCGAGGCCGGCCTGCACGCCTACATCGATCTGCCCGAGTCGTGGGACGAGCGGGAGGCGGCGGCAGCGGCCGAGGCCGAGGGGCTGTCCGCGGAACCCGTCGGGCCGATGCGCTTCGCCGAGGGGCCGCCCGCGATCGTCGTCGGGTTCGCCCGCCTGCCCGCCCACCACGCCCCCGACGTGGTCAGACGGCTAAAGGTAAGAATGTCTGGACAAAGAAAGGGATAGAAGGTTAGAAAGGGATCCCCGACTCCTTGGAGGCGTCATGCGTGTCGGTCTGCTTGGTTTAGGCAGGATCGGAGCTTTTCATGCCGAAACCCTGACCGCGCACCCGCTGGTGGACGACCTGATCGTGTGGGATCCGGTGCGCAGCTCCCCCTACGGGAGGGAGGGCGACCCGTTCGAGGCCGACGCGCTGGTCATCGCCACGCCCACGAGCACCCACGCCGACCTGTTGATCAAGGCATGCCGGCTCGGGATTCCGGTGTTCTGCGAGAAACCGGTCGCTCCCACGGTGGAGGAGACGCTGAAGGTGCTCAAGGCGAGCGCCGGCAACAGGGTGCAGATCGGCTTCCAACGCCGCTTCGACCCCGGCTACGTCGCCGCGGCCGAAGCGCTGCGCGCGGGCGAGCTCGGCGACCTGCACAGGGTCCACCTGCTGACCGCCGACCCCGCGCCCCCGCCCGCCGAGTACATCCCGATGTCAGGGGGCATCTACAGGGACTGCCACATCCACGACTTCGACATCCTGCGCTGGGTGACGGGCCGGGAGGTGGCGACCGTCTACGCCACGGGCGCCAACAGAGGCGCGGACTTCTTCAAGGAGGCAGGAGACGTGGACACCAGCGCGGCCCTGCTCACGCTCGACGACGGCACCCTGGTCACCCTCCAGGGCTCCAGGTACAACGGCGCGGGCTACGACGTCCGGATGGAGCTGGCGGGCACCCGCCGCACCCAGGTCGTCGGCCTCGACCCGCGGGCCCCGCTGACCAGCGCGGAGGGTCTGCAGCCGCCCGGGGAGCCGTGGCCCGACTTCGTCACCCGGTTCAGGGCCGCCTACGTGGCGGAGATCGACGGCTTCCTCACCGGTGACACGAGCCCCTGCACCATCGAGGACGCGCTCGCCGCTCTCTACATCGCGGAAGCCGCGGAGAGGTCACGCAGGGAAGGCCGTGTCGTCGCCGTCAAGGAGGTCAGCCGATGAAGATCGCCGGAGCACCGATCTCGTGGGGCGTGTGCGAGGTGCCCGGCTGGGGTCACCAGCTGGACCGTGAGCGGGTGCTCGCCGAGATGCGCTCGCTCGGGCTCACCGCCACCGAGCTCGGCCCCGAGGGCTTCCTGCCGCCCTCGCCCACGCACAGGAGGGCCTTGCTGGAGGAGTACGGCCTGCGGGCCGTCGGCGGGTTCCTGCCCTGCGTGCTGCACGAGCCGGGCCACGACCCGCTGCCGGGGATGCGCGCCCGCATGCGCGACTTCGCCGAGGGCGACGTCGAGGTCATGGTGCTGGCCGCCGACAGCGGTGCCGACGGCTACGACCAGCGGCCCGAACTCGACGCCACGGGGTGGAAGACGCTGCTGGAGAACCTGGACAGGATCACCGCCGAAGGACGCGACTTCGGCCGTAAGGTGACCCTCCATCCGCACGTCGGGACCATGGTCGAGACGCGGGAGGACGTCGAGAGAGTCGTGGACGGCTCGGCCGTGCCGCTGTGCCTGGACACCGGGCACCTGCTGATCGGCGGCACCGACCCCCTGGAGCTGACCAGAAGGGATCCGGGCCGGATCGCGCACGTCCACCTCAAGGACGTCGACACCACGCTGGCGGCGCGGGTCGCCGACGGCGGGCTCACCTACACGGAGGCGGTGACGCTCGGGATCTACCGTCCGCTCGGGCAGGGGGACGTCGACATCGCCGGCATCGTGGCGGCGCTGGACAAGAGCGGCTACGAAGGCTGGTACGTCATGGAACAGGACGTGGTGCTCTCGGACGACGGCGACGACCCGCTGGACGGGGTCCGGCAGAGCATCGCCTACCTGGAAGGCCTCGCATGATCGACGTCCTGACGATGGGACGGGTCGGGGTGGATGTGTATCCCCTTCAGATCGGCGTTTCGCTGCGGGAGGTCGAGACCTTCGGCAAGTACCTGGGCGGCTCGCCGACGAACGTCGCGGTCGCCGCCTCGAGGCTCGGCGAACGCGCCGCGGTGATCACCAGGACGGGCGCCGATCCGTTCGGCGCCTTCGTCCACGACGCGCTGCGCTCCTACGGCGTGGACGACTCGTTCGTGACGGAGGTGGACGGCCTGCCGACGCCCGTGACGTTCTGCGAGATCCGGCCTCCCGAGGATTTCCCGCTGTACTTCTACCGGTTTCCCAAGGCTCCCGACCTGGTGATCCATCCTGAGGAGCTGCCGTTCGACGCGCTCGCCGACGCCAGGCTGTTCTGGGCGACGGTCACAGGGTTGTCGGAGGAGCCCTCGCGGTCCGCTCACTTCGCCGCGTGGGAGGCGCGAGGGCGCAAGAGCCACACGGTGCTCGACCTGGACTACCGGCCGATGTTCTGGAGCTCGGCCCAGGACGCCACGCACCAGGTGCGCAGGGCGCTCGGGCACGTCACCGTGGCCGTGGGCAACGTGGACGAGGTCGAGGTGGCGACCGGGGCGCGGGAGCCGTACAAGGCGGGCCGGATCCTGCTCGAGGCGGGCGTCGAGCTCGCGGTGATCAAGCGTGGGAGCGCGGGCGTGGTCGGCATGACCGCCACCGAGAGCATCGAGGTCCCGCCCGTCGAGGTCGAGGTCGTCAACGGGCTCGGCGCGGGCGACGCCTTCGGCGGCGCCCTCTGCCACGGGCTGCTCGCGGGCTGGCCGCTGGAGCGGACGCTGCGCTTCGCCAACACGGCGGGCGCGATCGTGGCGGGGCGGCTGGCCTGCGCCCCCGCGATGCCCACCGTCGAGGAGGTGCTCGCGCATGGGTGACTACCGGCAGATCCAGGAGATCAGGGCCCGCCATCCCGAGCAGGTCGCGCAGGCGGCCGCGGTCCGCAGGCGCAGGCCGCTGCTCGGCGAGCGTGACCAGCTCATGATCATCGCCGCCGACCATCCCGCGCGCGGCGCGCTCGGCGTCGGCGGCAGGCCGCTGGCCATGGGCAGCCGCGTCGAGCTGCTCGACCGCCTGCGCACCGCGCTCGCAAGACCGGGCGTGGACGGCCTGCTGGCCACCCCCGACATCGTCGAGGACCTGCTGCTGCTCGGCGAGCTCGACGACAAGGTGGTCATCGGTTCGATGAACCGCGGCGGCATCCAGGGCGCGGTGTTCGAGTTCGACGACAGATTCACCGCCTACGACACGGCCTCGATCGTGCGCATGCGGCTCGACGGCGGCAAGATGCTGTGCAGGATCGCCATCGACGAGCCAGGCACCGCGGCCACGCTGTCCGCCTGCTCCCAGGCGGTCAGCGAGCTGGCAGGGGAGGGACTCGTGGCCATGGTCGAGCCGTTCTGGTCGCGGCGCTCGGGTCACGACCTGACCCCCGAGGGCGTCATCAGGGCGATCAACGTCGGCCAGGCGCTCGGCACCACCTCGGCCCGCACCTGGCTGAAGATCCCCGTCGTCGAGGACATGGAGCGCGTCATGCGGGCGACCACGCTGCCGACGCTGCTGCTCGGCGGCGACCCGGGCGACACCCCCGACCTGGCGTACGCGGCGTGGCGCAAGGCTCTGCGGCTGCCCGGCGTGCGCGGGCTCGTGGTCGGCCGCGCCCTGCTCTACCCGCCCGACGACGACGTCGCCGCCGCCGTCGACACCGCAGTCGCGATGCTGGAGGTCTCATGACGTTCATCCCGGCAGGCAGCACCGCTCGCTCGCCGTGGGCACTGGAGATCACCCCGGAGTCGGCCGGATGGACCTACTCGGGGCTGCGCACGCTGAACCTGTCGGGGGAGACCGTCTCCTTCACGACGGGTTCGGAGGAGATGCTGGTGCTGCCGCTGTCCGGTTCGTGCATGGTGGAGGCCGACGGCGTCCGGCTGGCCCTCGAAGGACGGCGCTCCGTCTTCGCCTCCGTCACCGACTTCGCCTACCTGCCCATCAACGCCGAGGTCAGGATCGGCGGCGAGGGCAGGTTCGCGCTGCCGTCCGCGGTCGCCACCCGGCGTTTCCCCGTCCGGTACGGCCCCGCCGAGAAGGTCCCTGTCGAGATCCGGGGCGCGGGACAGGCCTCCCGCCAGGTCAACAACTTCTGCGCCCCCGACGCCTTCGAGTGCGACAAGCTCGTCTCCGTCGAGGTGCTCACGCCCGAGGGCAACTGGTCGTCCTACCCTCCGCACAAGCACGACACCGCCTCCGAGCACGAGGCGGTGCTGGAAGAGATCTACTACTTCGAGGGCGGCCCCGGCTACCAGCGCGTCTACGGCGGGCACGAGGTGATGGCCGAGGTGTCGTCGGGCGACGTGGTGCTGGTGCCGCGCGGCTACCACGGCCCGTCGATGGCGCCGCCCGGTTACGACCTCTACTACCTCAACGTGCTGGCGGGCCCCGCGCAGGAGCGCTCGATGGCCTTCTGCGACGACCCCCGTCATGCCTGGATCCGCGGCACGTGGGAGCAGCAGCAGGTCGATCCCAGGCTGCCGTTCGGGAGGAACAGATGAGACTCACGGTGGCCCAGGCGCTGGTGCGCTTCCTGGCCCAGCAGTACTCCGAGCGTGACGGCGTCGAGCACCGGCTGATCGAGGGCTGTTTCGGGATCTTCGGCCATGGCAACGTGGCGGGGATCGGCCAGGCCCTGGCCACGCAGGACGTCGCGCTGCCGTACTATCTGGCCCGCAACGAGCAGGCGATGGTCCACACGGCCGTCGGGTTCGCCAGGATGCGCGACAGGATGTCGACCTTCGCCTGCACGTCCTCCATCGGCCCCGGCGCGACGAACATGGTCACGGGCGCGGCCCTGGCCACCATCAACCGCATCCCCGTGCTGCTGCTGCCCGGCGACATCTTCGCCACCAGGGCCGCCAACCCGGTACTCCAGGAGCTCGAAGATCCGCGCTCCCTCGACGTCAGCGTGAACGACGCGTTCAGGCCGGTCTCGCGCTACTTCGACCGGATCAACAGGCCCGAGCAGCTTCCCTCCGCGCTCATGCAGGCCATGCGGGTGCTCACCGACCCCGCCGAGACCGGCGCGGTCACCCTCGCACTGCCCCAGGACGTGCAGGCCGAGGCCTACGACTGGCCCGACGAGCTCTTCGAGCGGCGGGTCTGGCACGTGGCGCGCCCCGCGCCTGAGCCTGCCGCGCTGTCCCGTGCGGCCGAGGTGCTGCGCTCCTCCTCGCGCCCGCTCATCGTCGCCGGCGGCGGCGTGATCTACAGCGGCGCGACCGACGCGCTGCGCGCCTTCGCCGCCGGTTACGGCGTGCCCGTGGCCGAGACGCAGGCGGGCAAGGGCGCGATGCCGTGGGACTCGCCGCTGGCCGTCGGCGCCGTCGGGCACACCGGTACGGCGGCCGCCAACGAACTGGCCCGCACGGCCGACCTCGTCATCGGCGTCGGAACCCGGTACACCGACTTCACCACGGCCTCACGGACGCTGTTCGGCGAAGCCCGCTTCCTCAACGTCAACGTGACCTCGTTCGACGCGGCCAAGAACGGCGCGGTCATGCTCGTCGCCGACGCCCGCTCCGCCCTCGAGTCGCTGACCGTGCCCGGCTGGCGGGCCGACCCCGAGTGGACCAGCCGGGCGGGCTCGCTGGCCTCCGCCTGGTGGTCCTCGATCAGCGCGGACGCCTCGCTCACCCAGGAGGCGGTGCTGGAGGAGCTGTGGGAGGCCATGCACCCGACCGACGTCGTGGTGAACGCGGCGGGCTCGATGCCCGGCGACCTCCACAAGTTGTGGAGGCCGCGCGACGTGAAGGGCTACCACGTCGAGTACGGCTACTCCTGCATGGGCTACGAGATCGCGGGCGGGCTCGGCGTCAAGCTCGCGGCGCCATCGCGTGAGGTCTTCGTCCTGGTCGGCGACGGGTCGTACCTGATGATGGCGCAGGAGATCGCCACGGCTGTCCAGGAGGAGGTGAAGCTCGTCATCGTCCTGGTGGACAACCACGGCTTCGCCTCCATCGGCAACCTGTCGGAGTCCGTCGGGGCGAGGCGGCTCGGCACCGCCTATCGCATGCGGGGGCCTTCGGGGCGGCTCGACGGGGCCTACCTGCCGGTCGACCTGGCGGCCAACGCGGCCAGCCTGGGCGCCGACGTGCTCAGGGCCGACGACCGGGAGTCGCTGCGGGCGGCGCTGGTGAAGGCGCGGGAGGCGGCCAGGACGACGGTGGTGTACGTGGAGACCCTCCCCGGGGGGTCGGCGCCTCCGTCGGGGGCGTGGTGGGACGTGCCGGTCGCCGACGAGCCCGGCGAGATCCGTGACCGCTACATGGAGGCCAAACGCCACCAGCGCCCCTACCTGTGACCCGGCCACCGGAAGGGACCCGCGCCGGTCCCTTCCGGTCCTCGTCACCGTCAGGCCGTGGGCTGCGGTTGGGGGCGCGGTTCGAAGCCCCGAGCCAGCACCACGATCACCCCCGCCAGCAGCAGCGGCGCCCCGAACGCCACCCGCATGTCCGTGGAGTCGGCGATGCCGCCCACCAGCGCCGCCCCCACGATGAAGCCGACGTAGTTGAACAGGTTGACCCGGGCGATCGCCACCCCGGTCCCGGCCGGATCCAACCGTCCCGCCGCGGAGAACGACTGCGGCGCCACCACGGCGAGTCCCATCCCCGTGAGCCCGAACGCCACGATCGCCAAGGGCTGGGAGGGCGCGAACACCACTCCGGCGAACCCGAGCGTCGCGATCACGCCGCCGACGCGCACGATCGCCGCCGGGCCGTACCGCCGCACCGTGAGGTCGCCGCCGAGCCGTACGAGGAGGGTGGCCGCCTGGTAGGCCCCGTACGCCAGCGGCGCGACGCTGGCGCTCGCCGACAGGATGTTCTCCATGAAGACGCCGTGGAAGTTGGAGACGGCGGCGTCCCCGACGTACAGGAAGCCCATCGCGAGGCAGAGAGGGATGATCGGCCCCCACCGGACGCGGCCCGACACGGCCTTGGCCTCCGCCGGGACCTTCTCCTCGACGATCGTGCACAGGTGCGGCGCGGCCAGGAGCGAGCCCGCGACGGCGAGGGCCATCGGGATGGCCATCATCACGGGAAGCGTGAGGCCGAGCCCGTTGGCCAGCGACACCCACAGCGCCCCTGCCAGGCTGGTCGCGCTCCAGGCCGCGTGGAAGCCGTTGAGCACCGCCCTGCCGTAGAGCCGCTCGACGGCCACGCCCTGCATGTTCATGCCCGCGTCGACGGCGCCGACCGCCAGCCCGAACAGGACCAGTGCGGCCACCAGCTGCGGGACGTCGGCGGCGAGCCCGGCGGCGACCACGGACACGGCCACCGCGGGCTGTGCCAGCCGCAGCAGCCATTTGCTGCCCTTGCGCGCGGCGAGGGTGCCGGCCATGACGCTGCCCGCCCCTGCCAGCACGGGGACCACGAGCAGGAGTAGGGTGAGGTCGCCTTCGCTGAGACCGTGCTTGTTCTGCAGGGCTGCGACCTGGGTCAGGAGCGTCGCGAAGCTGAGACCCTGCACGGCGAAGACCGCGAACGTGGCCATTCTGGCCGAGCGGTGACGCACGGATACCTCCCTGCTCGGGGGGAAACATGAGGCTGCGTCAGGTTAGTCCCAGGCTCGTCCTCTTCGCTAGATCCCCGTCGATCGGTGGCGCGTTCTCCATACGCTCGAAAGCCAATCGGTCGGTAGGTTTTTGGCCATTTCGTGATCCTGTTAGGGTGTGCGGGTGCGGCGACGGGGATATGCGTCAGGCGAGGCGAGGCGCGAGCGGATCCTCGCCCTCGCTCTCCAGGAGTTCGCGGAGCACGGCTATCGCGGCGCCTCGCTCGCCAGGATCGCCGAGCGCGCCGAGCTCACGCAGGCGGGGCTGCTCCACCACTTCAAGAGCAAGGAACTGCTGCTCGTCGCGGTCCTGGAGTACCGCGACGAGGTCGACGCGCGCCGGTTCGACCTGGAGAAGGCGGGCGGGGTGGCGGCGCTGCGGGCGCTGGCCGACGTGGTCGACTACAACTCCAGGGTTCCCGGGCTGGTCCAGCTCTTCTCGGTGATCAGCGGGGAGGCTGTCACGGCCGACCATCCGGGTCACGCGTGGGCGCGGGCCCGCTATCGGCGGCTACGGCAGGCCCTGGCCGACGCGTTGCGGCGAGCGGCCGGCAACGGCGAGTTCCGCGCCGACCTCGACGCGGAGGCGCACGCGGACCGGGTGATCGCCATGATGGACGGCCTGCAGACGCAGTGGTTGATCGACCCCGAACAGGTGGACATGGCGACGCTCTTCAGAGGTTACGTCGACGACCTGATCGAGAGCCTGAAACCCGCCTGACCCCTACCCGCGGGCCTCGGTGGCGCGCCCCGCCGTGACATCGGCGGTCCTGAGGGGCGCCGGGCCGTTCGACACCGCCCTTGAGGCCGCCCACACTCCCAGTGCGATCAGCGCGCCCACCTCGGTGACCGCCAGTCCCCGCTCGACGAGGCCGAGCGGCATCACCCGCCACCATGCCATGCCGTTGCTGTTGCCGATCGCGATCATCGTCGCGATGCCCGCCACCCACAGCAGCGACGCGCCGCCCAGGAGGAACGCGGCCAGCGCGGCCCGAGGGCGCCTGCGCCAGGTCCGCGCGATCAGCATTGCCGCCACGGGCAGGCACAGGAACGCGACGAAACTGCCCACGCGATGGATGCTGCCGCTCACGCTGGGGCCCACCGACCAGTCGTGCTTCGGGAACCATGCCACCACCAGCAGGCCCAGGCTCCAGCCCGCGAGCGCGACCAGGCCGAGCGCGCCCGCCAGTCGTCTGCGCAGCAGCGACACCCCGATCGCCAGGGACCCCACGGCCAGCAGCGCCACCCCGAGGCCGAAGATCCAGCCCTGGTCGCCGAGTCCGTGCTCGCTGATCGTCCGGCGGAGCGGGTTGATCTCCCCGAGGTAGGCGACGTCCAGCCCGACGATGACGACGGCGCCCGCCGCCACGGCGGCCAGTCCTGCTCGTGCGGGTCCGTGCACGTCCGCTCCTTTCGGGGGTTGTGCCGGTTCCAACGGACGGGGATCGTGATCGATTCCCTCTACTTGAACTCTCAAGAAAGTCTCGCTAAGTTCCATGAGAGTTCAAGTAATTGAGGAGAGATCATGAACATCGGTGGCGACCTTGACGTGACCCGCATCGGGTACGGCGCGATGCGCCTGGCGGACCCGGCCATCTGGCAAGGACCGGCTGACCGCCGGAGCGCCTTGTCGGTGCTCAGGCGCGCGGTCGAGCTGGGCGTGAACTTCGTCGACACCTCCGACGCCTACTCTCTGGGCGCCAACGAGGAGCTGATCGCCGAGGCCCTGCACCCCTATGCCGACGACCTCGTGATCGCCACGAAGGCCGGTGTGACCAGGCCGACCCCCGAGGCGTGGGTACCGCTCGGCAGGCCCGAGTACCTGAAGCAGCAGGCCGAGCTGAGCCTGCGCCGCCTGCGCCTCGACCGGATCGACCTGTTCTACCTCCACCGTGTCGACCCCCAGGTGCCGCTCGCCGACCAGATCGGGGCGCTGGCCGAGCTCCGGCAGGAGGGCAAGATCCGGCACATCGGCCTGTCGGAGGTGAGCGTCGGCCAGCTCGCCGAGGCCACCGCGATCGCGCCCATCGCGGCCGTGCAGAACATGTACAACCTGGCCACCCGCGAGCACGAGGACGTGGTCGACTACGCGGAGAAGGAGGGCATCGCGTTCGTGCCGTTCTTCCCGATCGCCACCGGCGACCACGCCCGCCCCGACAGCCCGCTGGCCGCGATCGCCTCCGCGGCGGGCGCCACTCCGGCGCAGGTGGCGCTGGCCTGGCTGCTGCGCCGGTCCTCCACGATGGTCCCGATCCCCGGGACGTCGTCGGTCGCGCACATGGAGGAGAACGTCGGGGCCCTGCGGGTGACCCTGACCGACGCCCAGTACGACGAGCTCTCCACCCTCACCTGACCCCCACCCTCGAATGCGGTCCCACTCCGGGGGCGGGGGCTTCGGGCGGGCGGGTCTTCAGGACAGGGCGCGGTTGACGAGGGTGTCACTCAGCTCGCGCAGGCGGCGCCTGGCTTCGCGGTCGTACGCCTGCGCGTGCGCCCTGCTCTCCCTGACCCCGTCGAAGTAACGCCCCGTCTCCCCGGCCGACTCGTCGATCAGCCGCATGGTCGCGTCGGCGCCCTCCGCGACGTCGCTCAGCACGGGCGCCCCCGCCTCGCGCACCATCGCGGTGTCCATGTACGTCGCGGGGTGGAGGGCGTTGACCGTCACCCGGTCGGCCGCCAGCCGCTCGGCCAGGTCGAACGTGAACGCGATCTGCGCCAGCTTGCTCTGGCTGTAGGCGCGCTGCCTGCCGTACCCGCTGGTGATCATGGGGTCGTCGAAGTCGATGGGCTCCTTGCCGAGGTCGCCCCCGTGATGAGGATGGTGCGCATCAGGCCTTCAGCCCCCTTCCGCCGTCGACGATGAGAACGCTACCCGTCACGAAGGAGTTGCCCACCACGTAGGCGATCCCCGAGGCGTCAGTCGATCAGGCGGGCACGCATCTTCCAGACCGCCAGCGCCCACACGAGTACGGCATAGGCCACGAGCACCGCCGTATGCCCGAGATCGTCGAAGCCCAGCCGGCCGAACACCGCTCCGCGCACCAACTCGACGCAGTGGTAGAGCGGGTTGAGCTGGGCCACCGTCGCCACCCATGAGGGCAGCTGCGTCACGGGGAAGAACGTGCCCGCCACCATGAACATCGGGGTGAGAGCGCCGGTGATGACGTAGTCGAAGGTGTTGATCGACGGCACGATCGCCGACACCCACACCCCGAACAGCGCGAACACCAGCCCGGTCAGGAACCCGATGAACGGCACGAGCAGCATGCCCCAGCTCGGGTCGAGGCCGAAGGCGATGCCGACCAGCATGGGCGCGCAGCCGTACACGCCGGCCTTGACGGCCAGCCACGACGCCTCGGCCGTCACCAGCTCCCTGACATCGACGGGCGCGGCCAGCATCGCGTCGTAGGTGTGCTGGAACGTGCGGCGGATGAAGGTGTTGAACATGCCGCCGAAGGCCCCGATGAACAGCACCGCCGTCGCCACGACGCCGGTCGCGACGAAGTCCCTGTAGTCGTAGCCGTAGAGCGCGCCGACCACGGACCCGAAGCCGTAGCCGAACGCCAGCAGGTAGATGGTCGGCTCGGTCATGGCGGCGAACGAGGTCGAGGCCCAGTAGCGGCGGTAGAGGGCCAGCTCGCGCCGCCAGACGGCCCGCACGGGCGCGAACTCCATCATTCGACCGCCTCTCCCGTCAGTACGACGAAGACGTCCTCCAGGTTCGCGGGGCGCCTGACGTTGGGGACGCCCAGCGCGTCCTCCAGCGATCGGGGCAGCTGGTCGGCCTTCAGCAGGGAGATGGAAGGGCCCGTCCTGCGGGTCGGGACGCCGGCGGCGGCGGCCAGCGCGGCGATCTCGGCCTGGCGCTGCTGCGATGCGTAGTGCTCGGCGACCTCGGCGCCGGCGTGCTCCTTGATCAGCTCCTCGGGTGACCCCCTGGCCACGATGCGGCCGTGGGACATCAGCGCGCAGTCGTCTGCCAGCCGTTCGGCCTCCTCGATGTAGTGGGTGGACATCAGCGTCGTGACGCCCTCCTCGCGCAGCCGTACGACCAGTGACCACAGCTCCTGGCGGACCTGCGGATCCAGGCCCACGGTCGGCTCGTCGAGCAGCACCAGCCTGGGCTGGTGGACCAGGCCGCGGGCGATCAGCAGCCGCCTGCGCATGCCGCCGGACAGGTTGACGGTGCGGGTGGCGGCCCTGTCGGTGAGCTGGGCGATCTTCAGAGCCCTGTCGACGGCGGCACGCCGCTCCTGGCGGGGGACGCGGTAGAGGTGGGCGAACACCTCCAGGTTCTCCCTGGCGGTGAGCTCCTCGTCGAGGTTGTCGAGCTGCGGGACCACGCCCATGAGCGCCCTCGCTCGTTTCGACTCCTCTGGCAGGCGCAGGCCGAGCACCTGGATCTCGCCCTCGTCGGCCAGGGACTGGGCGGTGAGCAGGCGCATCGTGGTGGACTTGCCTGCGCCGTTGGGGCCCAGGAGACCGAGGCAGATGCCCTCGGGGACCTCCAGGTCGAGACCGTCCACGGCGGTCACGTCGGGGTAGCGTTTGGTCACACCGTGCAACACGATCGCGTGCATAGACGCCACGATAGGCAACGCCACCGACAGAATCCCGGGACCGACGGCATGGACAGGGCGTCGGGAACACCTTGGGGCGGCGTCGGCGGCCGGGCGCGGTTATGGTCGATGGTGTGAACGAGCGTTGGCTTCCCCGCCTGCAGGAGGTCGGTGAGCGGCTGGCCGAGGAGATCGTCTCGGCGCGGCGGCCGAAACCGGCCGAAGGACCGCAACCACACGAGCTCCGCGCGTCCGACGCCGACCGCGACAGGGTGGCGCAGGTGCTGAACGAGGCGGTCGCCGACGGGCGGCTCGGCATGGACGAGTTCGAGGACCGTCTGACCGCCCTCTACAACGCGCGCACGCTGGGGGAGCTGGCACGGTTGACCGCCGACCTGCTGCCCGCCGACGAGCAACCGTTCAGGCTGGACGGGCGGCCCGTGTCCGCGATCTTCAAGCAGGAGCAGCGCGAGGGGCGATGGGTGGTGCCCGCCGAGCTGCCCGTCACGGCCATGTTCGGGACGACCAAGCTCGACCTGCGGGACGCGATCATGCAGAACCGGCGGGTGGTGATCAACGCGACGCTGATGTTCGGCGGGCTGGAGATCCACGTGCCGGAGGGGGTCGAGGTCATCCGGGTGTCGAAGGACAAGACGGTACGGCTGACGCGGGAGCAGGCCGACCCCGACTGCCCGGTGATCGAGGTGCGGACGTCGAACTTCCTGGGAGAGGTCAAGGTCAAGGAGCCTCCCAAGCGGAAGCGCCGCCGCTGACGTGCTGCGCCGCCGGCCCCTGGTTCGAGGCCGACGGCGCGCGGACGTATGGTTCAGCCCGCCGTGTCGAAGTTGATCGCGCTGTACGCGCGCAGCTTCCACAGCTGGTGCTCGCTCTCCACCTTGCGGATCGTGCCGGACCGCCCCCGCATGACCAGCGAGCTCGTCACCGCGACCCCGCCGCGGAAGCGGACACCGCTCATCAGCTCGCCCTGCGTGATCCCGGACGCGGCGAAGAACACGTCGTCCGAGGTGACCAGGTCGTTCGTGGTCAGCACCCTGTTCAGGTCATGCCCGGCGTCGAGGGCCCGCTGCCGCTCGGCCTCGTCCTGCGGCCAGAGCTTGCCCTGGATGACCCCGCCCAGGCACTTGATCGCGCACGCGGCGATGACGCCCTCCGGCGTGCCGCCGATGCCGAGCATCAGGTCGACGCCCGTGCCCGCGCGGGCGGCCATGATCGCACCGGCCACGTCGCCGTCGGTGATGAACTTGATCCGCGCCCCGGTCTCCCTGATCTCCTTGACGATCTGCTCGTGACGGGGCCGGTCGAGGATGACGACTGTGACGTCGGCGGAGGAGCAGCCCTTCGCCCTGGCCACGGCTCTGACGTTGTCGGCGACGGGCGCGTTGATGTCCACCACGTCGGCCGCCTCAGGCCCGGTGACCAGCTTCTCCATGTAGAAAACGGCGGACGGGTCGTACATCGAGCCGCGCGAGCTCACCGCGATCACCGAGATCGCGTCGGGCATGCCGAGCGCCGTCAGCCTGGTCCCGTCGATCGGGTCGACGGCCACGTCGCACTCGGGGCCGCTGCCGTCACCGACGTGCTCGCCGTTGAACAGCATGGGCGCGTGGTCCTTCTCGCCCTCGCCGATCACGACCACGCCGTTCATCGACACCGTGCTGATGAGCTGGCGCATCGCGTTGACCGCGGCTCCGTCGGCGCCGTTCTTGTCGCCACGGCCGACCCACCGGGCCGCGGCCATCGCGGCCGCCTCGGTGACCCTGACCAGTTCCAGCGCCAAGTTGCGGTCGGGTGCGTGCTCGCCCGTGGCAAGGGCAGGAGGAACGGACGTCTCGGACATGGTGATGAGCCTCCTCGTGGGACAACTGACTCGATCGTAGTTGCCCCTCCATGCCCGGTCAGCGGAGGATAATGTGCCTGCCATGAGCAGCGATGTGGAACGCCTGGCGACAGGACGCGGTGCCGCCACCCGCGCGGCCCTACTCGACGCGGCTCGCGAGGTGTTCGTCGAGAAGGGGTTCGCCGAGGCGGGCGTCACCGACGTGGTCGCCAAGGCGAAGGCCAGCGTCGGCAGTCTCTACCACCACTTCTCCGGCAAGGCCGACCTCTACCTGACGCTGTTCGAGGAGTTCCAGGCCCGTCAGGCCCAGCGCACCAAGCAGGCGGCGCGCGAGGTGCGCGCGGAGGGCGAGTCCGACCCGATGCGGGTGTTCCTGGCCGCCGCCCACGCCTACCTCGCGGGCTCGCTGGAGGAGCGCGAGCTGGCGGCGCTGTTCCTGCGCGGCGACGGGCCCCCCGGCTTCGAGGTCATCATGCGTGAAAGGCTGCGCACCTGGGCCAAGCGCAACGCGGCGCTGTTCGACGACGACGAGGGCGCCCTGGTCGTGGTCGTGACGGGCGCGCTCGCCGCCGCCGTGTCCGAGGTCGTGCTGTCGGAGGACGAGACCGCCGCGCGCCGCCTCGCTGACGACGTGCTGGCCATCATCGGGCGGATCAGGCCGGTCACTTCGGCGGGCGGCACCTCCACCGGGTAACCTCGCCATTCGTGCGACGGTTCACTCAAGGTTTCTACGGCTACGCGTTCGCCCTCTTCGTCTGCCTGGCGCTCGCCGTGATCATCGTGGTGACCGCGCCCACGGGCAGGGAGGGCCAGCACGTCCCCCGCCTCGACTACACGATCACGGTGGCCAACTACAACAGGTCGGTGCCGTACGAGGTGTGGGCGCCCGCCAAGGACCCCGCCGACTGGATCCCCAACAGCAACAGGATCGCCAAGGGAGCCGACAACTCGTCCGTGCTGTCGATCGGCTACGCCACCGCGCCCGACGCCGAGGACGAACGCCACCACGCGATGATCGTCCAGGGCGCGGAGAAGCCTCCTGCCGCGTTCGCCAGCCGGATCGCCAACTCCGACAAGTCCATCGGAACCGTGCAGATCGCCGGAGCCAACTGGGAGAAGCGGTTCCGCGAGGACAAGAACCAGCGCACGCTGGTCCGCTTCCTGCCCGACACCACGCTGATGGTCACAGGCACCGCCGACTGGCCCGAGCTCACCACGCTCGCGTCCACCCTGAAGCAGCAGCCCAAACCCGCCAACTGACACGCCTGTTCGGCGTGCCAGGGAATGTGCTCTGCTGAGCACATGAAGATCACCAAATACACGCATGCGTGTGTCCGGCTCGAACAGGACGGCCGGGTGCTGGTCATCGACCCCGGCGTGTGGAGCGAACCCTTAGCGCTCGACGGGGCCGACGCGGTCCTCGTGACGCACGAGCACGGCGACCACATCGACGTGTTACGCCTGCTCGGGGCGGGCGTGCCGGTGTTCGGGCCGCGGTCGTTGCGTGGCCTGCCGTACACGCCGGTGGGGGTGGACGAGGAGTTCACCGCGGCGGGATTCAGGGTGCGGGCGGTCGGCGGGCGGCACGCGCTCATCTACGGCGGCGAACCGGACTGCCCCAACCTCGGGTACGTCGTCGAGGAGGCCGTCTACCACCCTGGCGACTCCGTGCACGTTCCCGAGGGGCCGGTGGAGACGCTGCTGGTGCCGTTGCAGGGCTCGTGGCTCAAGACGGCGGAGGCGATCGACTTCGTCAAGGCGGTACGGCCCGAGCGGGCGTTCGGCATCCACGACGGGCAGGTCAACGAACGAGGGCTCAGCAGCCTGAACGCGTGGCTGCAAGCGGAGACCGGCTGCTACCGCCGGCTCGCCCCCGGCGAGAGCGCCTGACCCTGTTCACGCCGCCGCCAGGCCTGTTCGGCGAAGGCGCGGGACGTTCACAGCAGGCGCAGCAGGTCGTCCATGCCCGCCTTGATCGCGTCGGCGGTCATCCCGCGCTCGGACTGCTGGTGGCTGATCAGGCACGCGTTGATCGGCGCGAGCAGCGCGTCGGCGAGGAAGCGCGCGTCCGCTTCGGGCCGGACCTGGGCGAGCAGCGTGGCCAGGTGCGTGTGGTGGAGCCTGTACGGCCCGCCGAACCGCGCCTTGGGCGGGCCCGCCTCCAACTGCAGGAACAGCTCACGCTGCGACACCTTCCTGTCGATCAACGTGTGCAGGAAGGCGCGGATCCGCTCGGCGGGCGGCGCGCCGGGGCCGGCAGGCGGCGGGCCCGTCAGGAAAGCGGCCTGGAACTCCCGTTCTCCCGCGTCGATGAGCGCGTAGATCAGCCCCGAGCGGTCGCCGAAGCGGCGGTAGACGGTGCCGACCCCGACATTCGCCTCGCGCGCCACCTCGTCGAGGGAGAGGTTCTCCGCGCCGTGCGTCGCGATCATTCGCGCCGCCACCTCGATGATCTTCTGCCTGTTGCGCGCGGCGTCCGCCCGTTCGGCGGGGGGCTGCCCTGCGATCGGCAGTTCACGGGTCATCGCTGCATCCTAGTCCTTGTAAGTGGAGATCTCTCCGGTTATTCTACGGAACCGGAGAGATTTCCGCTTATGGGGAGGCTGCGCATGCCGTCTGAGTTCAACGAGAAGATCATTGAGGAGTTCCGCGCGAACGGAGGCCTGGTCGGCGGCCACTTCCAGGGCTCATCCCTGGTTCTGCTGTCCACAACGGGCGCCAAGAGCGGCAGGCGCGTCACGACGCCGGTGATGTACGTGCGCGACGGCGACAGGGTCGTCATCATCGCGTCCAACGCGGGCGCGGACAGCCACCCCGCCTGGTATCACAACCTGCTCGCCAACCCGGACGTCACCGTGGAACTCGGCACCGAGACCTTCGCGGCCACGTCCGAGCTGATCGAGGGCGACGAGCGGGACCGCCTCTACGCGGAGATGGTCGCCATCGCGCCCACCTTCGCCGACTACGAGGCCAAGACCGCGCGCCGCATCCCCGTGGTGGCACTCAACCGCGCCACCTGAGATCCCCGCTAGAAGGGGCGGTCGTCGTCCTGCGGCGTGGGCTCGGCCCTGCGCGCCATGGCGGCGGCCAGCTTCACCCTGGCACCCTGCAGCCACTCCTCGCAGATCGCGGCCAGCTTCTCGCCGCGCTCCCACAACTCGATCGACTGCTCCAGGGTGAGGCCGCCGGTCTCGAGGCGGCGCACCACCTCGGTCAGCTCCTCGCGGGCCTGCTCGTACGACGGCGTCTCGTTCTTAGCCACCGCACCACCCTAGGGCGCGCACCCGACAGAATCGCCCCACGACCCCACGCCGGGACGAAGAACGGCGAGGTCGGCTTGCTACCGCCGCCGCGTGGAAGGGCCCGCCGATCTCCCCTCAGCTCGACCCTGGGCGCTTCAGGGACGGGCATATGGAACTTCCACCGACGTCCCTTCGGCGGTCCGGCGGGTCCCCCTGGCGCTTCGGGAAGGGCGCGTGATCGGCAGGCCGGGTCGGCTGACCCCGGCTGTGCGCGTGCAGGCCGGCCTGGTCGGGGGATCGGCCCTGTCCGCGGGCACGCCGGGGTGGGCCGATCCCGCCTGGGATGTCCGTCAGGTTTCGCCGGCGGGATCCGCGGGCTCGGTAGGGGGTGCGGGATCCGCGGGGGAGGCCGGGGTGGGGGAGCTCCCGTCGGAGGGGTCGGCGGTGACCGGGACCCGGCCGTCCGTGAGGCGGATCGTCAGCCGGTCGCCCGGCGAAACGTCGCGCGCCAGCCGTACGACGTCTCCCGACGGATGCTGCACGATCGCGTAGCCGCGCTCCAACGTCGCGGCGGGGGACAGCGCGACCAGCCTGGCGCGCAGGTGGGTGAGGTCGTCGGCGGCACGGTCGAGGGAGCCGCCCATCACCCTCCTGGCGCGCTCGCGCAACGCGTCGACCTGCTCGGCGCGCCGTTCGAGCTCGCGCACGGGGTCGGCGAGCGACGGACGGGACCGCACCGAGGTGAGCCACGCCATCTCCCTGTCGAGCCACCCGCCCATCACCCGCCGCCCGCGGTCGCGCAACTGCCGGATGAGCGTGAGCTGCTCGCCGACGTCGGGCACGACCTTCTTGGCCGCGTCGGTGGGTGTGGACGCGCGAACGTCGGCGACCAGGTCCAGCAGCGGGCTGTCCTGCTCGTGACCGATGGCGCTGACCACGGGGGTACGGCACGCCGACACCTCGCGCACCAGCGACTCGTCGGAGAACGGCAGCAGGTCCTCGAGCGAGCCGCCGCCACGCGCGATGACGATGACGTCGACCTCGGAGTCGGCGTCGAGCTTGCGCAACGACTCGGTGACCTCGCCGACCGCGTACGGCCCCTGCACGGCCACCTGCTCCACCTTGAACCGCACGGCGGGCCATCGGCGGCGGGAATTCTCCAGCACGTCGCGCTCGGCCGCCGAGTCGCGCCCGCAGATCAGGCCGATCGTGCCGGGCAGGAACGGCAGACGTCGCTTGCGGTCGGCGCTGAACAGCCCCTCGGCGGCCAGCACCTGGCGCAGCCGTTCGAGCCTGGCCAGCAGCTCGCCCACGCCGACCGGGCGGATCTCCAGCGCCGTGAAGGCGAAGGAGCCGCGGTTGACCCAGAAGTCGGGTTTGACGTTGACCACGACCCGAGCCCCGTCGGCCGGACGGGGCATCGCGGCCTCGTAGACCCCGCGCGGGCAGGTCACCCTGGCGGAGACGTTGGCGACGGGGTCGCGCAGCGTCATGAACACCGTGCCGCCCCTCGCGGTCAGCTCGGTGATCTGGCCCTCCACCCACACCGTGCCGAGCTTGCCGATCCATCCCGCGACCATCTGCAGGACCGTGCGGACCGGCAGGGGTTGCTCCGGCGTGGTTTTCGCGCTCATGACAACGAAGGCTATGGGTCGCTACCGACTATTCGGCGGCTTCCAGCTTGGCGAGGCGGTTCTCGAACATGCGGATGACGTCCGCGCGGGCCGTGGTGGCCTTCTCGTAGGCGAGCAGCTCCCCGATCTGGGCGACGGACTTGCCGCGCATCCTGGCGCGCAGCGAGGCGACGCTGAGGTCGGCGTACCCGGCCAGCGGCTCGGCGAGCTCGCCCGTCTCGACAGCCTCGGCGGCGGAGGTGGTGGCCTTGGCCGCCTTCGCCAGCTCGCCGTCCTCGGCCTCCGCCTTGGCGGGCTCCACCGCGGCTTCCACCGAGGACTCGGCCGCCGGCTCGGCGACGGTCTCGGGCGCGGCGGCCTTCGGCGCCTTCGCGGACCTGGCCCTCGGCTTGGCGGGCTTCGCGGCGGGCTCCGCGGCGGGCTCGGCCTCGGCGGCGGGTTCGGCCTTCGCGGCGGACTTCGCCTTCGCCGGCTCGGACTCCGCCTTCGCGGGCTCGGGCTCCGTCTTCACGGGCTCTGCGACCTTGGCCGCGGGCTCGGCGGGCTCGGGTTCGGCCACCGGCTCGGCGGCCTTCACGGTGGACGCGGCGGCGCTCTCGGGCGCGACGGCGGCCGCGCTCGCGGGCTCGGTCGCAGCCTCGGTCGCGACGGCGGCCTCGGTCGCAGCCTCGGTCGCGACGGCGGCCTCGGCCGCGGGCTCGGAGATCGGCGAGGCCTCGGGGGCGGGCTGCGCGGCGGGCGTGGCGGTCCTGGTGGCGGAGCCGTTCGCGGACGTCTCCTGCGACGGCGTGAAGATGACCGGCTCGGGGCGCTCCGCCTCGGTCTTGTCCTTGCGCGGCGCGAAGATGACAGGCTCCCTGCGCGCGGGCTTGTCCTCCTCGACCGTGTCCGTCGCGGACACCTGCTGCGCCGCCGCCGTGGGACGCTCGCTCTCGTCCTCCTCCTTGCTTCCCAGCCCCTTGACGGCGTTCTTCACACGGTCGGCGAGAAGCAGCGCCTGGCCCGCGGCGCTCAGCGTGGTCTGGATGAAGAAGAGCGGGATGTCCTTGGCCTTCTCCTTGAGCTCTTCACGATTGGTGACAGTTTTAGCGATGTTGCGGACAACGTCACTGAGAGACATGCCGGCTCCTGGGAGGTCTGTTGTGGGCGGCCAGTCTGGCAAACTTCCGCGCACGCGTGCACGGGCGGGCTGGGTGGCCTCTTCCACGTAGCATAGGAACATGGAGCCAAAGACCCCCGCCCGACGTGTACTCGTAGCCAAACCGCGCGGTTACTGTGCTGGAGTGGACCGTGCCGTCGAGGCGGTCGAAAAGGCCCTCGAACAGTACGGCGCGCCCATTTACGTGCGCAAGCAGATCGTGCACAACACCCACGTCGTCAAAACGCTCGAGGAACGCGGCGCGATCTTCGTCGAGGAGACCGCCGAGGTTCCCGAGGGCGAGATCGTGGTCTTCTCCGCGCACGGGGTCTCCCCGATGGTCCACGCCGAGGCAGAGCAGCGGCAACTACGCACCATCGACGCCACCTGCCCGCTCGTCACCAAGGTCCACAACGAGGCCAAGCGGTTCGCGAGCCAGGACTACGACATCCTGCTCATCGGGCACGAGGGCCACGAAGAGGTCGAGGGCACCGCGGGTGAGGCGCCCGACCACATCCAGCTCGTCGACGGCCTCGACTCCGTCGACCGTATCGAGGTGAAGGACCCGAGCAAGCTGGTGTGGCTCTCCCAGACGACGCTCTCCGTCGACGAGACCATCGAGACGGTCACCAAGCTCAAGGAGCGCTTCCCCACGCTCATCGACCCGCCGAGCGACGACATCTGCTACGCCACGCAGAACCGCCAGGTCGCGGTGAAGGAGATCGCGGACCAGGCCCAGCTCGTCATCGTGGTGGGCTCGGACAACTCCTCCAACTCCAAGCGCCTGGTCGAGGTGGCGAAGGGGTTCGGCGCGGCGTCCTACCTGGTGGACAACGCCTCCTTCATCCAGGACGAGTGGCTCGACGGGGTCACAACCGTCGGCGTGACCAGCGGCGCCTCGGTGCCCGAGGACCTGGTCGAAGGGGTGCTGGCGTACCTGGCCGGGCACGGTTTCGACGACGTCGAGGAGGTCGAGTCGGTGAAGGAGAGCATGCGCTTCGCCCTGCCGCACGAGCTCCGCAAGGACCTGCGCGTCGGCTGACGTTCCCGGGGCGGGGTGACCCCTTCGAGGGCGTCACCCCGACCGGTGAGCTTCAGAAGACTCGTGTCCCGGGTTCGTTCGGCCCTCGGCGCAGGCCGCCGGCAGGAGCGGGACGCGAGATCTCCGCGTGCGACCGTCCCTCCACGAGGCAGACGTCGGCCGTCCACAACCACGTGCGTACGGCGGGCCGTGTCGGAGGGGCGGTCACTCGTCGAGGGAGCGGGGCGTGCCGTACACCTTGGGTTCGAAGTAGCCCTCGGGCTCCGGCGCGAAGCTCTGGTCCTTGGGCGCGCGGGGGCGGGGGATGTCCACGCCGGTCCGCAGTTCGTCGCGCAGTTCCCTGACGTTGCCCGTCAGCCCGCGCTTCCACGCGATGGCGAGCACCAGCGCCGACCCCGCGAACAGCCACGGCGCCCCGGCGGACAGGGACGTGAACAGCCCGAGTGCGAGCGCCTGCGCCAGTGAGCCCTTGCCGAGCGCCCGCCCCAGCTCGACGATGAGCGTGGCGCCGAAGAACACCAGCGGCGGCGTGACCACCAGCGACAGCAGCTCGCGCGGGTTGACGAGGAGGACGGCGACCAGGCACGAGCCGATGAACGCGAGGCCGACCAGGATCGGCATGATGAGCAGTGCGGCGAGGATGTACCCGGCCAACGTGCCGATGAGGACGAACGCGATGGCGCCGCGGGCGGTCAGCCTGACAGCCGGACGCCTGCCTTTGTCACCCATGAGCCCGCCCCCTTTACCGGCGACCTACCTTCATCGTGCGTCAGGACAGGTCGCCAGCCAACTTACCGTTCGCGTGAGTTATCAGAGATGAGGTTTCGAGCAGTTCGGGTGAGGCGAGCGGCCTCGGGAGGCCTTCCAGCATCTCGGGGGAGTCGAGATCTCCGTCCACGACGCCCAGATCGTGCAGTTTGCGGGCCGTGACCAGCACTCTGCTCTCCAGCGAGCCGACCGTCTTGTTGTAGCCCTCCACGGCCCTGCTGAGCGCCTTGCCGAGCGACTCGACGTTGCGGCCGAGGGAGGACAGCCGCTCGTACAGCTCCTTGCCGAGCTCGAAGACCGCGCGGGCGTTCTCGCTGAGCGCGGCCTGCTGCCACGCGTAGTGGGCGGTGCGGAGCATCGTGATCAGCGTGGTGGGGGTGGCGATGTGGACGCGCTTGCTCATCGCGTACTCCAGCAGCCCAGGGTCGCGTTCCAGAGCAGGTGCGAGGAACGCCTCGCCGGGGATGAACAGCACCACGAACTCGGGTGAGGGGTTGAACGACTGCCAGTAGGCCTTGGCGGCGAGGCGGTCGATGTGCTCACGGACGTGCCTGGCGTGGGCGTCGAGGCGGACGGTGGCGAGGCTCTCGTCGCCGGCCTCGGCCGCCTCCAGGTAGGCGGCCAGGGAGACCTTGGAGTCGACGATGATGTTCTTGCCGCCCGCCAGCCGTACGACCATGTCGGGCCGGTGGGGCCCTTCGACGACCTGCTCGTCGAAGTCGCAGAAGCGCTGCATCCCCGCGATCTCGGCGACCCTGCGCAACTGGAGCTCGCCCCACCTGCCTCTGGCCTCGGGCCGCTGCAAAGCCCTGACCAGGGCGGTCGTCTGGGAGCGGAGCTGCTCGTTGCTCTGGCGCACGAACTCCATCTGCTGCGCCAGCTCTGCCCTGGCGGCGCGCTGGCCCGACTCGGTGTCGCGCAGCTGGGCCTCCACCCGCGCCAGCAGGTCCTTCAGCGGGTCGACCAGGTGCTCGACCGCCTGCCTCCGCTGGTCGAGGTCGCCGGTCGCCTCGGCGCGGCTGGCGGCCATGCGGGTCTCGGCCAGCTCCAGGAAGCGGATGTTGTTGACGTCGAGCGCCCGCGTCGACAGCGCCTGGAAGCGCTCGGCCAGCTGTTCCTCGACGTAGACGAGCTTGTCGGCGGCGGCCTTGGCGCGGGCGTCGGCCTCCGCCACGCGTACGGCCGCGCGGGTCCTTGCCAGCAAGAAGCCGATCGCCAGTCCGAGTGCGAGGCCGATGAGCAGCGAGACGACATCCATTGTTCGCATCTTTCCAGGGGCGGCCGCACGGGTCCTGCCGACACGCCTGCCGCATTCCGCTTGTGCCGACGGTCCGCGTCACTCACAGTACCCATATGGTTACGGGTTCGAGGATGATGGTCGCACTCGCCGCCACGGCCGTCGTCGCGGCGCTCGTGGTCGCGGCGGCAGGGGCGGTCATCGCCGCCCGCGGCCGTGACGGGGCGCGCACCGTGGCGTCGAACTCGTCCGTGCCGCACGCGCTGGTTTGGAGGCCCGGCGCGTGCGTGAGCAAGGCCGGAGCGAGGTTCGACCTCACGGCGTGCAACGGCGGCCATGCCGAGGTGCTCGCCATGGAACGCGGGCCGCGGGACTGCCCCGCCGACACCGACGAGATCGCCCGTGTCGGCAGGGGCAGGATCGCCTGCCTGCAGTACTTCGTCGAACCCCACCCGGGCGCGCGCGGCGCGGGCGGGGGGCTGCTCCGCGCCGGCGACTGCCTCGACCGTGCCGGCCGCGAGCTGCCGTGCTCCACCTCCGGCTGGTACGGCAAGGCCCTGGCCGTGGTCTCGCGCATGGGCGACTGCCCGCGCGGAACGGTCGACGCGCTCGCGATGGAGGGTCAGGTGGCGTGCCTGGGCTCCGGCGGCGGCGTGCTGGCCGAGGGCGCGTGCGTCGATGAGAAGGTGCGCAGGGTCGCCTGCGGGTCGCGCGCGTCGTGGGCCCGCGTGACCGCTTTCGGCAGGTCGGGTGGTGACTGTCCTTCGGGTTCCGATCGCTATGTCACGGCCAGGGGGGCGTATCGGCCGGTGACCTGCTTGCATCTCGTGGCCAGGTAAACTCGGGCCACGTGAGCCTCAGTATCGGCATCGTCGGCCTGCCAAACGTCGGCAAGTCCACCCTCTTCAACGCGCTGACCAAGAGCGCCAACGCTCTCGCGGCCAACTATCCGTTCGCCACGATCGAGCCGAATGTGGGCATCGTGGGCGTGCCTGACGACCGCCTGGCCAAGCTGGCTGAGATCTTCGGTTCCGCCAAGATCCTGCCCGCGAAGGTCGAGTTCGTCGACATCGCGGGCCTCGTGCGCGGCGCGTCCGAGGGGCAGGGCAGGGGCAACCAGTTCCTGGCCAACATTCGTGACACCGACGCGATCTGCCAGGTCATCCGCGTCTTCAGTGACCCCGACGTCACGCACGTCGACGGCGAGATCTCGCCCAGGCGCGACATCGAGACGATCAACACCGAGCTGATCATGGCCGATCTCCAGACGGTCGAGAAGGCCATCCCGCGCCTGCAGAAGGAGGCGCGGGTCAACAAGGACAAGAAGGCGGCGCTCGACGCCGCCGAGACGGCGCTCAAGGTGCTGGAGACCGGCAAGACGATCTTCGAGAGCGGGCTCGACCGCGACGAGCTTCGCGACCTCCACCTGCTGACGGCCAAGCCGTTCCTCTACGTCTTCAACCTCGACGCGGACGAGCTCGTCGACACCGCGCTCAGGGATCAGCTTTCGGAGCTGGTGGCGCCCGCCGAGGCGGTGTTCCTCGACGCCAAGATCGAGTCGGAGCTGGTGGAGCTCTCCGACGAGGAGGCGCTGGAGCTGCTGCAGTCGGTGGGGCAGGAGGAGTCGGGGCTGTCGCAGCTTGCCCGGGTCGGGTTCGAGACGCTGGGGCTGCAGACCTACCTCACGGCGGGGCCCAAGGAGACGCGGGCGTGGACGATCCGCAGGGGAGCCACGGCCCCCGAGGCCGCCGGCGTCATCCACACGGACTTCCAGCGCGGGTTCATCAAGGCGGAGGTCGTGTCCTTCGACGACCTGGTCGGCGCGGGGTCCATCGCCAACGCCCGGTCGGCGGGCAAGGCCCGCATCGAGGGCAAGGACTACGTGATGCGTGACGGCGACGTCGTGGAGTTCCGCAGCGGACTAACCTCTGGTTCCAAAAAGTAATCTTGTGACAGGGCTCGTACGCGCCCATAGGCTCCTGAGTGCCCGTGTACAAACTGATCGTCAGGGCGACTTGGGAGAGGCGGATCGCGCGAGCCGTCGTCCCATGAGGATGATCATCGCTCACAGGACCATGGCCTCGTGGTGCTCGGATAACCGTTCATAGTCACGTACACACCGCCTGCGCTGGGAGATCCACGACAGCGTCCTCTCCACCACCCACCTGCGGGGCAGGACCACGAAGCCGCTGACGTCGTCGCTGCGTTCGACGATCTCCAGGGTGAGCCGGACGTGCTTCCTGGCCCAGGTGACAAGCTTGCCCGCGTAGGCGCTGTCGGCCCAGATCAGCGCGATCCGCTCGTACCAGTCGCGCAGGCGTTCCAGCGCGGGTTTGGCGCCGTCGCGGTCCTGGACGCTGGCGGCGGTGACGATGACGACCGGCAGCAGGCCCAGGGTGCCTTCCGGTTGGCGATGGGGCTTCGATCACCACCGTTGCTACCGGAAGGTCGCTCTATGTCGCTGAAGATTCGCCGGTTCGTCGATGCCGGCACCACTGCCGGTCCGAACGCCGAACAAGCGGCCATTTGACCTCCCCGCCGCGGCTGGGTCCGGGGCCGCGACGACCCCAGGATGGTTGCCGGCAGCAGGGTCCCCATCACGGGCGTTGGCCACCGGCCAGTGAGCCCCCGCGCGGATACCGGACCGTTCGTGAGCAGGTTCTCTGCGTATACCGCGACTGAGCTGGTCACGGGCTTCACGCCGTAGGGCTTTACACGGATACCTACTGTCGAATGTCCTGTCGAAGGTCGGTCGTCGCGGGACCGGCTGGGACGGCGGGGGTTCGAGGCCAGGTCCAGGCGGAGCGCAGGATGAAGGCCAGGAGCAGCACCTCGACTCCGATGGAGAGGCCGTAGAAGGAGGCCCAGTCCCAGGACTCCCCTGCCGCGTTGACCGCCGAGTAGGGGATGTAGAGCAATGCAACGACGAGGTTCGTGGCGCGGTTCACCCGGGCGGGCAGCGTCATGGAGAGCATCACCATCAGGGCCGGGATCGCCACGGACGCGAGCATCATGGTCAACAACGTCGGGCTGATGTCGAACTCAAAGACGACGCCGGCGCGGAGCTTGTCGATGACGCCGGGCTTGTGGAGGTGGAAGTAGTCGACGTAGATGTAGAGGAACATGAAGCTGGTCCACGCGGCGGCGAGCTTGGCCTGCACGGGGACCGGCGGGTTGTCGAGCAGGTTCGGGGTTTTCGTTCGGATGGTCATCGGTTCTTCTTTCGAGAGGAGCGGTCCCTCCGCCGGAGTGGCGGCAGGGATGTACCGAGGCCGCGCCCACCTGGACGAGCACATCGCCTCGACCGGGCAGCGGTAGCCCGACCTCGGACGACTCGAGCACTGAGGGTGGGCCGTAGCGGTGCCGCCCGGCGGCCCGCATCGTCGTCGCCCCGGCCGGACTCGCCCCCCGGCACCAGGCGTGCTCCGGCATTCGATCGCTGTTCGATTCCCACAGAAGCCTCCTCACGTCCGAGCTACGACTCTCGCTGGTTCGTACATAGTACGTCGTACGCTGTACTACGATCGTACGCTGTACCATGACCGTACGCTGGACGATTGTCAAGCCATTCGAGCGAGCGAGAGGAGACCCGTGTCTGCGAGGGAACGACGCCAGGTCGCGTCAGACGCGGGGCTGAGCAAGCAACGGGTGGTGGTCGAGGCGGTCCGGCTCGCCGACCGCGAGGGGGTCGACGGGCTGAGCATGCGCCGGCTGGCTGGCGCTCTCGGCGCGGGCGCGATGTCGCTCTACTACTACGTGGCGAGCAAGGAGGAGTTGCTGGACGCCATGATCGACGTCGTGTTCGAGGAGATCGAGCTCCCGCCCGAAGAGACCGACTGGCAGTCAGCGATGCGACGTCGGGCGGTATCCGCCCGACGGGTTCTCGCACGCCACCCGTGGGCGATCGGCCTGATGGAGTCGCGGACATCGCCGGGGCCCGCGAACCTCCGCCACCGCGAAGCGGTCACCGCCTGCCTGCGGAGGGCTGGCTTCTCGGTCTTGATGGCGACGCACGCCAACTGGTTGCTCGACAGCTACGTCTACGGTTTCGCCCTGCAGGAAGCCAGCCTGCCGTTCGACACCGCCGATGAGCTCGCGGACATGACCGAGGACGTCTTCCTGCCCCAGCTTCCTCCTGACGAGTTCCCCTACCTCAACGAGTCCGCCGCGGCGCTCGTCGCTGCCGGCTACGACCCGGCGAAGGAGTTCATCTTCGGCCTCGACCTCGTCCTAGCCGCCCTCGAGCCCCTGAGAGCCTCCGCATAGCGACGCTCACGGACCGTCGCGCGGCCCTCTGCACCGCAGGCTCCGCAGTTAAGCACGAGACGTGGTGGAGTTCCGCTTCAACGTGTGACCCGGTCGCGGGCCGGCCGGTGAGCTCGCGCCGGCCTTGCGGAGTGCGGTCAGCGCGATCGCCGCGGTGATGGCGGCGATCACGGCGCAGACGATGCCGATGGTGTTCAGCCCACTGGTGTAGGCGTCCCGCGCGGCGGTCAGCGCCTTGGCTGCGGTCTCGGCGGGCAGCTGGCGAGCCGCCACGATCGCGTGCTCGAGACCGCCGCTGACGGCCTGCGAGACGCCGGCGGGCAGGCCGTCAGGGACGGTGACCACGCCACGGTAGACGGCGGTGCCCAGGCTGCCGAGGGCGGCGATGCCAAGCGAAGCGCCGAGGTCGCCGCTGATGGAGGAGAGCGCGGCCGCGGAGCCGCCCTTCTCCGGCGGGGCGGAGCCGACGACCAGGTTGGTGCCCAGCGCGCCGATGGGGCCGCCCCCGAAGAAGACGGTCACGAATCCGGCGACGATCAGTGGCATGCCGCCCACCGGCTCGACGAAGACGATCAGCAGATAGCCGACCATGCTGACGAGCAGGCCCACTCCGATGACGAGGGAGAGCGGGAAGCGCTTGGCCAGGGCAGGGGCGAGCTGGGCGGCGACGATCGACGCGATCGCCGACGGCACCATCCACAGGCCCGCCGCCATCGGCGGGAGTCCCTCCACCATCTGGAGGAACCCGGTGATGAACAGGTAGCCGCCCCCTGTGGCGACCATCGAGACCAACAGGATCACCAGCGCCGCCGTGAAGGCGCCGCTGCGGAAGAGTCCGAGGTCGAGCAGAGGGTGGGTGAGGTTGCGCTGCCGCCTGACGAACAGGGCGCCGACCGCCGCGCCCACGACGACGGCGACGAGCGGCAGCGGCTCCCAGCCGTGGCGGGTGAGCTCCTTGAGTCCGTAGACGATCGGCAGGATGGCGGCCAGCGACAGGACGACGCTCAACAGGTCGAGCTTGCCGCCGTCGGGGTCCTTGTACTCGGGCAGCAGGATCGGCGCGGCGATCAGCAGGATCAGCATGACCGGCACGCCCAGCAGGAACACCGAGCCCCACCAGAAGAACTCGAGCAGGACGCCGCCGACGACCGGGCCGAGCGCGGTGCCCGCCATGAAGCAGCTGGCCCACACCGCGATGGCTCGGCCGCGCTGCTGCGGGTCGTGGAACATGTTGCTGATCAGGGCGAGCGTGGACGGCATCAGCGTGGCCGCCGAAATGCCGAGCAGGGCCCGGGTGGCGATGAGCATCTCCGCACTGGACGCGTAGGCGGCCAGCAGCGAGGTGAGGCCGACGGCGGTGGCGCCGATCATCAGGAGCTTGCGGCGGCCGATCCGGTCGCCCAGCGTGCCCATGGTGACGAGGAAGCCCGCTATGAGGAAGCCGTAGACGTCCATGATCCACAGCGTCTGTGTCCCGGTGGGGCTCAGCGCCTCCACGAGGTGCGGGAGGGCGAGGAACAGCACACTCTGGTCGAGAGAGATCAGCAGGGTGGGCAGAGCCAGCACGGCGAGCCCCATCCACTTCCTCGCTCCCGCCTGCGAAGCGTGGGCAGACATGTGTTTCCCTTCCTGGGTTCAGGGGGTGGGGCTCAACCCGCCATCAGGGTGGTCATGGCCGGGCCGAAGGCGGCGCCGAGCAGGTAGGCCAGGTTGTACAGGCCTATGGCCGCCGGCTCCTGCCCTCCGGGAACGGCCGCGCGAGCGCGGTTCGCGAACACTCCCTGCCCTGAGGCGGCGGCCAGCGAGGCGAGCGCCTGGGCGGACAGAAGCGCCAGCGGGGCGACGCTGAGGGCGGCGGTCACCGTCGCGATCCCCGCCAGCACCACGAAGAGCACGGCCGGGACGAGGAAGGGACTCCGCTCGGTCATCGCGATCACCGCGTACGAGACGAGCCCGCCGAACAGCAACGGCCAGGTGATGGCCAGCCCGACCTGTCCGCTGCTCCAGCCCGCGTTCGCGGTCAGCAACGGCGGCAGCGCGTAGATCAACCCGAAGTTGACCACCGCCAGCAGGAACGCCAACCCGGCCGCGATCAGGAAGGCCGGAGCGCGGACGACCGCCAGGGGGACGAAACCGTCGGGCCTGGCGCGCAGGCGCAGCGCCAGCAGCAGCCCGATGACCGCCGCCGCGCCCACGGCCGCCTGCCAGGAGTGCGGGACGAACACCAGCGCCGTGACCATGGCCGTCAGCAGCACCATGCCGGCCAGATCGAACCGCCTGCCGGACACCGGCGTGACCGGTCGCCTGCGCAGCACGAACGGCACACAGGCCACGCTGAGCACGGGCAGGGCCAGCGCGGCCCGCCAGCCCAGCTGATCGGACACGACGTCGCCGATCAACGGGGCGGCCGCGCCGATCGTCGCCAGTGAGGCCGTGACCAGGCCCATCGCGCGAGGCGAGCCGGTGAGGCTCATGGCGATGGTGGTGAGCCCGGCGGTCCCGAGACCCTGGAGCGCGCTGCCGGCCATGAGGAACGGCAGGGCGGAGGCGGTCATCACCAGGACCGCGCCCAGGAGCACCAGCGCCGTGGCGGTCAGCAGCGCCATGCGTGCGCCGCGACGGTTCTGCAGGCCCGCCAGCAGCGGGGTGCCGACCGCGATGGCCCACCCGAACGCGGTGACCAGCCAGGTCAACGCCCCGACGCTGAGGGTGAGCTCGCGAGCCGCGTGGGGCAGGACCAACGTCGGCCCTGCGATTCCGAACGACATCGGACCCGCCATCAGCGCCAGCAACACCGCCGGGACGCCGCCGCGCGTGACGTCGCGCTCGTGCGGGGGCGCGCTCACCGGCACGTCACGGGATCCGCCGGCCCGTGCGGTGCGCGGTCCGCTGTCCGGCGCACCCGGGCGGCCGGTGAGGGAGCCATCACTCATCGGAATCCGCCATCGTCAGCGTCGGATAGTCGGTGTAGCCGCGATGGTCGCCGCCGTAGAAGGTGGTGGTGTCGGCCTCGGCGTACGGCCCCCCTGCCTCGACGCGGGCGGGCAGATCGGGATTGGCCAGCCAGAGCCGCCCGAAAGAGATCGCGTCGGCGAGCCCTGACCGGAGCGCCTCCGCCCCCTCCCGCACGGTCGCGGGCTCGCCCCCACCCCTCGGGTGCGGATTGAGCACGAGCGTGCCAGGCCATTCGGCGCGCAGCAGCTGTGTGATGCCGCGCGTGTCGTTCTCCGAGACGTGCAGATACGCCAGCTCGTACGGCGCCAGCGCGCGCGCCAGCTCGCGATAGAGGATCTCGGAGTCGCTCTCGTCCATGCCGTTGTAGGTGATGCCCGGCGAGAGGCGGATCCCGGTGCGTGCCGGGCCGATGGCGTCGGCGACGGCCTGTACCACCTCCATGGCGAACCGGATGCGCCGCTCCACGGATCCGCCGTAGGCGTCGGTGCGCCGGTTGGTGTTGTCCGACAGGAACTGGTGAATGAGGTGGCCGCTGGCGCCGTGCAGCTCCACCCCGTCGAATCCCGCGTCCATCGCGTATCGGGCCGCGGTCACGAATTCCTCGATGGCGCAGGCGATGTCGTCCATGGTCATGGGGCGCGGAGTGGGGTGGTCCAGCGGACCCTGCGGCGTGTAGAGGCATTCCCCGGAGGGGACGGCTGAGGGCCCCATGGGCAGTGCGTCACCGGGATAGAGGCAGGGGTGGCCGATCCGGCCCGCGTGCATGAGCTGGACGAAGACACGGCCACCACCACGGTGTACCTCGTCGGTGACCGTCCGCCAGGCCGCCGCCTGCTCCGGCGAGTGCAGCCCGGGAGTGTCGATGTAGCCCTGGCCCAAGACGCAGGGCTGGGTTCCCTCTGTGATGATCAGTCCCGCGCCGGCGCGCTGGCCGTAGTACTCCGCCGTCAGCTCGTCCACCAGGCCGCCGCGAGCGCGGCTGCGGGTCATCGGTGCCATGACGAGGCGGTTGGGCAGATCCAGGTGGCCCAGGGTCACCGGCTTGAGAAGCTCGCTCACGTCTTCCTCACATTTCGTGTCGGCATTTCCGCTGGTCCGACGCTATGAAGCGGTGAATACGCGGCGAATCGGTAATGTTTCGGTATCTACGTACGGTGGTCGGTGTGCGTATCGACGGGGCGGGGTGCTGGGTTGCTGTACGGCAGGGAACGTGAACGAGCCGAGCTCCGGACCCTCATCGATGCGGCACGAGACGGCCGGAGCGGCGGCCTGGTCGTCCGGGGGGAGCCAGGGATCGGCAAGTCGGCGCTGCTGGCCTGGGCCGCCGAGTACGCGACCGGTGAGGGGTTGCGCACGCTGTCGGTCACCGGGATCGAAGCCGAGGCCGATCTCGCCTTCGCCGGGCTCGTGCAGCTTCTCTGGCCGGTGCGGGACAGGCTCGGCGCCCTGCCTGGGCCTCAGGCCGACATGCTGCGGGCCGTGCTCGTGCCAGGTGAGGCACGGTGGCCGGGTCCGCAGGACAGGTTCCTGTCGGGGCTGGCCGTCCTGACCCTTCTGGCGGACGTCGCCGAGGAAGGCCCGCTCCTGTGCCTGGTGGACGACGCGCACTGGCTGGACGAGGCCGCCGCCGACGCGTTGCTCTTCGCCGCGCGCAGGATGTCGGCGGAAGGGGTCGCGCTGCTGTTCGCCGCGCGCGAGGAGGGTTTCGTCGCGGCCGGAATTCCCGAGCTGAGGCCGTCGCGCCTGTCCGCCGAGGACGCGGCCTCGCTGCTGACAGACCGCGGGCTCGCGCCCGCCTCGCGCGAGCAGGTGGTCGACGAGGCGGCGGGTAACCCGCTGGCGCTCATCGAGTTCGCCGCCATGCAGCGCCCCTACCACTCCGTGGCCGGGCCGATGCCGGTCCCTGACCGGGTACTCGCCTCCTTCCGGTCGCGGATCGGCGTGCTGCCCGAGAAGACGCGCCAGATGATGCTGACGGTCGCCGCCGAGGGGCGCGGGCATCTGCCCACGCTGCTCGGCGGGGCCGCGGCGCTGGGGGTCGGGCTGGAGGACCTGGCGGAGGCGGAGCAGGCAGGACTGGTCGACGTCACCGCGAACGTCGTGACGTTCCGTCATCCCCTGATCGCTACCGCCACCTACCAAGGCGCTCCGCTGGCGCGCCGTGTCGCTGTGCACCGGGCGCTGGCGGCGGTGGCGAGCGACGAGGACTGCAGGGCCCGGCATCTAGCCGCGGCGACGACGTCGGCGGACGAGCAGGTTTCCGATGAGATCGCCCGCGCGGCCGAGCGCGCGCGCGGCCGCACCGCGTACGCCGCCGCGTCAGGGCTGTACGAGCAGGCCGCGTGGCTCAGCCCGGAGCCGCCGACACAGGCGGTGCGGCTGGGGGAGGCGGCGTGGCTGGCGCTGTCCGTCGGCCACGCGACCCGCGCGGTGAGCCTTGTCGAGCAGGCCGAGCGGCTGGTGCACGACCCGGAGCGGCTGGCCACGTTGGCGCCCGTGCGTGCGGTGGTGGAGTTCGAGGTGGGCGAGCGGCGGCTGGCCGCTCGTGTGCTGGCCGAGGGGGCGGCGCACGCGGCGCAGGAGCAGGCCGTGTCGATGCTGCGCGCCGGCGCGGGCTACGGCTGGTTCCACGGCGACCGTGAGGCGATCCTGGGCGCGGCTCAGCGGCTGTCGGAGATGGGATGGCCCGACCCCATGGTGCTCGGGATGGCGGCTCTGGTGCAGGAGGACTATACGCGTGGCCTGCCGTTGCTGACGGAGTTCGTCGCGCGTGCCTCCCGGCCGGAGGCGGATTTCCCGCCAGGGGCGGCAAGGCCGGAGACGTTCGAGGAGGGAGCGATCCGCCTGGCCGGAGGTTTGACGATCTCATGGGCCACGCTCTGCGCGATGATCCTCGGCGCTGACGAGGCCGCCGCCGAGCTGGCCGAGGCGGATGTGGCGCACTGCCGTCGCCATGGCCTCGTCGGCGCGCTGCCGCAGAGGCTGCAGGACCTGGCGGGCGTACAGGTGGCGGCCGGGCGGCATCGCGACGCCGAGGCGTCCATCGAGGAGGCGGTACGGCTGGCCCGCGACACCGGGCTTGAACAGCGGGTTCCGCAGCTCTACTCGGTGCTGGCGAAGATCGCTGCCATCGAGGGCGATGAGGCTCGCTGCGTGCGGCTGGCGAGCAGCGCGCCTGACACCGGCGGCATGGCAGGCACGACCGCGCTGAGCCTGCTGGACCTGGGGCTGGGTCGCTACGCCGCCGCGCTCGACCGGCTGGAGGCCGCCATGCGCGGGCCGCTGAGGCACGCCTCGGGGCTGCTCGTCGCGGCCGCTGATCAGGTGGAGGCCGCCGTCCGGCTGGGCGAACCGACGCGGGCCGCCGAGCCGCTGCGCCGGTTGGAGGCGTGGGCGCGGGCCGGAGGCCAGCCGTGGGCAGAGGCCGTGAGCAGCCGCTGCCGTGCCCTGGTGAGCGGGAGCGAGGCGGATTACGTGCGCGCGCTGGAGGCGCACAGGCACGTTGACAGGCCGTTCGAGCAGGCGCGTACCGAGTTGCTGTACGGAGAGTGGCTGCGGCGGGCGAAGCGGCGCAGCGACGCGCGGGCACAGCTCCGCTCCGCGCTCGCCGTCTTCGAGCGGCTGAGCGCGGTGCCCTGGCTGGAGCGGGCGCGGGCCGAACTGCACGCCACGGGCGAAACCCTGTCGCAGGCCGAGCCCACCGCCGCGAACCTGCTGGATCGGCTCACCTCACAGGAAGTGCAGGTGGTTCGCCTGGCGGTGGAAGGAGGTTCCAGCCGGGAGATCGCCGCGCAGCTCTTCCTCAGCCCTCGGACGGTCGAGCACCACCTCTACCGGGCCTTCCGCAAGCTCGGCATTCGCTCGCGCCGCGAGCTCGCCCGCCTCGACATCGACTGACAGGCGCCGCTCGACGCGGACCAGCGCGATCTTCCTCCCGTTCTCGAAGCTCAAGGGCCTTGTCGTCTCGCTCAGGGACCCCTCACTCAGAAGGGAAGGCCGCGAGGTCCCGGGGCTCCCGGAAGCCCCAAGGGCGACGACTATCCACGAGTCCGGTGAAACCGGGACAGCATGGGGCGTCAACCCCTTCCAACCCTGGCGCGTCGAATCGTCACGGCGATGACGCTGACTCGGGAGGACAGATCATGATTCGTCGCATGCTGCGGAACCGACGCCCCACCACCCCCGCGCTGGCGAGCATCAGCCTGGAGGAGGAGCTCGCCCTGCTCAGGGTCGAGCTCATGTACGGCCTGCGCGTCAACAGGGAGGCCTACCTCCGCAGGAAGATGGAGGAGCGGGAAGAGGTCATGCGCCGGATGCGCCACCGTGACGCGCAGGCCATGCTCGCCGATCTGCGGGGTCGTCTCGACCGGGTCAAGCCGCAGAACGACGCGCCGAGGGTGATCGATCTGCGAACTCGCCGCCGGCTGCATCCCGTGGACGGCCCCGAGACCGCCTGAGCACCCCCTCTGACCAGGCCGCACGCAAGCGCGAGCCGCCGCCTATACCAAATGTGTGGTTCGAGACAGTGCCTATGCCCTTTGGACAGCAATCTCTGGCCATCGGGTAATGCCTTCCCCATGTCTGGCCAGGTCAAATGCCAATTCCACACGAAAGGGACAGGAACTGGCACTCCGGCCAGTCATGCGCACTCGGTTTGCCCACACGCGGCGATGCCTGCAGCATGGGCGTGGCTTTCCTGGAACAATTGGCGGGACTCGATAGGGTGACTGCTTCGCCACGGATGATGCGACATCGCGCCAGCCGGGGGGATCGGCGCGAGCGGAGGCGTGATGGCTCGTAGGTCAACCGTCCAGCACGGTCCTCGGATCGCTGGCGACCCCGAGCTTTCGGCATACCCAGAGTTCGACCAGGCTCCTCCCGGCGACCGGCGCACGGCCAAGCGCGGCGGTTGGACGGGAGGCGGCGGACGTTGGCTCGTCTGGACCGGCCGCGCCATTCTCTGGGCGCTTATCGTAGTTATCGTGGTCAATGGGGTTCGTGCACCATTTGAGCGATTCACTCAGTCAGGTACTCCCACGGCGAACGTTCCCTCTCCGACGAGTCAGGCGTTTCCCGCCGAGCGCGCCTCCGCGTTCGCGACCCAGTTCGCCAGCATCTACCTGAACATGAAGTCGGAGGAGCTCGACCAGCGCAGCAGGCAGCTCGCGCCGTACCTGCCGAGCACCGAGGACCCGCAGTGGGGCTGGGACGGCTACGGCCGCATGTTCGCCGCCAACCTGCAGCCCTTCGGGGTGGAGACCGTCGACGCCAGCAACGCGATCGTCACGCTGGCCTTCCAGTCGGGCGCCCGCAGGTTCCTGCTGTCGGTGCCCGTCTTCTACTCGGGCGGTCGGTTCGTGGTCTCCGGCCATCCCGCGCTGCTGCCCGCTCCCGGAGCCGCCGAGCTGCCCCAGGTGGCCCAGCCCGAGGGCGACGAGGCGGCGGAGGCCGAGCTGCGACCGCAGCTGCAGGGCTTCTTCAAGGCCTACGCCGACGGCAGCTCCGACCTGTCCCGCTACCTGGTCGCCGGCAAGAGCCTGCCGAGCTTCGGAGGGGCCTTCACCTTCATCGAGCTCAAGAGCGTCGTGGTGCCTGTGGGGGGTGCCACCAGAGAGATCCAGGCAGTCGTGGTGTGGGGCGTGCCGACCGGCGCGACTCCCTCAGCCACGCCCGGCGCCACCGAGCCGGGCGCGGTCGGCGGACGCCTCGAGCAGGCCTACCGCCTCACTGTCGAGAAGCAGGGCGACAAATGGTACGTCGAAGACATCCGCGGTGCCGGTCGGGCCGTTGGATAGACGCACGACCACGCTGCTGATCGATACCCCCCGGGAGGACCCTAGATGAAGACCCTCATCCTCAGCTTGATAGAACTGGCGACGCCGTCGCCCGCCCCCACCGGTCTCGACACCGGTGGGCTCGCCAACTTCCTACGCGGGTTCTTCGCCCCGCTCTTCCTCGTCGTCGTCTCGGTCGTCGCGCTGTTCTTCCTCTTCACACGCGAGATCACGAGATTCGTACAGTTCCTGATTCTCGCTGTGGCGATCGGCGTGATCTTCTACGTTCCCAACATCATCGAAGTCACAGCTAGGGCGATCGCGGGGGCTCTCGGCATCAAGTGAGCACCGCTCCCTGTCGGTATCGGGAGGGTTGAGACCGCCTTGGTGCGGTCATTGAACGAAAGGCAGCGGCGGCTGCGAGCGAGGGCGGAGAGGAGGACCGCATGGACCTGCCTACCTATACGAACATCTGGCGCATCGAGAAGCGGCTCTACAAGCTGTACGACCTACGGCTGCCCATGCCGCTCCCCATCGTCTGGATCGGCGTGTTCGTCGGCGTGCTCGCTCCATGGTCCGTGCTGCTCTGGCTCGTCGGCATCGGCTTCGAGGCGCCGTGGCACGTGCTCTATCTCGTACCGCCCGGCATCGTGACGTGGCTGTCCACCCGCCCCGTCATCGAGAACAAGCGGCTGACCGAGCTCATGCAGTCGCAGCTGCGGTACATGGGCGAGCCCCGCTCATGGTGCCGCATGGCGCCCGCGGGCGAGCCCGAGACCGTGACCTTCTCCGGCCGGGTCTGGCGCGCGGCCCCCGCTCCCGCCAGGGCGAAGGCACGCGCGGCCGCTCGCAAGCGCCATGCCGCCCCCGCCGTCGCCAGGTCCCGCCAGGTGCGTCCCGCCGTAGCCGCCGCCGCCGCGGCGGCCACACGCGCGCCCGTCGCCGAGACCGCTCCCGCGCGGCCCGCCTGGGGCGGCTCCACCGGCCGCCGCCACGGCGTCGCCCCCGCCCTGCTCCAGACCGAGCTCGACGCGTCGCTCTCGCCTGTACGGCACGCGGACCTGGCTTCCGTCCCCCTGCGGGTGGAGGTCACCCCCGATCCCGCGCCTGGCGACGGACTGGTCGTGGAGGTCGCGCGCACCGCCGAGCACGTGGTCGGAGATACGGGCCTGCCCGATGCCCCGGCTCCTCCGATGAGCGACGAGGCCGACCACGAGGACGCGGGAGAAGCCGGGTCCAGGCTCGCCCGCGAGGACGCGGGAGAAGCCGGGGCCTGGCCCGCCCGCGAGGACGTGGGAGAAGCCGGAGCCGGGCTCGCCCGCGAGGACGCGGAGGAGGCCGGGTCCGGGTCCGGGCTCGCCCGTGGAGGCGCCAGGGAGGCCGGAACCGCGGCTGCTCGCGGGCATGCGAAGAAGGCCGAGAGAGGGTCCACTCGCTGGGGCTCCAGGATCGAGCCCGGGGCCGCCAGGACACCGGCCCCCGACGCCCCGGCGTCGACGTCCGCCGCGTCGGCGTCCACCGCCGCTTCTCCGGAGGCGCCGTCCGCCGCGTCGGCGTCCACCGCCGCTTCTCCGGAGGCGCCGTCCGCCGCGTCGACGTCCGCCGCCGTTTCTCCGGCGTCCACGTCCGCCGCCGTTTCTCCGGCGTCGGCGTCCGTCGCCGCTGACCCGGGGTCCACGGCGGGTGCGTCGGCGTCCATGCCCCCCAAGCCCATCGGCACCGAGGCCCTCCGCAGGCTGCGCAGGCTGGCCGCTACGGCCGACGCGTCCGCCGAGCCCGCCGCCGACGTGTCTGCGGTCCCCGAAGCGCCGGCGCTCGAAGCACCCGCCGCGCCCCTCACGGCCGCTTTGACCACGGACCGCCAGGCCGCGGACCGGCAGATCGCGGACCAGCAGATCGCGGACCAGCAGATCGCGGACCGGCAGGCCGGAGAGCAGGCCGCGGATCGGCAGGCCGGAGACGGGCAGGTCGAGCTACCGACCGTCCACCAGGGCCCCGAGGAGGTGGAGAGCCACTCGCCGGCCTCGCTGCCCGAGCTGCCTCCTACCTTCGAGCCCCCCGCGGCGACCGGCGTGCCGCAGCGCGGCCCGAGGCGCGCCGACGATGCCCGGCAGGCCGAGGACCAGGCGAGGGACCAGCACCGCAAGGGTCAGCCGCCGCTGACGACCGCCGTCGTGTTCCAGGGGCAGGTCAAGCCCACCATCCCGTCGATCGGTCAGGGCAAGCGGCCATCCCGGTCCCCGGCCGAGCGATCCGCGCAGCCGCCGCTCCCCACGGCGCCCGCCGAACGCCGCCCTGTTCCTCGACCGGCGTCCCCGCCCGCGCAGGGCGCCCCGCCGCTCAACATCAGGGCCGTCCAGGCCCCCGCCACGCCCGGCACCGCCGTTCCAGGGGCGCGCAACGAGCCCCGCGTGCGCAGGGTCGAGTCCGTCGTCGGGCGCGACTCCTCCGGCGGCTGGCGCAGGCTCGCCCAGGTGGTCGTGGGCGGTGGCGGCAGCCGTACGGACGGGTCGGAGATCGACGAGGCGCGGACGCGAGCGGTGTTCGGCGGCAGCAGGCGGGTCGTCGTGCTCGGCTGCACCGGCGGCGCGGGCCAGAGCACGACCGCGCTGATGCTCGGCCACACCCTCGCCCACTACCGCGACGACCGGGTCCTCGCCGTCGACGCAAGCACCGGCGGCAGCACGCTGACCAGCCGCATCAAGGCCGAGTCGCCCGAGACGCTGACCAGCCTGCTGTCGGGGCTCGGCCAGATCAGCGGCTACCTCGGCATGCGGGCGTTCACCACCCGCACGGGCAGCGGTCTGGAGGTCGTGGCGGCCGACACCGACATCGGCGCCGAGCAGCGGCTGGCCGACCGCACGCTCTACTCCGACCAGCGGCTCGGCCAGGCGATGCGCCTGCTCGACCATCACTACAAGCTGGCCGTCGTCGACCCCGCGCCCGCGCTGGCCGCGCGGGTCCTGCCGTACGCGGACCAGCTGGTGCTCGTCGTCCCCGCCAGCGAGGACGCGGCGGAGGCGGTGGCGATGACGTACGAGTGGCTCGACGGCCACGGCTGCGCCGACCTGCGCAGGCGCGCGGTCATGGTGGTCAACGGCGTGAGCCGCCGGAGCATGACCGACGTGGAGCAGGCCGAGGCGGTGGCCCGCGGAAGGTGCAGGGCGATCGTCAGGGTGCCGTGGGAGGACGAGCTGGCGCAGGGCGGCACCGAGCCCGTGGAGCCAGGACAGCTGCGACCGGCGGGACGGCGGGCCTACCTCGCCCTGGCCGGGGTCGTGATCGCGGGTTTCGCATCAGCACAGAGCACACGTCCCAGCGAGGAGGAAGTGGCGCAGTGACCCCCCGGGCACCCAGTCGCATCGGGCGACCGGCACGACGGAGGTATGGCGGTCTGGAGAGCAGTCTTCTCGCCGACCGGCGAGGCTCATGCGCTGAGGGGGCGGCATGAGCAGGGCGACGCGGGCGCATCAGCGCCTGGCGGTCCGATACTTCGACGACCGCATCCTGCTCACCGAGGGCTCCGCGTGGGCCTACTTCAGGTTGCCGACCGTCAGCTACGAGTTCGTCACGCCGGAGGAGCGTGAGGCGCTCGCCACCAACATCACGATCGCGCTGGCGGCCATCCGCATGCCGGACGCCGAGGTGCACCTCAGGGTCGCGCACCGCACCTACCCCGCGGCCGAATGGGCGATGGCGCTGAACGCCACCTCCGACGAGGGGCCGGGCTGGCGCGACTACCTGGAGGAGATGTACCGGCACGTCTGGGCGAAGGACTTCTGGTCCAAGGAGGTCTACCTCGGCGTACGGCTCGGCCCGCGCGGCCGCCAGCTCGGCACCGGCGTGCTGTCACAGCTGTTCGGGTTCTACCAGCGCAGCGAGAAGGCGCTCGGGCTCGATGACGATCACGTGCCCGACGGCGAGATCACCAGGTGGACCGAGCACGCCGAACGGCTCGGCAGGGCGCTGGCCTCCAGCGCCCTCTACGCCCGCCACGCCACGTCGAGTGAGGTGGCGTGGCTGTTCAGGCACGCGGCGACGGCCTCGCTCGGCGACCCGCCGGCCAGTGCCAGCCCGAAGCGGCGCTGGGGCAGGGGAGAGATCGAGTCGCTCGTCGAAGGGCAGATCCACAACGGCAGGTCGTTCCTGCGCATCGTGCAGCCGCAGGGTGACTCCTATGTGGCGCACCTGTCCTTCGCCCGGTTCCCCGACCTGATGCCCTTCCCTGACGGCGAGCCGTGGATGCACTTCGCCGACCAGCTGCCCTTCCCCGTGGAGGTCTCCAGCAGGATGCGGCTGATCCCGCCGGTCAAGGCGTCCAAGGACGTCGCCCGCAAGCTCGCCCACGCCCGCGACATGGACATCCACATCCGGGAGGCCGGCGCGGAGGCGCCGATCGCGCTCGCCGAGCAGATCGACGCGGCGCGCATGCTGGAGCACGGCATCACGAAGGAACGGCTTCCCTTCGTGTACGGCTGGCACCGGCTGATCGTGAGCGCCCCGACCGAGGAGATCTGCCTGCAGCGGGTCGAGGCGGTCATCGAGCACTACCGCGACATGGGCATCGACATCGTCAATTCGACCGGCGACCAGTTCTCGTTGTTCTGCGAGGCGCTGCCGGGTGAGAAGGTGACCGTCAACGCCTACGCCCAGCGCCAGCCGCTGCGCACGATCGCCGGCGGCATGGCGACGGCGACGGTGGACCTGGGCGACAGGATCGAGACGGACGCGGGCTGGCACGGTCCCTACATCGGGGAGACCGTGGGCCGCGCCCGCAGCATCGTGCACTTCGACCCGCTGGTGGCGGCCTCGCGCAACAGGCCGACCGCCATCGCGGTCACGGGCGAGCCGGGCGGCGGCAAGACGACGCTGGCGCTGCTGATGATCTACCAGATGGCGCTGCGCGGGGTCACGGTCGCGGTGATCGACCCCAAGGGCGACGCCGAGTCGCTGGTACGGCTGCTGCAGAAGCGCGAGCGCAAGGCGCGGATCATCCCGCTGGGGTCGGCGGCGCCGGGGCTGCTCGACCCGTTCTCCTTCGGCGACGACATCGCGGCGAAGAAGACCATGGCCACCGAGACGCTGAGGCTGCTGCTGCCGCGCATGTCGGAGGAGCGCGAGTCGGCGATGATCCAGGCGGTGGCGGCCGTCTCCAACGCGCCCGACCCCTCGCTCGGGAAGGTCGTCGACTTCCTGGAGCAGGCCGACGACGCCGCGTCGAAGAACCTCGGCGCGGTGCTGCGCTCGATGTCGGAGATGCACCTGGCCAGGTTGTGCTTCGACGCGTCGGGCGGCGACCAGATCGACTCCGAGGGTTGGACGACCGTCTTCACGCTCGGCGGACTCACCCTGCCCGACGCCACGACGACGCGGGACGACTACTCCTACGAGCAGCGGCTGTCGGTCGCGCTGCTCTACCTCGTCTCGCAGTTCGCCCGCAGGCTGATGAACGGCCTCGACAGGCGCGCCCCCAAGGCCATCTTCCTCGACGAGGCGTGGGCGATCACCTCCACGCCCGAGGGCGCCAAGCTGGTGCCCGAGGTCAGCCGGATGGGCCGCTCCCGCAACACCGCGCTCGTCCTGGTCTCGCAGAACGCGGGAGACCTCCTCAACGAGCAGGTCACCAACTGTCTCTCCTCGGTCTTCGCCTTCCGCTCCACCGAACGGGTGGAGGTCGACCACGTCATGGCCTTGCTCGGCGTGGAGGCCTCGGAGGAGCACAAGGCCGTTCTGCGATCTCTCGGCAACGGCGAATGCATTTTCCGTGATCTCGATGGCAGAGCGGGCCGCATCGGCGTAGACCTGATCTCCGAGGAACTGCTGCGGTGGCTCGACACGAACCCGACGCACGACAAACCCGGGGAGAACGTGCATGATCATAATCGCGGGGGAGTGACAGGAGCGCAGGAGGTACGTTCATGAAGGGCCGACTACGTCGGCGGCTGACGTTGGCGCTGGTGCTGCTGCTCGGCATCCTCGCGCTGCCGCTCGCCCTGCCCTCGGGCACGGCGGCCGCCGCCGCTCCGTTCTGTGACCTTTCACCCGACCTCGCCCCGCAGCTCGTCGGCAGCGGTGTCGACGGCCTGCTGCAAGCCCCGCCGCCCGACGGGACGGCGGCGCCGCAGGCGACCACCAACTACGCCCGCTACGGCATGACCGGCCAGTTCTGGCACACCGACGACCTCGGGTGCAGCGACGTGGCCGCCATGCTCGGCAACTCGTGGGCGAACATGATCTTCGACTGGGCCAAGGCCGTCGACCGGTTGACGATCACCACCTACCAGGCCGCGGCCACCGAGGGCCCGCTGCAGTCCATCAAGGACGTCGTCGACGACATCGTCGAGAACCTCGCGGCCGCCATGTACTGGCCGTTCCTGCAGCCGATCATCATCCTGGCCGCCATCTGGCTGGCCTGGTACGGCCTGTTCAGGCGCAGGGCGTCGGTCACCACGGAGGCCGTCGTCTGGATGGTCCTCGCGGTCACCGTCGCCGTGTGGTTCTTCAGCCGTCCCGGCGACTTCACCGGGCTCGGAAAGATCGTCACGGACAAGACCACCGAGGTCGTCAACCAGGCGTTCTCCGGGCTGCCGGGCGCGGGCGGCACCTCCTGCCTGCCCACCAAGGGCTCCACGGGCGAGAAGCCGGCCGACGGCGGCTACGCCAGGACCGGCGTGCCGGGCGTCGACCAGAACGCCGACGCGCTGTGGTCCACGCTGGTCTGCAAGCCCTGGCTGGTCGGCCAGTTCGGCACCTCCGACCCCAACGCGCCCGTCATCCGCGACTTCGGCGCCAAGCTCCTCGACATCCAGGCGATCGACAAGGACGAGCAGGGCGGCCAGACGCCCAACAGCAACGCCCATCAGGCCGCCTACGCCGAGATCGCCGAGAAGCTGCGCACGACACCCATCTACTTCCTGTTCCAGGGCAAGGACTGGAGCGGCAGGCTCGGCATCGCCATCGGCGCGCTGCTGGCCGCCCTCATCGCCGGGCTGCTGATCTTCCTGGTGGCGGTCTCGCTGCTGATGCTCAAGGTCGGCTTCCTGCTGTTGCTGATCATGGGGCCGGTCTTCCTGCTCATCGGCGTCCATCCGGGCAGCGGCCGGATCATCGCGATGCGCTGGGTCGAGATGCTGGTCGGCATGCTGCTCAGACAGGCCGTGCTCGCGCTGGTGCTCGGCGTGCTGGTGTACGGCTACGCGCTGATCATCTCCACCGCGCTGCCGTGGGGCATGCAGATCCTGTTCATGGCGCTGCTGACGATCGCCGTGTTCTTCTACCGGCGGCCGTTCCAGCACCTGTTCGCCTCGATGAACGGTCACACGCTCACCACCAGGATGCTCGGCGAGGCCGCGTCCTCGCCGATCCTGGAACGCGCGGCGAACACGCTGCCGCCTGTCGCCGTCACCAAGGCGGGGCGCTGGGGCCTGCGCAAGGCCGAGCCCATGATCCAGGCGGCCGCCGCGGGCGGCACCGCGGGGGCCACGGCCGCCGTGGGCGCCGCGGTCGCGCAGGGCAGGGTCAGGGGCGAGGAGGGGGCCGCGGCGAACGCGTCGTCCGGCACCAGGGTGCCCGCGCCGCTCGCCACCGACGCCGAGGGGAAGCAGGGCGCCAGACCTGCTCCCGCGCAGCGCACAGGTGCCGCGCCCCCGCTCAACCTCAGCCCGGGCGGCCGTCCCACGCGGCCGGCGCGCACCGGCACGGGCGGCCCCACCCCGTCGGGCGCCCCCACGGCCGCGTCCTCGGGCGGGTCCGCCTCCGCCGGGCCCAGGACCGGCGGCTCGGGTGGCTCGGGCTCCGGCGGGTCCCGCGGCTCGGGCTGGTTCGGCGGCAGGTCGGGCGGCGGCTGGGCCTCCAGAGGCGGCGGCGGATCCAGCGGTACGGCGGGCGGCTCGCGCGCGGGCCGCGGCACCCGCTCGTCCGGTGGCCTGTTCGGCGGCGGATCGGGCTCGTCCCCCTCTCGCGGCTCATCGGGCTCGCGCGGTTCCTCCGGCTCGTCGGGCTCGTCGGGCTCGCGTGGGTCCGGCGGCTCGTCCGGTGGCGGTCGCCCGGCCGACGTGCCGCAGGCCCGGTCGTCGGAGCCGCCGCCGCTGTGGCTGCCCAGCCGTAAGGGCGAGGGCAGGAGTGACGAGCCGCCGGTGCCGTTCTGGCTGCGGCCCAGTAGCCCCGACAAGGACTGACGATGGCACAGCCGGGTGACAGGAGAGGACTGGCCTTCGCCGCGATCGTGCTCGTGCTGGCGGCGGTCGGGCTCTTCGTGACGATGTGGCCGGACTCGGAGGCTCCCGTGCCCGCCGCCGGTCAGGAGGCGGCGGGCCGTACGGGATCGGGGTCGCCCGCCGTCGCCACCCCGCTGGCCACGGCGAGCGACGCGCCCTTCGACATCTACTCCTACCTGCCGATGACCAAGCAGGAGCTGGCCGCGGCGGCGGACCTCGCGGTGCGCTTCGCCGCCGCCTACGGCACCTTCCGCTACGACGAGGAGCCCGCCGCCTACGCCGGCAGGCTGAAGGTGTTCACCACGGCCGACCTGGCCGAGGTGCTGACGCGCACCGTCACCTCGCCGGGCACCGTCGAGGCGAACAGGACGGACGAGGTGGTCTCGCAGGCGACCGCGAAGGTCAAGGAGATCAGGCAGGTCGACAGGACCTCGATCGTCTTCGTCGTCACCGGCACCAGGGAGGTGTCCGCCAAGAGCGGGCCGACCAGACGCGACGAGGACTACGCGGTGACCGTGCAGCAGATGGGCTCCGACTGGCGGGTCTTCGACCTGCAGCCCGCCGACCAGGGGCAGGATGGAGACAGCACCGGGTGAAGCTCTCCTCCCGCACGAAGATCGTCGGGGCGCTCGGCCTCGCCGGGCTCGTACTGGTGACGCTGATCATGTCCCCGATGCTGATGACCGGCTTCCCCTCCTTCCTCGGCGGCGGCGACCTGCCCGACTGCGAGGAGGTCACCCAGCAGGACGAACAGGCCTCGGAGGGGGCGACCGCAGACATCCCCGCCGAATATCTGGCGCTCTATCAGAAGTTCGGCAAGAAGATCGGCGTCCAGTGGACGATCCTGGCCGCCGTGGGGAAGCGCGAGACGGACCACGGACGCTCGACGCTGCCAGGCGTGCAGAGCGGGACCAACTACGCGGGTGCCGCGGGGCCGATGCAGTTCCTCGTGAGCACATGGGGCGGCGCCAAGCGCATCCCGATCCCGTCGAAGTTCAACGGGTACGCCTCGGACGGCGACGACGACGGATGGGCCGACATCTACAACCCCGCCGACGCCATCCTGGGCGCGGCGAAGATGCTCAAGCGCAACGGGGCGCCGGAGAACGTGCGGCGGTCGCTGTTCGTCTACAACAGGGCGTGGTGGTACGTCGACCAGGTCGAGGAGATCGCGCGCAAGTACGCGGCCGACGGCCAGGTCAGGGTGCCTCCGCAGGCGGACGCCTCGTGCGACGACCCGGTCATCCAGGCGGCGCCGAGCGACGTCGTGGGGCGCATCCTCGCCTACGCGCTCGACCAGCGGGGCAAGCCGTACCTGTGGGGCGGCACCGGGCCTGACGCGTTCGACTGCTCGGGCATCATCTACATGGCCTACCGGAGCGTGGGGCTGACGATTCCCCGGACGACGTTCGGACAGTGGCCGTTCGGGGTTAAGGTGCCCGACGGGCAGGAGCAGCCGGGCGACCTGGTCTTCTTCAACGCGGGGCCCGGCACCGGGCCCGACAATCCCGGACATGTCGGGATGGTGGTGTCCAAGGGGAAGATGATCGAGGCACGCTGCCGGCTGTGCGGCCCGATCAAGGTGACCAGCTATCGGGGCAGGGACACCATCGTCGGATTCACCAGGCCGCTGGAGAACACCACGGTCAAGGACCAACTGGCCAAGCTCAGGTCGTCGCTGTAGCCGGGTCCGGACGCGGGGTGGTTGTCGCGGGGCCGTCGTGAATCCTTCACGAACCGTTGGTTCGCCGTCTCCTGGGACGCCGCGCGGATGGGTGCGTAAGGTTGGGGGGCTCGAAGGCGAGGAGATGCGATGGCGGTTCTGGTGGTGGGGGCGGCGATCATCGCCAACGGCAGGTTGCTGGCGGCGCAGCGGGCCGAACCCCCCGAGCTGGCGGGCGGATGGGAGTTCCCCGGAGGCAAGGTCGACGCAGGGGAGAGCGACATCGACGCGCTGGTCAGGGAGTGCCACGAGGAGCTCGGCGTGATCGTCGAGATCGGGGAGCGCGTGGGCGGCGACTGGCCCCTCGGCGACGACTACGTGATGCGGGTATGGCTGGCGTCGCTGGCCTCGGGAACGCCCGAGGCCAAGGAGCACCTGGCGCTGCGCTGGCTGGCGTTGGAGGAGTTCTACGACGTCCCGTGGCTGACGGCGGATCTTCCGGTGGTCAAGGCTGTGGAGAATCTGCTGCGAGAGGATTAATCCTCTCCGCTGAGTGACATAACCACTACGCAGTGTGTTGTTGGCGCATCCCGTATCGGGGGAAGCGGAGAAGCGCAGTGGGTTGGTGGCATCGCGCCCAGATCACATCGGCTGTCGGATCAGGGGCGCTGATCTTGGCTACCACGGCCACGATGACAGCGGTTGAGGCCTCGGCATCCGAGGTTGTTCCTGATGGGGCATCTCACGAGGGGACGATCGCGCTCAGCGTGGACCGTGTCGGTGATCCCGACTGGGGCCAGTGGTTGAGGACGGGCGACGTCCTCCGCTTCAGGGTGGCCCTGAAGGGGGACGCGCGCGACGCCAGCGTGGCGGTCGCCGCCCATCCGCCGCATGCGCTGTCCGGGGTGGAATGCACCACGACACAGGCCCGTGCCGAGGGCGAGGCCGTATGGCCGGCGGGTTCTGACCCGTCCGTCCGCGCACTGGCCCCGGACATGAACGGAACCCACCGCACGCGGGTGACGGATGTCACGGAGAGTCACCACGCGCCGATGGCAGGCGATGGCGCGTGGGCGATGGACGCAGGGCGGAGCCACGGTGCACCGGCGGCGGGCGCCGACGGGTTCGACGGCCCGCAGGCGGCGGTCGCCGGGGCCGGCGACGGATCGGCGGCGGATTCCGTGGAGGGCGTGTCCGGCGCGAAGGTGTGCGCGCTGGGAGACGTCCAGGGGGAGCGGGCGTTCGACGTCGAGCTCACCGTCCCTGACGGGACGCAGGAAGTCGTGCTGGCGGCGGTGGCTCACACGGGAGGAGGCGAGGCCGGCGACTCGGAACTGCTCAGCACCACGGCAAGGGCTCCCGTCGGCCCCCACCCCTCTCCCTGGTTCGCCGAGCCGCACCCGGTGAACCTCCCCGCGGGAGGGTTCGCTGAGCCCCGCCCGGTGAACCATCCCATGGGCGGCTTCGCCGAGCCGCGCCCGGCGAAGTATCCCTCACCCATCTCCGCCGAGCCGCGCCCGATGCTGCAGCCCTCGACCGGAGTGTCCGGTGCGGGCACAGGGCGCCCGCCCGCCGCGCCCGCCCAGGTGACGGCGCCGCGCGCGGACGAACCCCGAGCCGTCGCAGGGATCGGGCAGCTCGCGGAGAGCAACGCCAAGGGTCTGCCCCAGCAGGCGCCCACGATGACCGGGCAGCAGACGTTGGCGGGAACCCAGCAGCCCGCGCAGGGTGTCCAGCAGCCCGCGACGGGCATACGGCCTCCCGCGACCACCGGGCAGCGGCCCGCGACGGGCATACGGCCTCCCGCCGCCGGAGGGCAGGTCGCTGCCACCGGTGCCAAGCAAGGTGCCCGGCCGCGCGTCCGGCCGGGTGCGCGGCCTCGGGTGAGAGGCGCCCAGCCCTCGGCGAGGGGTGCGCAGTCTCCGCTGACGGGCATGCAGTCTCCGGTGAGGGGTGCACAGATTCCGGTGACGGGCGTGCGGCCTCCGGCGGCGGGCATGCAGCTTCCCGCGACCGGCGGCCAGGTTCCCATGACCCGTGGCCAGCTGCCCACGACCCGCGGCCAGATGCCCGCGACTCGGGCGCAGGCTTCCGCGTCAGGGATTCAGGTTCCCGCGACCGGCGCTCAGGCTCCGACCGGGGCTCAGGCTTCCTCGGCCAAGGCCCGGACTCCGGCGGCCAAGGCCAAGGCGGGTGCGGCCAAGACGCAGACAGGCGCGGCCAAGGCCCAGGCGGGTGCGGCCAAGGCGGGTGCGGCCAAGGCCCAGGCGGGTGCGACCAAGACGCAGGCAGGCTCGACCAAGGGGCGGGCCGGTTCGACGCAGGCCCGGGGTCCCGTGTCGGGGGTTCAGTCTCCCGCTACCGGAGTACAGGCCCCTGCCTTGGGAGGGCAGGCGATGCCGATGACGGATGCGACGCTGACGGGCGCGGGGCAGTCCCAGGCGGTGCCGGGTGATGCGAAGGTGCGGCTGCCGCAGGTCGCCCCCGAACAGCCCGCCTCGAGCACCTACCCGCCGGTTCTCGGAGTACCGCTGCCGCGCGAGCTCGCGGTCCCTCCCAAGAAAGCGCAGGCCGCGAGCAGGACGGATCTCACCGAGGGCCTGAACGGCCTGCCGGTCCTGGCCGGCGGGCTCCTCGTACTGCTCGGCGGACTGTGGGGCGTGGCGAGAGCGCAACGAATCCGCGTCAGCCGGAAATCCCGACTGATGTAGTAAATCGGACTTTGCACTTACATTTACCGCTCTAGTATTCTTGTTGACCAAGGTTTCGGGAATACGCGGAGGGCAGCGTTGGCACCCAGGCGACTGACGGCCGTGTCCGCCCTTCTGCTCTCCCTAGGCATCAGCGGCGGCGTGGTGCTCACGGCGGTCCCGTTCATCGGCCAGGTCGCGAGCGCGTCCGTGGCGGCGAGGGATCCCGGCGACGTGATCCCGCCGTGCGACGCGGGTGAGAGCTGCGAGCCGACCGAGGTCGTCACCACGGTCACGATCACGAGCACGCTCCCGACGCCGACTCCGACGCCCACCGACCCCGTCACGACGGTGACGACCACGGTGACGCCGAAGGCCACCAAGACCACGAAGGCGCCGGATCCGACGACGGACAAGCCGACGACGCAGGCGCCGCCCGTGCAGCCGCCGCCGGTGGTGCCGTCGGCCGACGTCAGCGTGCCGCAGACCTCGGCCGAGGTCTCCGAGCCCGCCCCCACGTTCTCCTTCCCCGCGGTGCAGGAGACGCCGTCGCAGACGTCCACCGGGCCCTCCGCGGAGCCGTCCACCGCCGTCTCCGACTCGGAGGAGCTGGTGGTGCGGAACGCCGCGCCCGAGTACGACCAGACCCAGCTCAGCCGCAAGCTCGGCATCCCCGCGCTGGTGCTGGTGCTGCTCGCCCTGTTCGCAGTGCTCATCTTCGAGGGACGACTGCGCAGGCTGGCCCACGCCGCCGCCGTCCGCAGGGCGGGGCCGCAGGGGCCGGTGGGACGGCACCGCGGCGAGCCCGTTCCCGAGCCGTACGGGTACCCGGCAGGGCCCGGCTTCGCGGGCCCGGTCCCCGCCTACGCGCCGATCATCAGCTTCGTGCCGGTGCAGACCTACCCCGGTGGGCCCGCGCAGTACGCGCCCGTCTACCAGCAGCCCTTCCCTCAGGACCCCTCGATGTACGGCCCGCCGGCCGACTACCCCGCCTACGCCCAGCCCGGCTACCCGCAGCCTGAGCAGACGTACCCGGAGTACACGGAGCCGGAGTACACCCAGCCGGAGTACACCCAGCCGGAGTACGTCCAGCCCGAGTACGTGGAGAGCCAGGACCAGCCGCCCGGCGAGTTCAACGCCTTCCAGCCGCGCGAGTTCCAGGTGGCAGGGGACGACCCGCTGCCACCCGACGTGATGTCGGGACAGACGCAGTACCGCGACCTGTTCGAGCCGCTGGTACCGCCGGACCAGCCGCCGCTCGGCGACATCCCGCCGGGTGGGGACGCCCCCTACGACGACCCGCACCACCCCGGGCACGGCGCCGCCCTCGCGTCCTCGGCCCAGGAGGCGGGCGACGCCGAGCCGTGGAAGTTCGACGACGCGGCCCCGGTGGAGGACGGCACGATGATCCTCCCGTTGAGCGAGGACCGCGACCGCCGCGAGTTCTGACGCCCCGGGCCGCGCTCCGCGGGCCCCGGTGAGCGTCTGATGGGTCGCCGTGGCGGCGGGGAGCGAAGTCCTGCCGGAGAGGCGCACGGGGACAGGCGCGCGCCCACGACGGCGGTCGGCGCGTGACCCGGCGCAGCCGTACCGGATGGGTCACCCGCGGCGGATGACCGCGCCGACGGACCTGGACGCCCGCGGCGGCAGGGGGAGCGGCCCCAGTGCGGGCCGCGAGTCGAGAACGAGACGAAGGGCCGCCCGGGGATCGCGGGCGGCCCTTCGGGGTCAGCTCTGGCGCTTGAAGATCTTGCTGCCGAGCCAGACCAGCGGGTCGTACTTGCGGTCGACGACGCGCTCCTTCATCGGGATCAGCGCGTTGTCAGTGATCTTGATGTGCTCGGGGCAGACCTCGGTGCAGCACTTGGTGATGTTGCAGTAGCCGAGCCCGTGCTCCTTCTGCGCGGCCTCCTTGCGGTCGGCCACGTCGTACGGGTGCATGTCCAGCTCGGCGATCCGCATGAGGAACCTCGGCCCCGAGAAGGCCGGCTTGTTCTCCTCGTGGTCGCGGATCACGTGGCAGACGTTGTTGCACATGAAGCACTCGATGCACTTGCGGAACTCCTGCGAGCGCTCGACGTCCACCTGCTTCATCCGGTACTCGCCCGGACGCACGTCGGCCGGCGGCGTGAAGGACTGCACCTCCCTGGCCTTCTGGTAGTTGAACGACACGTCGCACACCAGGTCCTTGATGACGGGGAAGGTGCGCATCGGCGTGACCGTGATCGTCTCGTCCTCCGCGAAGGTGGACATGCGGGTCATGCAGCCGAGCTTCGGCTTGCCGTTGATCTCCATGGAGCAGGAGCCGCACTTGCCGGCCTTGCAGTTCCACCGCACGGCCAGGTCGGGCGCCTGCGTCGCCTGGAGGCGGTGAATGATGTCGAGGACGACCTCGCCCTCGTTGACCTCGACGGTGAAGTCCTCGAGCTTGCCCTCGCCGCCCTCACCGCGCCAGACGCGGAACTTCGCCTTGTAACTCATTCGATCCCGTCCAACTCTTCGTCGGTGAGGTACTTCTTCAGCTCGGCCGGCTCGAACAGGGCCAGCAGGTCGTCACGCATCGGGAGCTGTTGCTTCTCCTCGACGGTGACGGCCGAGCCGTCGGGAGCGGCGGCGCAGACCAGCAGCTTGCGCCGCCACTCGGGGTTCATGCCGGGGAAGTCGTCGCGGGTGTGGCCGCCCCTGCTCTCCTGGCGCAGCAGCGCGGCCTTGGCCACGCACTCGGAGACCAGCAGCATGTTGCGCAGGTCGAGCGCGAGGTGCCAGCCGGGGTTGTAGATCCGGCCGCCGGCCGCGCCGACGAGGTGCACGCGCTCCTTCAGCTTCTCCACGACCTCCAGCGCCTCGGAGACCTCGCTGGCCTTGCGGATGATGCCGACCAGGTCGTTCATGGTCCGCTGGAGCTCGTGGTGGACTTCGTAGGGGTTCTCGCCCGAGCGCTCGAGCGGGGCGAGCGCCTCGGCTCGCGCGCTGTCGACACTGTCCTGCGACACGGCCGGCCGCGCGGGCAGGGAGTCGACGTAGGCGGAGGCTCCCGCGCCCGCGCGCCTGCCGAACACCAGCAGGTCGGACAGCGAGTTGCCGCCGAGCCTGTTGGAGCCGTGCATGCCGCCCGAGACCTCGCCCGCGGCGAACAGCCCTGGGACGTCGGCGGCGCCGGTGTCCGCGTCGACCTCGACGCCACCCATGATGTAGTGGCAGGTCGGGCCCACCTGCATCGGCTCGGCGGTGATGTCGACGTCGGCCAGTTCCTTGAACTGGTGGTGCATCGACGGAAGCCGCTTGATGATCTCGGCGGCGGGCAGCCGGGTGGAGACGTCGAGGAAGACGCCGCCCTGGGGCGATCCGCGTCCGGCCTTCACCTCGGAGTTGATCGCGCGGGCCACCTCGTCACGCGGCAGCAGCTCCGGCGGGCGGCGGTTGTTGGCCTGGTCGGTGTACCAGCGGTCGCCCTCCTCCTCGGTGGTGGCGTACTTGTCCTTGAACACCTCGGGGATGTAGTTGAACATGAACCGCTCGCCGAGGGAGTTGCGCAGCACGCCGCCGTCGCCGCGGACCGACTCGGTGACCAGGATGCCGCGCACGGACGGCGGCCACACCATGCCGGTCGGGTGGAACTGGATGAACTCCATGTTGATGAGCTTCGCGCCGGCCAGCAGGGCCAGGGCGTGGCCGTCGCCGGTGTACTCCCAGGAGTTGGAGGTCACGACGTACGACTTGCCGATGCCGCCGGTGGCGAGCACCACCGCGGGGGCGTCGAAGAGCACGAAGTTGCCGGTCTCGCGCCAGTACCCGAACGCGCCCGCGATGGAGTCGCCGTCCTTCAGCAGGCGGGTGACCGTGCACTCGGCGAACACCTTGATGTAGGCCTCGTAGTCGCCGTGGTTCTCGTAGTCCTCCTGCTGCAGGGCGACGACGCGCTGCTGCAGGGTGCGGATCAGCTCCAGCCCGGTACGGTCGCCCACGTGCGCGAGACGCGGGTACTCGTGGCCGCCGAAGTTGCGCTGGCTGATCTTCCCGTCCTTCGTACGGTCGAACAGCGCGCCCCACGCCTCCAGCTCCCACACCCGGTCGGGAGCCTCTTTCGCGTGCAGCTCGGCCATGCGCCAGTTGTTCAGGAACTTGCCGCCGCGCATGGTGTCGCGAAAGTGCACCATCCAGTTGTCGTCAGGGTTGACGTTGCCCATGGCCGCCGCCGCGCCGCCCTCGGCCATGACCGTGTGGGCCTTGCCGAACAGCGACTTGCACACGATCGCGGTGCGCTTGCCCTGCTGACGGGCCTCGATGGCGGCCCGAAGTCCCGCGCCGCCGGCGCCGATGACGACGACGTCGTATTCGTGACGCTCGATTTCCACTTGAGATCCCACGTGTTCCGGGTCCTTATGCGTACGGGAAGTTGATGATGCCCTTGGCCACGAGGCGGACGTAGAGGTCCGCGCCCATCACCGAGAACATCGATGCCCACGCCAGCGGCTGGTGCTTGGCGTTGAGCTTGGAGACGAACGTCCAGGCCTTGTAGCGCAGCGGGTGGCGCGAGAAGTGGTTGAGCCGTCCCGCGGTGATGTGCCTGCAGGAGTGGCACGACAGCGTGTACAGGTTGATCAGGATCGCGTTGGCGATCAGGATCCAGGTGCCGAGCCCGAGCGGCTTGTGGACCAGTGCGAGCACCGCGTCGTAGGCGAGGATGAGGCCGATCACGATCGCCGCGTAGAAGAAGTAGCGGTGGACGTTCTGCAGGATCAGCGGGAAGCGGCCCTCGCCCGTGTACTTGCCGTGCGGCTCCTGGACGGCGCAGGCCGGAGGCGACAGCCAGAACGAGCGGTAGTAGGACTTGCGGTAGTAGTAGCAGGTGAACCGGAACCCGCCGGGCAGGCCGAGGATCAGCAGGCCTGGCGGCAGGGTGTACCAGTCCCCGAACGGCGCGAACCCGAGGAAGCGGGCTCCCTCCGGACACGAGGTCGCCAGGCACGGGGACGAGAACGGTGCGATGTAGGGGTCGACGAAGTAACTGCCGTCGATGATCGCCCACACACCGTAGACAAGAAAGGACATCAGCCCCAAGAAGGTCAGCAGTGGCGCGAGCCACCACCGATCACTGCGCAACGTGCGCACCGTGATCCTGGCGCGCTCTCTCCTGACCTGGGGTTCAGAGGTCGTCTGGGTCATCGCGGATCTCTCCACCTCCCGCGGAATGGGTGCTACGAGGGTGGTGGAATCACTCGCCTCTCGCGCATTGGTGGGGGATACGTTACGACGATGGCATCGGGTTGTGTGAGAAGCATCACTCACTTTTTGGATGCCCGGCTGTGATTCCCGTCACCCCTGCCCGCTGCGGGGAAGTTTAACCACACTGACGAAGAAGTCGTCGATCTGCCTGACGACCCTGATGAACTGGTGAAGATCCACCGGCTTGGTCACGTAGGCGTTGGCGTGGAGGCGGTAGCTGTGCAGGATGTCCTCCTCCGCCTCGGAGGTGGTGAGGACCACGATCGGGATGCTGCGCAGGTCGGGGTCGCCCTTGACGTCGGAGAGCACCTCCCTGCCGTCCTTGCGGGGCAGGTTGAGGTCGAGCAGCATCATGTCGGGCCTGGGCATGGCCGTGTACTCGCCCTGTCTGCGCAGGAAGGCCATGGCCTGCTCGCCGTCGTTGACGACGTACAGGCTGTTGCGCACCTGGTTGAGCTCGAACGCCTCCCTGGTCAGGAGGACGTCGCCAGGGTCGTCCTCGACCAGTAGCACGTTCATGGGTCGCTCCTGCCCGGAAGGGTCCACCGCACGGTCGTGCCGCGGCCCTGCCCTTCGTGGTTGTCCAGCCAGATCCGGCCCCCGTGATACTCCACGATCTTCTTGCACAGCGCCAGTCCGATGCCGGTTCCGGGATAGCGGTCGCGGGTGTGGAGCCTCTGGAAGATCAGGAAGATCCGCTCGGCGTACTTGTCCTCGATCCCGATCCCGTTGTCGGCGCAGGAGAACTCCCACATGCCCTCGGCGTCCCTGCGGGCCTCGACGCGGACGACGGGCGGCTCGTCGCCCCTGAACTTGACGGCGTTGCCGACGAGGTTCTGGAACAGCTGGGCGAGCTGGCTCCTGTTGCCCGTCACCTCGGGCAGCGGGCCGCAGGTCACCTCGGCGCCCGTCTCCTCGATCTGGGTGGCGAGGTTGGCGACGGCGTCGGCCATCGGCAGGCCGGCGTCGAGCGGCACCTTCTCGCCGCCGATCCTGCCGACCCTGGAGAAGTCCAGCAGGTCGTTGATGAGCAGCTGCATCCGCTTGGCGCCGTCGACGGCGAAGGCGATGTACTGCTTGGCCCTGTCGTCGAGCTGGTCGCCGTACCGCTGCTCCAGCATCTGGGTGAAGCTGGCCACCTTGCGCAGCGGCTCCTGCAGGTCGTGGCTGGCGACGTAGGCGAACTGCTCGAGCTCGCCGTTGGAGCGCCTGAGCTCCTCGGCCTGCTCGTCCGACCGCCGCCACTGGGCCAGGATCCTGCGGCGCATCGCGTCGATGTGGCCCGCCAGTTCCGCCAGCTCGGCGGGCCTGTCGATGCGCAGCGGATGCTCGAAGTCGCCGTGGGCGACCGCGCGGACCTGGGCGGTGAGGTCGGCGACGGGACGCAGCACCACGTGCCTGACGATGAAGCCGATCAGCACGAGCAGGGCCACGAGGACGGCGGCCAGCACGCCGAACGCGAACGTGGAGCTCCTGGCCCTGTCGTTCAGCCGGGCGCTGCTGGTGGCGTGGAGGTTCTCCAGGTAGGTGCGCTGGGCGCTGATCGCAGCGCGCACCTCCCCGAACCTGACGCTGTTGACGCCGGCGTTCTCCCTGGTGAGCGGCGTGCCTTCGATGACGGGCTCGCCGTACTGCGCGCGCCACGCGGCGGCCGCCTTCGTGATGGCGTCGAGTCTGGGCCCTGGCACGAGGCGGTTGATGCGGCGGACGGCCTCGTCCTCGTCGGCACGGGCCTGCCGGTAGACGGCGACGTACTGGGGGTCGGTGGTCAGGCCGAAGCTTCTGGCCGCCCCCTCCTGGGCCGACAGCGCGACCGACAGGTCGAGCGTGGCCAGCGTCGCGGGGTCGACGACCTCGATCACCGTGCGACGCGCGTCGGACAGCTGGCTCAGCGTGCCCATGGTCACCGCCGCGCCCGCCAGGAGGACGAGCAGGCCGACCACGCCGGCGAACAGGAACCAGCGTCCGATCGGCAGCCTGCCGTACCCCGTGGGCGGCTTGGGGGCGGGCAGCGGGCGCAGGGCGGACACGCGGCTCATCCCTTCCTCGCGATCAGCACGGCGGCGAGATCGTCGCTGAGCGCCTCTCTGTTGATCTCCGTGACGCGCTCGATCAGCCTGTCGAGGTCGATGCCCTCCTGCTCCTCGATGATCGACAGTAATCCCTCGGTGCCGAGCAGGTCGGGCCCGCCGTCGACCGAGGCCTCGATCAGCCCGTCGGTGTAGACGAGCAGCGACCACTCGTCGCCGAGCGGCACGTCGATGGCCTTCCACTCGATCTCGGGGAAGATGCCGAGCGGCGGCCCCGAAGGACCGCCCCTGACGACGTCGATCTCGTCCCCTCTGATGAGGACCGGCGGGGGATGGCCGACGAGGTGCATCGTCGCGTGGCGCAGGCCCGGCTCGATGGTGGCGGTGCAGAGCGTGGTGAAGATCTCGGGAGACCTGCGCTCGTGCCTGAGCACGGTGTCGAGCGTCCGGAGCGCGTCGTTGCCGTGCCGTCCCGCCAGTGTCAGCGTGCGCCAGGCGATGCGGAGCGCGACCCCGAGCGCGGCCTCGTCGGGGCCGTGGCCGCACACGTCGCCGACCACGGTGTGGATCGCCCCGTCGGGGCCCTGGACGGTGTCGTAGAAGTCGCCGGCCAGCAGCGAGCGCTGCCGTCCGGGGAGGTAGCGGGTGTGGTGCTCGACAGAACCGGGCGCGAGCAGCGGCACGGGCAGCAGGCCGTGCTCCAGGCGGGTGTTCTCCCTGCGGATCAGTTCCGACTGGATGAGCCGCTGGTGGGCCAGGTCGGCGCGTTTGCGTTCGAGGGCGTAACGGATGGCCCTGGCCAGCAGGCGGGCGTCGACGTCCCCCTTGACCAGGTAGTCCTCGGCGCCCTCTGCCACCGCCGCGATGCCGACGTGCGCGTCGTTGAGCCCGGTGAGCACGAGCACGGCCACGTCCGGCGCCATGGCCAGCACGTGGCGCAGCGCCTCCATGCCGCTCGCGTCGGGCAGCGAGAGGTCGACGAGAACGCACTGGATGTCACGGGTGAAGCGTTCCTTCGCTTCGGCCATGCTGCGCACCCACGTGATCCTCGGCGGCTTCTCCACCTCCTGCAGCAGCTCCTCGACCAGGAACGCGTCGCCTGCGTCATCCTCGATGAGCAGCAGAGGCGGCATTTCAGGCAGGCCGTGTGCTGTCACGTACACCTCTGATGAGCTCGACGCCTTGGGGGAGTTCGCCCCCATGTTCCGCTTCCGCGAGGAAGAAGAGCAAGGTGGCGCGGAAGGCCTGGGCCGCCCTGGTCTGTTCGACGTCCTTGCGGTGCGCCAGGGCGATCGTACGGCGCAGCCCCGGCGGCGCGAGGGGGATACCCGTCAGGCCCGGCCGGCCGTCCAGCACCATCGACGGCACCACCGCCACCCCGAGGCCCGCCTCCACGAAGCGCAGCACCGCGTCCATCTCGCCGCCCTCGACCGCGAACCTGGGCTCGAACCCCGCCTGCCTGCAGGCTGCCAGCGTCGCCTCCCGCAGGTCGTAGCCGCGCCTGAACATCACCATGGGCCGCCCGCGCAGGTCCTCTATCCGCAGGTACGGCCTGCGCACGCGCTCATGCGAAGGCGAGGCGACCACGAGGTTCTCGCGCAGGATCTCCTCGGTCACCAGGGCTGGGTCGTCGCTCTGCAGCGGCATGATGATCACTGAGAGGTCGAGCTGCCCCCTGGCGAGCGCTCTAACCAGGTCACGCGAGCCGCCCTCCTCCACCAGCAGCTCGATGCCCGGATATTCGCGATGGAAGCGCGCCAGCGCGTCGGCCAGCAGTCCCGCGCAGAGCGACGGGGTGGCGCCCAGCCGTACCCGCCCCCTCCTGAGCCCCGCCAGCTCGGCCACCTCCTGGCGGGCGGTGTCGGCGTCGGCCAGCATCCGGCGCGCCAGCGGCAGCAGCGCCTCGCCTGCGGCGGTCAGGGCGACGTTGCCCCGCGCGCGGGAGAACAGCGGCGCCCCCAGCTCCGACTCCAGCGCCTTGATCTGCTTGCTCAGCGAGGGCTGCGCCACGCGCATGCGCTCAGCGGCCTGGGTGAAGTGCCTCGTCTCCGCCACCGCGACGAAGTAGGCAAGCTGCTGGAGCTGCACTTTCCACAGCGTAGGGGGTGTGAGATTGGTCGCACGGCAGCGGGTGCCATGCCGCGCTCTACCGGAGGAATAGCCGTAGGCTATCGAAACCAGAACCGTGATGACTTGGACGGATAATGCCAGCGTAATTAGCGTCGGAAGACGTGACAGCCACGATTGAGCGCGGATCCGCCACCGCGCCGGTTACCTCCCCAGCCAAGGCGCCCAAGCCACCGGCCAAGCCTTCAACGTCCAAGAAGACCGGCGGGTTCCTGGGCTCCTCGAACGGCAAGAAGGCCGTGATGGCCGTCACGGGCGCCATCCTTGTGCTGTTCCTGCTCCTTCACATGGCCGGCAACCTCAAGATCTTCCTCAGCAAGGCCTCCTTCGACGAGTACGCGCACTTCCTGCGCGTCATGGGCGAGCCGCTCGTGCCGTACCGCACGGTGCTGACGCTCACCGAGGTCGTCCTGTTCGTCAGCGTCGTCCTGCACATGTGGGCGGCCATCACGCTGGCCAGGCGCGCGTCCAAGGCCCGCCCGGTGAAGTACGCGGTCAAGAAGTCGCAGGCCAAGGGCTACACCACGCACATCATGCGGTTCGGCGGCATCACGATCGCGCTGTTCGTCATCTGGCACCTGCTCGACCTGACCTTCGGCGTCGTCAACCCGGCGGGCTTCGACTCCAACCCGTCCGAGCGGCTGATCGACGGCTTCCAGCCCGGACGCTGGTGGGTGACCGTCTTCTACGTCGTCGCCGTCGTGATGGTGGGTCTCCACCTGCGCCACGGCCTGTGGAGCATGTTCCAGACGCTCGGCTGGTCGAACGGCAGCCGCTACAGGACGCTGAACGCCGTGGCAGGCCTGATCTCGGCCGTGCTGGTCATCGGCTTCCTCGCCGTGCCGTTCGCCGTCATGACTGGAGTGGTGAAGTGAATTACACCGAGGGTCCCGACATCAGGGACACCAAGGCTCCCTCCGGGCCGATCGAGGAGCGGTGGGAGAAGCGGAAGTTCAGCGCCAAGCTGGTCAACCCGGCCAACAAGCGCAAGCTGAACGTCATCGTGGTCGGCACGGGACTCGCGGGCGGCTCGGCCGCCGCGACGCTCGGCGAGCTCGGCTACAACGTCAAGTCCTTCTGCTACCAGGACTCGCCCAGGCGCGCGCACTCCATCGCCGCGCAGGGCGGCATCAACGCCGCGAAGAACTACCGCGGCGACGGTGACTCGATCTACCGGCTGTTCTACGACACGGTCAAGGGCGGCGACTTCCGCGCCCGCGAGTCGAACGTCTACCGGCTCGCCCAGGTGTCGGTGAACATCATCGACCAGGCCGTCGCCCAGGGCGTGCCGTTCGCCCGCGAGTACGGCGGGCTGCTCGACACCCGCTCCTTCGGCGGCGCCCAGGTCTCCCGTACCTTCTACGCGCGCGGCCAGACGGGCCAGCAGCTCCTGCTCGGCGCCTACCAGGCGCTGGAGCGGCAGGTGGCGGCGGGCACCGTGGAGATGTTCACCAGGCACGAGATGCTCGAGCTGATCGTCTCCGACGGCAGGGCGCGCGGCATCATCGTCCGCGACATGGTCACCGGCGAGATCGAGCGGCACACGGCCGACGCGGTCGTGCTGGCCACCGGCGGCTACGGCAACGTCTTCTACCTGTCGACGAACGCCAAGGGCTGCAACACCACGGCGATCTGGCGGGCGCACGAGAAGGGCGCCTACTTCGCCAACCCCTGCTACACGCAGATCCACCCGACCTGCATCCCGGTCTCCGGCGAGTACCAGTCGAAGCTGACGCTGATGTCGGAGTCGCTGCGCAACGACGGCCGGGTGTGGGTGCCGCTGTCCAAGGGCGACTCGCGGGCTCCGGGGGAGATCCCCGAGGAGGAGCGCGACTACTACCTGGAGCGGATCTACCCCGCCTTCGGCAACCTGGTGCCGCGTGACATCGCCTCCCGCGCCGCCAAGAACGTCTGCGACGAGGGCCGCGGCGTCGGCCCCGGCGGGCTCGGCGTCTACCTGGACTTCCGCGACGCGATCAACCGCCTCGGGCGCGACGCCGTCGAGAAGAAGTACGGCAACCTCTTCGAGATGTACGAGCGCATCACCGGCGAGAATCCCTACGACACGCCGATGCGCATCTACCCCGCCGTCCACTACACGATGGGCGGCCTGTGGGTGGACTACGACCTGCAGTCCACGATCCCCGGCCTGTTCGTGATCGGCGAGGCGAACTTCTCCGACCACGGCGCCAACAGGCTGGGCGCCTCCGCGCTGATGCAGGGCCTGGCCGACGGCTACTTCGTCCTGCCGACCACCATCGGCGACTACCTGGCCAACGGTCCCTACGGCGAGGTCGACGAGGAGGCCGTCGCCGAGGCCGAGATCAAGGTCCGCGAGAAGATCAACAAGCTGCTGTCGATCAACGGCACCCGCACTCCCGACTCCTTCCACCGCGAGCTCGGCAAGATCATGTGGGACTACTGCGGCATGGAGCGCACCGAGGAGTCGCTGCGCAAGGCGCTGGAGCTGATCCCCTCGCTGCGCGAGGAGTTCTGGCGCAACGTCAAGGTCTCCGGCACCGCCGAGGAGCTCAACCAGGTGCTGGAGAAGGCAGGGCGGGTCGCCGACTTCTTCGACCTGGCCGAGCTCATGTGCCTGGACGCCCTGGTCCGCACCGAGTCGTGCGGCGGCCACTTCCGCGCCGAGTCGCAGGACGCCGACGGTGAGGCGCTGCGCGACGACGAGCACTTCGCGCACGTGTCGGCGTGGGAGCGCGGCCCCGAGGGCCCGGTGCTGCACAAGGAACCGCTCGAGTACGAGTACGTCAAGATGAGCCAGCGGAGTTACAAGTGAACCTGACCCTCAAGGTCTGGCGCCAGAGCGGTCCCGACGACGCCGGCCGGATGGTGACCTACCAGGCCAAGGACGTGTCGCCGGACATGTCCTTCCTGGAGATGCTCGACGTCGTCAACGAGCAGCTGATCCTCTCGGGCGACGACCCGATCGCCTTCGACCACGACTGCCGCGAGGGCATCTGCGGCATGTGCGGCATGGTGATCAACGGCGTGGCGCACGGCGAGCAGCGCGCCACCACCACGTGCCAGCTGCACATGCGCCACTTCGAGGACGGCGCCACCATCACCATCGAGCCGTGGCGTGCCGCGCCGTTCCCCGTGGTGAAGGACCTGGTCGTCGACAGGTCGGCGTTCGACCGCATCATCCAGGCGGGCGGCTTCATCTCCGTTCCCGCCGGCTCGGCCCCCGACGCGCACAGCCTTCCCGTGCGCAAGGAGGACGCCGACGACGCCTTCGACGCGGCCACCTGCATCGGCTGCGGCGCGTGCGTGGCGGCCTGCCCGAACGGCTCGGCCTCGCTGTTCACCGCCGCGAAGATCACTCACCTGTCGCTGCTGCCGCAGGGCCAGCCCGAGCGCATCACCCGCGCCAAGGCGATGGTGGACCAGATGGACGCCGAGGGCTTCGGCGGATGCACCAACACCGGCGAGTGCACGGCGGTCTGCCCGAAGGGGATCCCGCTCGACACCATCGCCAGGATGAACGGCGACTTCCTCAAGGCCAACTCCAAGTAGTCCACGCGCGCCGCGAGCCGTACCCCCTGCCCGGGGTACGGCTCGCGGCGTTCCGGGGCCGCCGCCCGATAGGGCATGCTGTGCACGCGACGCCATGGAGGCGGCAGACGTGGGGGTTGGCGGCGAATGATCCGGGTGCTGTTGGCCGAGGACCAGCGGATCCTCCTCGAGGCACTGGCGACGCTGCTCGCCCTCGAATCCGACATGGAGGTCGTCGCCACCGTGGAGACGGGCGACGCGATCGTGCCCGCCGCGCTGGAACACCGTCCGGACGTGGCGGTGATCGACATCGACCTGCCGGTGACCGACGGGATCACCGCCGCGGCGGCGCTGCGCGAGCGGCTTCCCGCGTGCGCGACGGTGATCCTCACCGCCCTGGCCAGACCCGCCCACCTGAAGCGGGCGCTGGCGGCGGGTGTGGGCGGATTCCTGCCGAAGGAGACCACGCCCGAGAACCTGGCCGAGGCGATCCGCAAGGTGCGGGCGGGCGAACGGGTGGTGGACCAGCGGCTGGCGCTGGCCGCGCTCGAAGCGCCGGAGAGCCCGCTGACCCCGCGGGAGGCGGAGATCCTCCGGCTGCTCGCCTCCGGAGCCGACGCCGCGAAGATCGCCGCCGATCTGTTCCTGTCCGAGGGGACCGTGCGCAACTATCTCGCGTCCGCGGTGACCAAGCTGAACGCACGCAACAGGCTCGACGCCGTCCGCATCGCCGGAGACGCGGGCTGGCTCTGACGTCAGGCCAGCTCGGCGGAGATCGTGAAGCGGCCGCCCGCCAGCTCGGTGGCGAGTCTGCCGCCCGCCGAGGTGACGCGTTCGCGCAGGTTGGCGAGGCCGAGGCCGCCGCTGTCCGCCGCGGGCCTGACGCCGTCGTTGACCACGGTCAGCCGCGAGGGCGTGCAGGTGATCGTGACGTGCATGGCGACGCTGTGACGTAGCAGGTTGGTGACCGACTCCCTGAGCACCGGCGCCAGCGCCGCCGGGGGATGGCCGCTCACCTGGATGTCCACCTCGATGCCCGCGGCCTCCAGTACGGCCCGTGCCGCCTCCAACTCCTCGGGGAAGGACAGGTCGCCGGACGAGCGCGCCACGGCGTAGGACTCGTCGCGGACCCGCCTGCTCAGCTCGACGAGGCCGTCGAGATCGGCGCGGGTGTGGCCGGTCCGCAGCAGGACGTCGCACCTGAGCGCGATCGCCGACAGGCCGAAGCCCATGAGGTCGTGCACGTCGCGCGAGAGCCGCAGCCTCTCTGTCAGCACGGTCATCCTGACCAGCCGCTCCCTGCTCTCGTGCAGGTCGGCGGCCAGGTCGGCCAGCTTCGCCGCCCCGTAGAGGTTGATGATCATGGCCAGGCTGGCCGCGACCCAGTAGACCCTCACGACGACGGCGTCGTAGCCGGCCGCCGCTTCGGCGGGGATGCGCATCGTGCCGATGACCGTCATGACCAGCCCCGCGAGCAGGAACGACCACGGCGGTCTGACCTTGAGCAGGAACGAGACGGCTACGAAGCCGGCTATCGCGCCCCACTCCCAGCCCAGGAAGCTCATGGGCACCAGCGAGAGCGCGGCCTGGAGCGGCAGGAGCCATCGGACATGGCGTGGCCACACCACCACGCCGACCTGCAGGAAGGCGACGGCCAGCACGAGGGGGAGGTAGCCGAGCCGCTGCAGGCCGATGTTCGCCTGGGTCTGCCAGACGTGCATGGTCAGCGTGACCACCAGCGCGCCGTACATCAGCAGGGGTCTAGGCGGCTCGCGGGTGGGAACGGACGTGTCGCGGTGGCCCACGGCCACCTCGCGCACCTTTCCGAGCGTGGCGCGGGCGAGGCCGGCGGCGCGCCGGATCTCATGGGCGGCCTCCCGGTCGTGGTCCCTCGCCCGTTCCAGCGCGGCCGTGATCGCGGACAGGTGGTCGCCGAGCGCGCCGCGCAGCCGTACGGCGGCGCGCAGCCGTTCCTGGGCGAGGGTCTCCCGCGACAGCTCGTCGCGGGTGGCGTGCAGCCGGCCGGTCAGCCTCGCCATGTGCACGAGGATGAAGCAGGCGAGCCCCGCGTTGAGGGCCGCGACGAACGGCCACGCCAGGTCGCCCACGGTGTGGGCCGGCCACCACGACGTGTGCACCGCGGCGGCGACGACGCCCGCCACGATCGACAGCGGCCAGCGGATCCAGTGGTGGACGGCGAGCAGGAGGGTGGCCACGATGAAGCCGCTCCCCACGTGCCACATGCCGGACAGGAAGGCCGGCGGTCCGTAGGTGAGCGCCGTCTGCGCCGCCACGTACCACCAGCCCCCGCGCGCGGCCCCGGCCGCCACCACGACGACGACGATCTGGAGGGCGAGGAGCGTACCCACCACCAGGGCGTGGGACACGGTCGGGGCGATGGCCAGGTTCCTGGTCATCATGACGACCCAGTAGGCGACCAGCCAGGCGGCCACGATCATGCGCGGCATGTGCATCCCGCACGTCCTTTCCCCCGCGGACCGCAGTCCGACCTCGCGCACCGCGCACTACAACCGTCCCGGGCGTCCCGAGATGCTTGAGGCGTACCAAAACTAGCCCAAACGGGGATATTTCATGACTGATATCAGTGGTGTCGTCGAGCGGTACCTGGCGGCGTGGAACGAGACGGACGCCGACGCCCGCGCCAAGCTGGTCGCGGACCTCTGGACCGAGGACGGCGGCTACACCGACCCGCTGGCCGCGGTGACGGGACACGAGGCGATCAGCTCGCTCATCGGCGGGGCGCAGGGCATGTTCCCCGGCTTCGTCTTCACCCCGGGCGGTCCCGTGGACGGACACCACAACCTCGTCAGGTTCACCTGGAACGCGGCGCCGGCGGGCATGACCGAGCCCGTGGTCGTCGGGTTCGACGTGGCGGTGCTGGACGAGGACGGGCGCATCGTCCAGGTCCACGGCTTCCTCGACAAGGTCCCCGCCTCCTGACGGATCGCCCCCGGGGATCGGGAGGCGGTGCCCGGTCCTCTCGGGCAGGATGGCCGGGACGGCTCCCGAGTCATGACATCGGAGGAAACAGGCATGCACCTGCACTTCAGGGGGACGATCCTGCCCGAAGACGACGTGCGCGACCTGTGGGTGGTCGGCGACCGCCTGACCTTCGACCGGCCCGCGGGCGAGTCGGTGACGGTGATGGCTCGGCCTTCCTGGTCTGGCCGAAGGCGGGCTCGCCGATCTGGTCGTCTACGCGGCCGATCCCCGCGCCGAGCCGGAGGTCCTGCGATACCCCCTTCACGTCGTGCTGCGCGGGCGCAGGGCCGTCACCAGGACGCCCGCGGGGGAGTGACCCCTGTGGCTGGAGGGGACGGAAAACCGATTGCCTGATCAGCGGGAACTTTGTCAATCTTGACGGGCTATGCGCTCCCTACCCCATGCCGATCCCGGCACCCCTGACTTCCGCACGCCCATGCGCTACCTCCTCTGGACGGCGCGCAGCCAGGCGGGCGCCCTTGCCGTAGGCATCGGATACGCCACGCTGTGGTGGCTGGCCCAGGCGCTCATGCCGCATGTGCTCGGCAGGGGCATCGACGCGGTCCAGGGCAAGGACTCCAGCGCCCTGGTGACCTGGTCGGCCGTGCTGTTCGGGCTGGGGCTCGTGCAGGCCTTCGCGGGCATCATGCGCCACAGGCTCGCCGTCTACAACTGGCTGGCCGCCGCCTACCGCACCGTCCAGGTGACGACCAGGCAGGCGACCAGGCTGGGCGCGACGCTGCCCAAGCGGCTGTCGACGGGTGAGGTGGTGAGCGTCGGCAACTCCGACATCGCCCACATCGGCAACTCGATGGACATCCTGCTGCGCGGCACGGGCTCGGTCGTGGCGATCGTCACGGTGACCGTGATCATGATCTCCACCTCGCTGGAGCTCGGGCTGCTGGTGCTCATCGGCGTGCCGCTGATGGCGGTCGCCGTCGGACCGCTGCTCAAACCGCTGCACAAGCGGCAGCAGGCGCACAGGGAGCTCCAGGGCGAGCTGTCCACCAGGGCCGCCGACATCGTCGCCGGCCTGCGCGTGCTGCGCGGCATCGGCGGCGAGCAGGTCTTCTCCGAGCGCTACCGCGAGGAGTCCCAGCGGGTACGGCACGCGGGCGTCCGCGTGGCGCGCGTGGAGTCGATGCTGGAGGGCGCGCAGATCCTCCTGCCGGGCCTGCTGATCGCGATCGTCACCGGCATCGGCGCCTCCTTCGCCATCGGCGGGCAGATCAGGACGGGCCAGCTGGTCGAGTTCTACGTCTACGCGGTCTTCCTGATCGGCCCCATGCGCACGCTCACCGAGGCCGCCGACAAGCTCACCAAGGGCCACGTCGCCGCCCGCAGGGTCGTCAGGATCCTGGCGATCGAGCCCGAGGTGTCCGGCGGCGGCGAGTCCTCGCAGGGCGGCCTGCTGCACGACGTCAAGAGCGGTGTCTCGGTCCAGCCCGGCGTGCTGACCGCCATCGCGGCCGGCACGCCCGAGGACGCCATCGAGATCGCCGACCGCCTCGGCCGCTACACCGACGGCGAGGTCTCCTTCGGCGGCACCGACCTCGGGTCGCTGCCGCTGAGCGAGGTCCGCGCCAGGGTTCTGGTCGCCGACAACAACGCCAGGCTGTTCGCGGGCAGGCTCCGCGACGAGCTCGACGTCCGCGGCGGCGCCTCGCAGGAGGCCGTACGGCGGGCGCTGCACACCGCGTGCGCCGAGGACATCGTGGAGGCGCTCCCCGACGGCCTCGACGCCCACGTGGCCGAAGCGGGGCGGGAGTTCTCCGGCGGTCAGCAGCAGCGCCTGCGCCTGGCGAGGGCGCTGGTCGCCGACCCCGAGGTGCTCATCCTGGTCGAGCCGACCAGCGCGGTCGACGCGCACAGCGAGGCGCGCATCGCCGACCGGCTGGCCAGGGCGCGCGCGGGAAGGACGACGCTGGTCTGCACGACCAGCCCGCTGGTGCTCGACCGCACCGAGCACGTGATCTATGTGGAGGGCGGCAGGGTGATCGCCGAGGGCGCGCACCGTGAGCTGCTCGCCACCGAACCCGCCTACGCGGCGACAGTGACGAGAGGGGAGGACTGACATGGCTCGGGAGATTCTTCCCGTCGCCGACCAGGCGCAGGTGCGTGCCTACGCCCGGCGGCTGACGTTGAAGTACCCGCGTGAGCTGACCTTCGCCCTCGCGCTGCACGCGCTGGCCGCGGTGGCGGGGCTCGCCGTACCGTGGCAGCTCGGGCGGCTGGTGCAGGACGTGCAGGAGGGCGCGGACGTCAACGGCGTCCTGGTGGCCGTCGGCATCGGAACGTTCCTGGTGTTGCAGTCTGCGCTGGTCCGCTTCGCCGTGCTGGCCTCCTCCAGGCTCGGCGAGAAGGTGCTCGCCGAGCTGCGGGAGGAGTTCGTCGAGCGGGTGCTGGCGCTGCCGCTGTCCACGGTCGAGCGGGCGGGCTCCGGCGACCTGATCACGCGGACGTCGCGCGACGTCGACTCGCTGTCCAGGACCGTCCGCCACGCGGTGCCGGAGACGCTGATCGCGCTCGTCACGGGGGCGATCACCGTCGGGGCGATGTTGCTGGTCAGCCCGCTGCTCATGCTGCCGATGCTGCTGGCCGCACCCATCATCTGGATCTCCACCCGGTGGTACCTCAACCGGGCGCGCGACGGGTACCTGCGTGAGAACGCCGCCTACGCGGACATGACGGAGGGACTGGCCGAGACGGTCGAGGGCGCCCGCACGGTCGAGGCCCTCGGCCTGCAGGACAGGCGGCACGCCCGCACCGACGGCGACATCTCGCGCTCGTGGGCGGCCGAGCGTTACACGCTGGGCCTGCGCACGGTGTGGTTCCCCGCCGTCGAGCTGGGCTACGTGATCCCCGTGGTCGTCGCGCTGCTGGTCGGCGGGATGTTCTACATCAACGACTGGGTGACGATCTTCCAGGTCACCGCGGCCGTCCTGTACGCGCAGCAGCTCATCGACCCGCTCGACAGGTTCCTGATGTGGATCGACGAGCTGCAGGTCGGCGGGGCCGCGATGGCGCGCCTGCTGGGCGTGGCCAACGTGCCGGACGACCGTACGGCCGGCGCGGACGCCCCGCGCGGCGAGCACCTGGTGGCCACCGACGTCAGGTACGCCTACCGCGAGGGGCACGACGTCCTGCACGGCGTCTCGCTGTCGCTGCGGCCCGGGGAGCGGCTGGCCATGGTCGGCCCCTCCGGAGCGGGCAAGTCGACGCTCGGCAGGCTGCTGGCCGGCATCCACGGCCCGCGCACGGGCGAGGTCACGGTCGGCGGCGTGCCGCTGGTCGACCTGCCGCTCGACGACCTGCGGGGGCACGTGGCGCTGGTGACCCAGGAGCACCACGTCTTCCGCGGTTCGCTGCGCGACAACCTGCTGATCGCCAGGCCGTCGGCGTCGACCGACGAGGTGCTGGAGGCGCTCGGGGCCGTCGACGCGATGGAGTGGGTGGACTCGCTGCCCGAGGGGCTCGACACGATGGTCGGCTCGGGCGGCACGGCGATCTCGCCCGCGCACGCCCAGCAGCTCGCGCTGGCGAGGCTGGTGCTGGCCGATCCGCACACGCTGGTGCTGGACGAGGCGACGTCGCTGATCGACCCGCGTGCCGCGCGCAACCTGGAGCGGTCGCTCGCGGCCGTCCTCGACGGGCGCACCGTGATCGCGATCGCGCACCGGCTCTACACCGCGCACGACGCCGACCGGGTGGCGGTCGTGGAGGACGGGCGCATCAGCGAGCTGGGCTCGCACGACGAGCTGGTCGCCGAGGGCGGCTCCTACGCCGCCCTGTGGGCCAGCTGGCACGGCGCCCCCGCGCCGACCGCGCGCTGATCACTTCCAGAAGCGCACCTCGGGGTAGGCCTGGGACGGGCCGTCGAGCAACGGCCCGTCCTTGCCCTTCAGCTGCCGGTCGACGAAGGCGGCGACGTAGGCGCGGGTGATCTTCAGTGCGCGCTCGCCCTCGATCGCGCTCCCGGGAAGGCCGAGTTGCGGCCTGAGCACCGCGTAGTCGACGAAGGCCGCGTGGTCGGTCCCCTTCACGGTGATCCACCGCTTCCACCCCTTGAGGTTGGCCCACGACTGCTTCCACGTGGTGTCACGGCCCTCGGGCGTGTGGTCGGTGGTGCCGACCATCATCACCGGCCTGTCCAGCTCCGCCACGACGGGATGGAACGTCCCGTCGAGGTTCACCGCCGCCTTCACCCTGCTGTCGGCCAGCAGCGACTGCACGGCGCTGTTGCCGCCCATCGAGTGGCCGACACCGACGATCCTCGCCCGGTCGGCGAGCCCGCGCCCGATCAGCTCGTCGAGGACGAACCGCAGGTCGGCGACCCTCACCCCGGCGACCTTCGCCCCGTCCTGGCCGCGCACGCAGGCCAGGCAGGTGGTGGTCCGGCCGTCGGGGAAGGTCGTGGCGACCGACTCGTAGGTGTGCTCGACGGCCGCCACCAGGTAGCCCCTGGCGGCGAGGTCCTCGGCCAGCGAGGTCAGCGTGGCCTTCGGGAAGGTGAAGCCCGGTGACATCAGCACCAGCGGCATGCGCCGGCCCTTGGGCGGAGGGGTCTGCCTGGCGTGCGTCCTGGTCCTGACCAGCGCGTCCGGCGGCACGTCGAAGCCCTTCAGTACGGCCGCGGACTCCTCCTTCGTCATGTACGGCGCGCGCCTGCCGCCAGGCTTGGTGGCCGGGTACCACAGCGAGACCAGCAGCTCACGCTCGCCGGCGTCGGGGTTCCACGGGTCCGGGCGGGAGGCGTCGACCAGGTGCAGGGTGGTCGTGCCGACGGGTCGGTCGCCCGTCGGCTCGGGCAGTGCCGGCTTGGCGGCGTCGCGGGCGGTCCAGGCCGGGGCGGTCCCGGCTCGTGCGGTCCCGGCGTGGGCGGTCCCAGCGCGGAGGGCCTCGGTCTGGACGGTCCCGGTCTGTGCCGTCCCTGCCCGTGCGCTCCCGGCCTGTGCCGTCCCGGTCCGGGCGGTCTCGGTCCGGGCGGTCTCGGCTTGGGCGGCGGCCGTGCCGTTCGCCAGCACGGCGGTGGACAGGGCTGCGACAACGAATGCGTTCCTCATGCGGATCAATCTGGCCGCCGCGACGGCGGATGGCCCGACCCGATCGTCTATCGCGATTTACGACTTTCGTCGTAAGAAGTCCGGATCGCTGCGCCGTACGCTCGGAGCATGTTGCTCGGCGCCGTGGTGTTCCTGACCTCCTTGGGCGTCGTCAACGGCCAGATGGGAGTGCCGTCCGACCTGCCGTGGCCGCTGACGACGCTGATCGCCGCTCTCGCGGGCGTGGCGGCGCTGTACGCGCGGCGAGCGTGGTGGCCGCTGGCCGTCGTGGGCGCCGTCGCCTACGTGGCGCTCGCGATGTGGCCGCCGCTGCTCGTCGCCTCCTACCTCGCCGGCACCACGTTGCGCGAGCGGCGGACCGTCGCCGCCTGCGCGGGCGGCGCGGTGGCCGTGGTCGGCCTGTCCACCTGGGTCTCGGGATGGCTCGGCGGCGAGCGGGAGCTGATGACCGGCACGTTCGCCAACGCCGCGCTCATGGGTGTGGCGGTGGTCGGGCTGCCGCTGGTCCTCGGCCTGTGGGTCAGAGCCAGGCGGGAGGTGCTCGCCGCCGCCAGGGATCGTGCCGACCGCCTCGAACGCGAGCAGGTCATGCGCGCCGAGCAGGCGCGCGCCCAGGAACGCGCCCGCATCGCCCGCGAGATGCACGACGTCGTCGCCCACCGGGTCTCGCTCATGGTCATGCACGCGGGCGCGCTCGAGGTCGGCACCTCGGACCAGCGGACGGCGGAGGCGGCCGCCCTCATCGGCGACATCGGCAGGGAGGCGCTGACCAACCTCCGCGACGTGCTCGGCGTCCTGCGGGCGCCGGCGCAGGCCGTGCCCCGGGGGCCGCAGCCCACCCTGGCCGACCTCGACGAGCTCCTCGACCGGTCACGCGCCCTCGGCATCACCCTGACCAGGCACGACGAGGGCGAGGCCCGCGCCGTCGGTCTCACGGCCGAGCGCACCGCCTACCGCGTGGTGCAGGAGGCGCTCACCAACGTCCACAAGCACGCGGGCGAGACCGCCGCCGACGTCGCCGTGCGCTTCCTGCCGTCCTCGCTGGAGGTGGTGGTCTCCAACCAGCCTCCCGTACGGCAGGCCGTCCCCCTCCCCGAGTCGGGCTGGGGGCTGGTCGGGCTGCGCGAACGGGTCGAGCTGGTCGGCGGCACCCTCCACGCCGCGCCCCGCCCGGACGGCGGCTTCGAGCTGCGTGCCAGGATTCCCGCGTGATCCGCGTCCTCATCGCCGACGACGAGGCCCTCGTCCGCTCGGGTCTGCGGTTGATCCTGGAGGCCGCGGGCGACATCGTGGTCGTCGGCGAGGCCAGGGACGGCGCCGAGGCGATCGCGGCCGCGGCGCGGCTGCGGCCCGAGGTCGTGCTGATGGACGTGCGGATGCCGGGCACCGACGGGCTCGCCGCCGCGGCCCGCCTCCTCGACGCGCCCGACGCCCCCAAGGTGGTCATGCTGACCACGTTCGACCTGGACGAGTACGTCCATGAGGCGCTGCGCATGGGGGCGGTCGGGTTCCTGCTGAAGGACACGCCGCCGCGCGAGCTGGCCGCGGCCGTACGGACCGTGGCGGGAGGGCAGGCGATGCTGTCCCCGACGGTCACCAAGCGGCTGATCTCGGCGTTCGTCGACCGGGCGCCGTCGAGGGCGGAGTCGGCGAGGCGGCGGCTTGCCTCGCTGACGGGGCGGGAGGAGGACGTGGTCAGGGCCCTGGCCAGGGGCCTGTCGAACGCGGAGGTGGGCCGCGAACTCCACCTGACGGAGGCGACCGTGAAGGCCCACGTCAGCAGGGTGCTGGCCAAGCTCGGCCTCGCCAACAGAGTCCAGGCCGCCATCCTCGTCCACGACGCCGACCTGGGTGTCTGAGCACGGCCCCGGGCGGGATCCCACCCCTAAGGGACGGGGCGGGATCCGCGAGGCCGTGGCTCAGGCCGTGCCCAGGGACTTCTTGAGGAAGTCCACCTGGAGCAGCAGCAGGTTCTCCGCGACGACCTCCTGCGGCGTCATGTGGGTGACGCCCGACAGCGGCAGCACCGTGTGCGGGCGGCCGGCCGACAGCAGCGCCGAGGACAGGCGGAGGGTGTGGGCGGCCACCACGTTGTCGTCGGCCAGGCCGTGGATCAGCAGGAGCGGGCGGTCCAGCTTGGCGGCGTCGGCGAAGAGCGACGACTGGTCGTACACCTCCGGCTGGGCGGCGGGGTCGCCGAGGTAGCGCTCGGTGTAGCACGTGTCGTACAGCCGCCAGTCGGTCACCGGCGCGCCCGCGACGGCCGCGTGGAAGACGTCGGGGCGGCGCAGGACGGCCAGCGCCGACAGGTAGCCGCCGAACGACCAGCCGCGGATCGCGACCTTCGACAGGTCGAGGTCGTCGGGGTACTGCTGGGCGACGCCCTGGAGCGCGTCGATCTGGTCGTCGAGGACGGGCGTGGCCAGGTCGTTGAGGACAGCGCGCTCGAAGGCGGGGCCGCGTCCCGGCGTGCCGCGGCCGTCGACGACGACGACGGCGAAGCCCTGCTCGGCGAACCACTGGCTGGTGAGGTACATGCTCTGGGCGGCGAGGACGCGCTGGGCGTGCGGCCCGCCGTACGGGTCGAGGAGAACGGGCAGCTTGCGCGAGCCCGGCTCGTGCCACGAGGGGAAGACGACGGCCGTCGACAGCTCGCGGGCGCCCGCGCGGCCGAGGTGGACGCGCAGGTCGAGGCCGGGGCGCTCGGCCAGGGACGGGATCGGGATGGTCATGCCGCTGGGCAGGACGACCGTGGTGGAGACGCCCTCGTTCTCGAGCGACTGCTCGGTCAGCACGCCGACGCCGCCGGACAGGCGCCCCGAGTAGACGCCCGAGGCGGTGGAGACGGGCATGAGGGAGTGGCCGTCCCACGTCCAGAGCTGGATCTCGGTCGGGTCGCCGCTCGCCCTGAACAGGACGGTGTCGCGGTCGACGTCGAGCACGTCGCGCACCTGCAGCGTGGGCGGCGTGACGGCGCGGTCGCCGACGAACAGCCGGCGGCCGCCCTCGTCGGCGGCGACCCACACCAGGGAGCCGTCGTCGAGGTGGCCCGGCACGCCGGTCACGACGTCGACCCACGCCTCGTCGGTGTCCTCGCGCAGCAGGGTGGAAGCGCCGGTCGCGGGGTCCACGGCGAACAGGCGCAGCGACTTCTGGTCGCGGGACATGGTCACGATCGACAGCGCGTGGGCGTCCCACGTGGCGGTGGTGAGGTACTCGTCCTCGAACGGCACCGCGATCCGGGAGCCGTCGAGGCCGATGACGTAGAGCTCGGTGCTCGCGTTGGCCGTGCCCGCCGACGGATACCTCTGCGGTACGGCGGGGCGGTCGGGGTTGGCGGGGTCGGCGATGTACCAGGTCTGGACGGGCGCCTCGTCGGCCCGCTCGACCAGGAGCGCGTCGCCGCCCGGCGACCACCAGTAGCCGCGGAAGCGGTCCATCTCCTCGGCGGCGATGAACTCGGCCAGGCCGTAGGTGACGGTGTCGGCCTCGGGAACGGCGAGGGCGCGGTCCTCGCCGGTGGCGAGGTCGTGGACGTGCAGGCCGCCCCCGGTCACGTAGGCGACGTGCCGCCCGTCGGGCGAGACGCGGGGGTCGATGACCGCGCCCGGCGTCTCCAGCCGCCGGGTGGCGCCCGTGGCCACGTCGGTGACGTACAGGCCGCCGGACAGGGCGAACGCGGCCGTCGTGACGGCGGAGTCGGTGGCGTAGGCGACGACGCCGCCCGCCTGCTCCCTGGTGCGCTCGCGGCGGGCGCGCTCCTCCGGTGGGAGGTCCTCCTCCTCGGCGTCGAGGGCGCGCGGGTCGACGAGCAGGCGTTCGACGTGGGTGGCGGTGTCGAGCTCCCACAGGCAGGTCACCGGGTCGGTGCCGGACTGCGTGCGCAGGAAGAGGACGCGGGCGCCGTCGGGGGAGATCGTGAAGCCCCTGGGCACTCCGAGGGTGAACCGGCGGGTCCTTGCGTGCAGGCGCGGGAAGCTCTCACTCATAAGCCCCCATCTTGCCAGGTGAGACGGCCGGTCCGCGCGGCCGTACCGGCCCGCGGGGCGACCCGTCGTGCCCCTGCCGCCGGGCGCCTGGCGGACGTCCCCGAGCGGCTCCCCGCACCGGCCGCGCCTCGGTGGTGCGCGGGAGAGGACCGGGTCGTGGAATACGCTCGGGGCATGAGTGATCGACGGCTGATGCTCGTCCACGCCCACCCCGACGACGAGACGATCGGGACCGGCGCCACCATGGCGAAGTACGCCGCCGAAGGGGCGCGCGTCACGCTCGTCACCTGCACGCTGGGCGAGGAAGGCGAGGTCATCCCGCCGGCGCTGGCCCACCTGGCGCCCGACAGGGACGACGCGCTCGGCCCGTACCGCATCGGCGAGCTCGACGCCGCGTGCAAGGCGATGGGCGTCGACGACCACCGCTTCCTCGGCGGTCCCGGCAGGTGGCGCGACAGCGGCATGATGGGCGTCGCGGCCAACGACCGGCCCAACGCCTTCTGGCAGGCCGACCTCGAGGAGGCCGCCGGAGAGCTGGTGAAGATCGTTCGCGAGGTGCGGCCGCAGGTCATGGTCACCTACGACGAGAACGGCTTCTACGGTCACCCCGACCACATCCAGGCCCACAGGGTGGCGTGGCGGGCCTTCGAGCTGGCCGCCGATCCGCGCTTCGGCGAGGGCGAGCCATGGCGGGTCGCCAAGTTCTACTACACGGCCGTGGCCAGGTCCGTCATGCTCAGGACGGCCGAGGAGATCGACGGGGCGGAGGTCGCCTTCGTCGCCGAGAACGTCGACGACGTGCCCTTCGGCTGCCGGGACGACGCGATCACGACCGAGGTGGACGCCAGGCCCTACCTGGTCAACAAGCTGGACGCGATGCGCGCGCACGCGACGCAGATCATGGTCGACCCGCCCTGGTTCGCGCTGTCCAACAACATCGGGCAGGAGGCGTTCGGGGTGGAGCACTTCATCCTGCGCAGCGGGGTCATGGGCGCGACCTCGCCGAGCGCGCCGGTGGAGGCGGGCGGGCTCGGCGAGCCCCACACCCTTGAGAAGGACCTGTTCGCCGGCATCCACTAACCTCCTCCGTTATGGAGCAACGCAGCCACGCCGAGTCCGCGCTGGCGGGGGCCGCCTACGGCATGCTGGTCGTGCTGGGCGTCGTCCTCGGAGTGGTGGGCGGGTTCACCCACGCGTGGTACGTGGGCCCGTCGTGGCCGCTGGCCGCGATCGCCTGGGTGCCCGCCATGTTCGGAGTGTGTTTCTGGGCGGGCCGGATGATGCGCTCCAAGCTCGGCGCTTCGGCGGTGGCGATCGGGTGGCTGCTGGTGTCGATGGTGTTCTCGCTGAAGCGGGCGGCGGGAGATCTGGTGATCGCCGGTGATTCCGCCGGGTTCGTCTACCTCTACGGGGCGATGGTGGCCGTGGTGGTCGCCGTCCTGCTCTCGCCCTCGTCGGGCGGCACGTGGCTGCTCAGGGGGTACGAGACGCGCAGCCCGGTGACGCCGCAGGGTCAGGTGCCGCAGGAGGGCCCGGTGGCCCAGCAGGGTCAGGTGACGCCGCAGCCCCCGCCGACGGTCGACGGGGGCCGCTGACGACCGCTGGTTTTACGGAGTCGTCCCAGGGGTGGGCGTCGGGGTCGGAGTCGGAGTCGGGGTCGGCTGGGGCGCCCCGTCGCCGTCGCCGTCGCCGGTCGGTGTCGTGGTCGGGCAGGCGACGATGGTGGGGGTCGCCGCCAAGGGGGTCGCCACGAGCGGAGCCGTGGCCGGGGTGGTGGCCGGGGTGGTGATCGGGGTGGCAGCCGGAGGCGTGACCGTCCCCGGCGGTACCGCGGCCGGCGTGGTGCCGCCCGTGCCGCCGTCCGTAGGGGCGATCCCGGCCGAGGGGGCGGGGGTGCACGTGACGTAGACCGTGGCGGTCGGCGCGGGCGTGATCGTGGTGGTCGGGCCCGTCGTGACCGTGGTGGTCGCCGTCGCGGTGGCGGTGACGGTCGTGGTGGCGCTCACCGTGGTCGTGGCGTTGACCGTGGTCGTCGCGCCGACCGTCACGGTGGCCGAAGGGGCCGCCGACGCCGTCACCGTGGCCGTCGCCGAGGGGGTGGCGGTGGCGGTGACCGTACGGGTGGGCCAGGGCAGCACCTTGAGCGAGACCGCGGCCTTACCGCTCTTCTTGTAGGTCCCCTTGCCCAGCTTCGTGGAGGTCTTGCCCGCGCCGGTGGTCACAGGGAGCGAACTGGTGGACGTCCTGCAGGACTTGCCCTTGCAGACCTTCTGCTTCACAGTGAAGCGAGCCGCTCCGCCGTAGGTGACGGAGACATCGAGGTACGCGACGCCCTTCTTGCTCACGACCTTGGTGGTCGCCGTGTACTTGGCGGCGGTCGACGTCGGTGTGGGCGTGGGGGAGGGGCTGGTGGAAACGGGTAACTCCAGCCGGTCAGCCGTGGGGGTGTCGGTTGCCGAGGAGGTCTGGGTGACGGCGAGGCCGCCGACGGTGGCCAGCGCCATGGTGCACACCAGGGCGGCCAGAATGATGAATCTCATGATCCTGCTCTTGGGGGAGATTTCAGGACGGGGATCATTATTCCGATTTGTCAAGTTCGGTCAAGGGTGAGACGCATGGAGAGGCGCCACCGGATCCGGAGGATCGCGAACTTCGTCAACCTTTCCACCCCTCTCGGCCTGCTGATCTCCGCGGTCGGCGGGGCGACGAGAAAGAGCGGCCCCAACGGCCTCATTCTCGCGTACGGCTACCGCTACGGCTTCCCCATCGCGGGCGCCTTCACCGTCGGGAACGTCGTCGTGACCAAGCACCCCGAGTCCTACCTCACGGGCAGGCTCCTCGACCACGAGGGGCGGCACGCGACCCAGTGGGCCTGGTGCGTCGGCCTGCCCATGCTCCCGCTCTATCTCCTCTCCCTCGGCGCGTCCATGCTGATCTGCGGCGATCAAGCCGCCTACAACCCCTTTGAGCGCCTGGCGGGCCTCGAAGACGGCGGATACCCCCGTAGATCGCCACGGTGGCGGAGGAATAGATCGCTCCCTGAGGGGATCAAGAAGGTGAGTGAGTGACCCGTCACCCAGGGGAGCGCCCATGTCACAGACCACCCAGCGGACAGCCCCCGTCCGGCCCGCCACCTTCGCCGACCGTCTGACCGCACCGCTCCCGGCCTTCCGCGAGCTGCTCAGCGTCACCTGGCACGGCGGGCTACGGGCGAACATCGGCGACATCGACCAGATCCCGGTGCTCAGGGGCGGGACACCGCAGGCCACGGGCACGGTGGTCACCTGGGTGGGTCACGCCACCTTCCTGCTGCGGGTCAACGGCCTGACGATCCTCACCGACCCCGTGTGGTCCCGCAAGATCCCCGGGGTACGGCAGCGCCTCACCCCACCCGGTGTCGCGTGGAGCGACCTGCCCAGGATCGACGCCGTGGTGATCAGCCACAACCACTACGACCACCTCGACGCCCCCACGATCAGGCGGCTGCCGAGGAGCACGCCGATGTTCGTGCCCGCCAACCTCGGCCGCTGGTTCACCAGACGGGGATTTCGCGACGTCACCGAGCTCGACTGGTGGGAGAGCGCCACGCTGGGCGAGGTGAGCTTCGACTTCGTCCCCGCCCATCACTGGAGCCGGCGCACGCTCTGGGACACCTGCAAGTCTCTGTGGGGCGGCTGGGTGATCGACAAGTCGATCTACTTCGCCGGTGACACCGCGTACGGCCCGCGCCTGGCCGAGATCGGCGAGCGCTTCCCCTTTCTGGACCTGGCGCTGATGCCCGTCGGCGCGTACGAGCCGCGATGGTTCACCAAGGGCAACCACGTCAACCCGCCGGAGGCCGTACAGGCGTGTCTCGACGTGGGCGCGCGGCGGATGGCGACCATGCACTGGGGGACGTTCGTGCTGTCCGGCGAACCCCTCCTGGAGCCCGTACGGCTGGCCCGCGCGGCGTGGGAGGCGCGCGGCCTGCCCCGCGCCGACCTCTGGGACCTGGCGGTGGGGGAGTCGCGCGTCCTCACGGCGTGAGCGTCAGCGTGTGCTTCGCGGCCTTCCTGATCGAGTCGAGCGTGGAGTTCATGGGCGTGGTCCGCCCGTCGGCCCACAGCGGCGCCTGGTCCCAGTAGTTGTCGTGGAAGGCGTGGCCTGAGGCGCCGGTCAGGTTGATCCAGCGGGACTTGTCCATGTCGGCCAGGTCGACGACCATGCGCATCGAGGGGACGGCGGTGATGGCGTAGTCGTTCTGGATGTTCCAGCCCGTGGCGTTGACCGCGTCCTTGTTGCCCGGCGAGCCGAACGGGCCGCGGTTGAACAGCGACTCGATCGGGCCGATGCCCGACGTGCCGAAGGTCTGGTTGGTCAGCGTGAGCGCGTGCAGGTCGCCCCACCGCCACGCCTTGACGTCAGGGCCGAGCAGTGTGGCCAGCTCGTGGTGGGCGTCGGCCATCGCGGCGCGCAGGATGTCGTCGCGGGTCTCGGTGAGGTTCCTGGTCGTCACGTCGTCCCAGAACGGGTCGTCGGGACGCTCCAGCAGGTTCCGCACGACCTCGTACCACCGGTCGCCGCCCGTGGGCCTGGCCGCCTCCGGCAGCTCGTCGTTGAAGGTGGCGATGAGCAGGTGCCGCCAGACCGCGTTGAAGTAGGCGGCGGGGGCCGAGTCGAGGCCCTGCGAGCCGTCCCAGCCGCGCAGCAGCGCCTGGGCGTCGGCGCTGGGTCCCGCGAGTCCGACCTTCAGCAGTTCGGGGACGAGGACCTCGGCGAGGCCGTTGTGGGAGTCCATCTGGATGCGGCTCATGGCGTCGGCGTCGATCTTGCCGGCCTTGGTCGCCTGCTCGACGCGGTCGGCGATGCGCTTGGCGCGGTAGCCGTACGACCAGTCCCTGGTGAGGAGCGGCTGGTAGCGGTCCGGGTTGATGACCGCGTTGTTGGCGGTGACCACGAAGCCGTCGGCGGGATCGGAGACGCTGGGCAGCCGGTCGTAGGGAATGGCGCCCTTCCACTCGTACTCACCGGTCCAGCCTGGGACGGGCCAGGTGCCGTCGCCTCTGGCGCGCACCGGGATGCGCCCTGGCGCCTGGTAGCCGATGGTGCCCTCGGTGTCGGCGTACACCAGGTTCTGCGCGGGCACGTCGAACAGCGAGGCGGCGGCGCGGAACTCGTGCCAGTCGCCCGCCTCGTTCAGATCGAAGATGGCCTCGGCGGCGGTGCCGGGGGTGAGCGCGGTCCACTGTAAAGCGACGGCGTTGGCTTCGCCCGACGGCTTGACGCTGCCCATCACCTCGTTCATGAGTGGCCCGTGCCTGGTCCTGCGCACCTTGATCGTCACGGGTTCGCCACCGGCGACCTTGATCTGCACGTCCTTGGTCTCCAGCGGGAGCCACTGGTCCCTGTAGAGGTAGGTGTCGTCCTTGACCTTTTCCATGAAGAGGTCGGCGACGTCGGGGCCCAGGTTGGTGAACCCCCATGCGATCTTGTCGTTGTGTCCGATGATGACGCCGGGCACGCCGGAGAACGTAAACCCAGTCACGTCATACGCGCATTTTTCCGATTTTGTACGGCAATGCAGCCCGGCCTGGTACCAAACCGAGGGCATCTGCGCGGACAGGTGCGGATCGTTGGCGAGCAGCGGCTTGCCCGACGTCGTGTGCTCGCCCGAGACCACCCACGAGTTCGACCCGATCCCGTCATGCTCCTCGGTCCCCATCAGGTCGGGCACCCGGCTCAGCGCCTCGGCCGCGCCGGTGAGCACCGCCGAGCCCTCGCCCAGCCGCGGCTCGCTCCGCTGGTCGAACCGCCCCTCCGCGATGGTGCCCTGTGTCACGATCGCCGGGTTCCTGTCGAACGGGTAGCCGGGGAAGAGCTGGTTGACCCGCTCCCTCGGCAGCCTGGTGGCGGCGAGCGCGCGGTCGATCTCGTCGTCGAGGTTGGAACGCAGGTCCCACGCCATCGCCTTCAGCCATGACACCGAGTCGAGCGGGGTCCACGGCTCCGGGGTGTAGCCGGAGTTCTGCAGCTTCAGGACGGAGTACTCGAGGCTGCGGTCCGAGGCGTTCGGATGCTCCTTGAGGTAGGCGTTGACGCCCTTGGCGTACGCGTCGAGGTAGCGCTTGGTGCGGTCGGTGAGATTCGCCAGCTCCTGCTCGGCCACCTCCCGCCAGCCCATGGTGCGGATGACCTTGTCCTCGGTCAGCGTCGCCTTTCCGAACAGCTCCGACAGGCGCCCCGCCGTGACGTGGCGGCGGAAGTCCATCTCCCAGAAGCGGTCCTGGGCGTGGACGTAGCCCTGGGCCATGAACAGGTCCTCGGAGGTGTCGGCGTAGATCTGCGGGATGCCCCACGCGTCGCGGTACACCTCTACCTTGCCGGTCAGGCCGGACAGCTTGATCGTGCCATCGACCTGCGGAAACGACTGCCGCGCGATCCACACGCCCACGGCCGCGAGGACCAGGGCGAGCGCCAGGAGCACGCTCAGTGCCCTCGCGAGCCAACGCAGCGGCCATGGCAACCACGCATAGGGCCTGAACCTCACGAAGACCTCCCTCTGGCCTGCTTCGCACCAAGTGTCGCAGCCCTTTCACGGCGCGACGACTCAGATCACGTCGCGTGACGGACAGATCGCGATCATGAGATGGAGGAGGGGGCGGAAGCCGGGAGAGGCAGGGTCAGGCCCAGGTCTGGCCGTCGGGGGTGTCGGCCACCTTCACGCCGAGTTCGGCCAGCTCGCCACGCAGCCGGTCGGCCGCGTCCCAGTCCCGCGCCTGCCTGGCCCGCGCCCGCTGCTCGAGCAGCTCGGCCGCGCCGGGAGGCAGCACCCGCGCCTTCCCGATCTCCGTCGACAGGTCCAGCCCGAGCACCTGGTCCAGGTGCAGGAACGACTCGAACTTCGAGCCGGGCGCCACCGACTCGTCCCTCTCCAGCTCCCGCAGCGCCCGCAGGGCCGACGGTGTGTCGAGATCGTCGTCGAAGGCTGCCTCCGCGCGCCGTACCCACTGCTCGGCCATGGGCGCGCTGGGCGACTCGGCCCACTCCGCGACCCTGGCCCGCCACCGCCGCAGGGTGCGGTCGGCCGCGCGCAGGGTGTCCCACGTGAGGTTCATCTGGTGGCGGTAGCGGTGCTCCATGAACGCCAGCCGTACCGCCAGCGGATCGAGTCCCTCGGCGGCCACGTCCTGCAGCAGCACCACGTTGCCCGTCGACTTGGCCATCTTGCGCCCGTCGAACAGCAGGTGCTCGCCGTGCACCCACCGGCGCACCACCTCGTGTCCCGCGGCGGTGTCGGACTGGGCGCGCTCGTTCTCGTGGTGGGGGAAGCGCAGGTCGATGCCGCCGGTGTGGATGTCGATGTGGTCGCCGAGGTAGCGCAGGGACATGGCCGAGCACTCGACGTGCCAGCCGGGGAAGCCGCGCCCGCCCCAGGGGGTGTCCCAGGCCAGCTCGCGGTGGGAGTGCTTCCACAGGGCCCAGTCGGCGTGGAACCGCTTACGGTGGTCGACGCCCTCCACCCGGTGTCCGGGCTTGAGCGCGTCAAGCCGGTTTCCCGAAATCTCCCCGTACGAAGGGAAGGTCTCGGCGGCGAAGAACACCGACCCGTCAGGTACGGCGTAGGCGTGGCCCTTCTCCATGAGCTTGGCGATCAGCTCGATCATGAGGTCGATGGACTCGGTGGCGCGCGGGGTGTGCTCGGGCGGGCGCAGGTTGAGGGCGGCGGTGTCGCGGCGGAAGGCGTCCTCGTAGGAGCGGGCGATGTCGAGGGTGGAGCGTCCCTCGGCCCGGGCCTGCAGGACTATCTTGTCCTCGCCGATCTCGGCGTCGTCGACGAGGTGGCCGACATCGGTGATGTTCTGGCAGACGAGCATGCGGACCCGCTGGCGTTCCATCACCCTGCGGACGAGGTCGGACAGGAGGTAGGAACGCAGGTTCCCGACGTGCGCGGACCGGTAGACGGTCGGACCGCAGGTGTACATCCTGAGGGCCCTGGTCGGAGCGATGTCCTCCAGCCGCCTGGTGCGCGTGTCGTAGATCCGCAACATGAAACGAGCCTAGTCCGGTCCCCTCGTGCGCCTGAAGCCCCGGCCGCGGGGACCGGGGCTTCAGGCGCAGGAAGGTCGGCTAGCCCGCGACGAGGGAGCCCTGCTCGGAGGCGGGCCACGGCGCGGGACGCGCCCGCAGGTACCAGTCGAGAATCCGCTCACCGGTCTGGAACTCGACGTCGTGGTGGGCGCGGATGTGCTGGAGCGCCTGCTCGAAGTACGTCAGGCGATGCGGGGCGCCCATGATGTAGGGGTGCACGACCAGCGCCATCACCCTGGCCGAGTCGGCGGAGTCCTTGTAGAGCTGGTCGAACTGGTCGACCGCCCGCTGGAAGTACTCCCTGGCCGGATGATGCTGGATCAGCATCATGGCGACGTCGTTGCACTCCTGGGTGTAGGGGATGTTCACGATGGGCGAGGTGCGGGTGGCCAGTTCGACCGGCTGGTCGTCCAGGACCCAGTCGCACACGTACTCGTATCCCTCTTCGACGAGGATGTCGGGCGTCTCCCAGGTCTCGGTCAGCCCAGGCCCCAGCCAGCCGCGGGGACGGGCCCCGGTCGCGGCCTCGATCGCCCGCGTGGTGGCCCGGATGTCCGCGCGCTCGTCCTCGACCTTCTGCATGTTCTTCTGCGTGAACCCGTGGCCGATGAACTCCCAGCCACGCTCTTGCGCCGCTCCGGCGATCTGCGGATAGTGCTCGACGGCCTGGCCGTTGATCGCCAGCGAGGCCGTCACCCCCTGGCGGTCCAGTGCCGCGAGCATGCGCCAGAAGCCGACGCGGTTGCCGTACTCGTGCCAGGCCCAGTTGGGGATGTCGGGAGCGGGGATGCCGCCCGCAGGAGGGGTGAGGACGGTTCTCGGCATGGGGTCGGTGTCGGACCACGTCTCCACGTTGACGATGACCCAGACCACCATGCGCTTGCCGTCAGGCAGCCGGAGGGCGGGGCGGCCTTCGATGGGGTCGTAGTCAAGCCGTTCGCTGGGACGCATGGGTCTCTCCTTCGCTGATGGTCACGGTCAGGGCGGGCAGGCCGGTGATCTCGACGTGAATGCGGTCGCCGGGCACCACGGGGGCGACACCGGCCGGCGTCCCGGTGTAGATCAGGTCGCCGGGCATCAGCCGGTAGGACCGCGACAGGTGGCTGATGACCTCCGGGACGTCCCAGATCATCAGCTTCAGGCTCGTGTGCTGCCGCTGCCGGCCGTTGACGCTCAGCCGCAGCTCCCCCGACAGGGTGGAGCCGGCCTCCTCGACGGGGAGGATCGTGCCGCAGGGCGCCGAGTGGTCGAAGGACTTGCCGGCCTCCCAAGGTTGTGCCAGGTCACGGCAGTCACGCTGCCGGTCCCGCCGCGTCAGGTCGATGCCGGCGGCGAACCCGAAGACGTGCGCGGACGCCTCTTCCACGCTGATCCAGGATCCGGCCGTGCCGATGGCGACGACCAGCTCGCCCTCGAACTGCAGATCGCCGGTCTGGGGCGGGTAGGGGACCGAGGCGCCGTCGGGGACGACGGCGTCGGCGGGCTTCTGGAAGAAGAACGGGTCGTCGCGCTCGTCGCCCTCCCGCATCTCGCGGATGTGGTCCAGATAGTTGCGCCCGACGCAGTAGACGCGGCGGACGGGAAAGGCCTCCGGTCTTCCGCTGACGGGAACGGTGGTGGGGGCGAGCGGCCAGAGCATGGATTCGGTCATGATCAGAGTTCCTGGGATGAGGTGGTCGTGCTGAACCCTTGCGGGCGAAGAGCGAGGGCGAGGAGGCCGCCGACGACCGAGAGGCCGACGATCTGCACCATGCCCGCGGTGACCCAGCCGGTGGCCGAGATCAGGCTGCTGAAGAGGAGGCCTGCCACGCCGGCGGCGACGTAGACGCACGTGACGAACAGGCCTGCCGCGCGGCCGACCAGCTCGCCGTCGACGGACTTGACGAGATAGCTGGCCGCGACCACGTACACGCCGCTGCTCGCGAAGAGCCCGAACAGGAACGAGAAGGTCGCCTGCCAGGCCGTCGAGGCGGGCCCGAGGAAGAGCGCGCATCCGCACGCGGCCACCCCGGCGTTGAGCACCGGAAGCACGATCCTGGGGCTCAACCGGTCGGCCAGGTGGCCGCCGAGCGGGGAGGCGAACGCCGCCAGCCCGGACAGCCCGATGACGAACCCGGCCCCGCCGGGGGTGTAGCCGAGCTGTCCGCGCAGGTAGCTGGCGAACAGGCCGATGAAGGCGAAGTCGGCGAGGCCGAAGAGCGCGATGATGACGGCGAGCACGAGAGGGTTGCGGGACAGGAGGGTGCGGGCGCCGCCGACGTGCCGAGCCACACCGGCCACCTGGTCCGCCTCGGTGAGCCGTGGCGACACCAGCACCAGGATGGCCAGCGCCAGCGCGATGCCGATCGCGCCGTAGGCCAGCATCGGCGCCCGCCAGGTGCCGAAGTGTTCCAGCAGGCCGCTGCCCAGCGCGGGGCCGATGACCGACCCCGCGGCGAAGGCCATGTTGACGCTGCCGATCGCCACTCCGCGGCGGGCGGGGAACGCGCTCGACGCCACCGCGATGATCATCGCGAGCTGGAGCGCCTCGCCGACCCCGGACAGCACGCGCCACAGCAGCATGTCGGCGAATCCGGCGGAGGCCGCGGTCATGGCGGTCGCGATGGAGAACACGACGGTGCCGACGACGATCGTCTGCTTGCGTCCGAGCTTGCGTTGCAGGTACCCGGCGGGCAACCCCGCCAGGCCCATGCCGAGGGCGAACACGGTGGCCTGCAGTCCCGCGGCCTCGAGGCTGAAGCCGTACTCGGCGCGGACCTCGACGAGCAGGATGGGAAAGACCATGCGGTCCATGGCGTTGACGGTGTAGGCCAGCAGTAGCAGGCCGAACATGGCGACCGCGACGCCGGGCGCCAGGGTTTGCCTCGACGGGGGTGAGAGGGGGATGGAGGCGGCGTTCATTGCAGACTCCCTTCGTCTGCGGGCGTGGACGAACCCGGGCCGGGGTGGAACGGGTCGATGGTGGGGGTGGCGGGCCAGTGCCAGTCGCCGGCCGCGGCGGCCCTGCGCAGCAGCGCGTCGCGCCGGGCCGCGGCCATGACGACGGGGTCGATCTCGTCGTCGGCCGGGACGAGCCGTCCGTGGCGCTTGAGAACGCGGCCGTCGGCGATGACGGTGTCGATGTTGTCGATCTGGCCCGTGTAGACCAGCGCCTCGACCGGATCTCCCGAGGGGACCAGGTTGACGTCCGACGAGCGGAGGATCACGAGGTCGGCTCGCTTGCCCGGGGTGATCGACCCGATGGTGTCGTGGAGTCCGAGGTCCTTGGCGCCGTCGATCGTCGCCAGCCGGAGCAGCCTGCGCGGAGTGATCACGGGGGAGCCGGTGCGCGCGGCCTCCACCGAGATGATCGCGCGCAGGTGCCCGAGGATGTCCGCGCTGGTGGGCATGGCCAGGGTGTCCAGGGAGAGTGACACCTGGACCCCGGCTTCGAGCAGCTCCGTGAGCAGCGGGAAGCCCATCGTCCTCATCTCGGTGAGCGGGCTCAGCGACACCCGGGTCCGCGTGCGGGCCAGCGCCTCGATGTCGTGGTCGTCGGCGTGCACCGCGTGGATGACCTGCACGTCCTCGCCCAGCAGGCCGAGCCGTTCGAGCCGGACGAGCCCGCAGCTCCTGCAGTTCTCCTCCCGCAGGCAGCGATCGCAGTGCATGGTGATCGGCAGGCCCAGCGAGCGCGCCGTCGCCCATTCGCGCTCGTACACCTCGGGAGGGGTCCGGTACGGCCCGCGCAGGGCGACGCCGAAGTCCAGCCGCCCGTCGAGGTGGTCGTCGCTCCAGCGTTCCCTCAGCCTCGCGAGATCGTCCAGGTCGTTGGTGCGGTCGGACGGCGCCGAGTCGGGGGGACCATAGGAGAAGCGTCCCCGCAGGCCGGAGTCCAGGTGCGCCTGGATGTTGGCGTCGGCGTCCCGGGGCCCGCGGACGTTGTGGTCGAAGTTGTGCACGGTGGTGATGCCGCCGTTGACGGCCTCGGCCAGCCCGAGACGGGCCGCCCAGTAGAAGTCGTCCAGCTCGAAGTGCGAGGCGAGCGCGCGCTTGACGGTGAAGTAGTCGGTTCCCGGCCGGTCGCCGACCGTGCCGCGCAGGAGCGAGTTCCACAGGTGCCAGTGGGTGTCCACGAAGCCGGGCAGCGTGATCGTCCCGGTGGCCTCGATGACCTGGACGTCGTCGGGCGCACGCTCACCCGCGTGCGGGCCGACCTCGATGATCTCGCCGTCGTGGACGAGGACGTCGGCCTGTGGAACGTCGCCGACGGCGGGATCCATCGAGACCACATGGGTGCCTGCGATGAGCAGGTCGTGTCGTTGGCGCATGGTTACCTCAAGAAGAGTGCGATGGACAGCACGAGGCCGAATCCGACGATGAGCCTGCGCAGGTGGCGGGGCGGCACGCGCCGGGCGAGCACCACCCCGCTCCTCCCGCCGGCGAGCCCGGCCAGCGACATGACGGCGACGGGGATCCACTCCACCGGGCCGAACGCGCTGAAGCAGAGCGCGGAGACGAGACCGACGACCAACGACAGGGCGCTCTTGAGCGCGTTGAGCCGGTGCAGGTTCTCGCTCATGAACGTGCCCAGGACGGCCAGCATCATGACCCCGAGCCCCGCGGCGAAGTAGCCGCCGTACACGGAGACCACGAACTGGCCGGCCAGGAGCCCTCGCCCGCCGGCCGCCCCCCGCGTACGGTCGAGCCGCCGCGCCACCACGTCCTGGGCGGCCAGCGTGACGACCGAGGCCAGAACCAGGTAGGGGACGACGGACGTGAACTGCTCCGCGGGCGCGCTGAGCAGGATCAGCGATCCGCACGCCGCGCCTGCGACGCTCACCGGGGCGAGCCGCCTTACCGGCGGCCTCACCGCGGGCAGCTCGTCGCGGTAGCCGACGAGCCCGCCCAGGTAGCCGGGCAGGGTGGCCAGCGCGCTCGTGACGTTGGCCGCCACGGGTGAGTAGCCCATGGCCAGAAGCGCAGGGAAGGAGATCAGCGATCCGCCGCCTGCGACGCCGTTCACGGCGCCGGCCAGGAATCCTGCCGTGGCCAGGACGGTCACCTGCACGATGTCCAGCACGCTTCCCTCCCTTCCTGGAGACGTAGCCAAAGTATGCATTGCATGCAATGCATGTCAATGGGCGTGGCAACGGTTTGTATGCAACGTATACTGATCGCTATGGCGGCCTCTTACGACTCTCAGCCCGGCAGTGCCCACGCGGTGTACGTGGCCCTGCGCCACCGGTTCTCAGACGGCGAGTACGCGCCAGGCCAGCGGCTCACCGAAACGGCTCTGGCCACGGACCTGGGAGTCAGCAGGACGCCGGTGCGTGAGGCGCTCGGCCGCCTGCTGGCCGAAGGGCTCGTCATTCCCGCGGCCCGAGGGGTCGCCGTCGCGGCGTTGAGCCCGAGCGAGGCCCAGCACCTGTTCGTGCTGCGCGCCGACCTCGAAGCGCTGGCCGCGGAGCTGGCCGCCACCAGGCAGGCGAGGGGCCAGCTCGCCCCGGCCGAGGTCGACGCGCTGGACAGCGCCGTGGACCAGGTCGAGGCCGCCGTGGAGGCACGGGACGCCCGCGCGTCCGCACGGGCGAACCTGGCCCTGCACCGCGCCATCGGGGCGGCGGCGGGCAACCCGTTCCTCGAGGACGCCCTGCACCGGGTGTGGGACAGGATCGCGGTCACCACCGTGGCGAACCTCGACGACCCGCACTGGGCCGGCGCGATCACCGAGCAGCACAGGGCCATCGTGGCCGGCATCCGCGCCGGCCAGCCCGAGACCGCCAGGCGGGCCGCCAAGGCGCACATCGAGGCGGCCGGCCGCGCCTACAAGCCGGCCACCTGAAGCCGGCCCGGGTGGAGCGGCCCGGGTGGACCGGTGCGGCCCCGGGGCCACAGGGTGAGCGGCTACTCGCCCAGGAAGGCCAGGATGTCCCGGTCGCCGCGCTCGCGCAGCCGCGCCAGGACCTCCTCGCGGGTCGCCGTCTCCGGCAGCCCCACCCTGGCCCCGATCAACCGCAGCCCCTCGGCGTCGGAGTCCACCGGAGCCGTGTACCCGATCAGGTGCAACGCCCTGTTCAACGGCCGCAGCGCCGGCTGGGCCGCGGGCAGGAACCGCGTCAACAGCTCCCCGCCGTCCGAGACCGTCAGGAACACGTGGTCACCCTCGGAAGCGTTGAACTCCGCCAGCACGTTCCTGATGGACCCCATCGTCGGCTGGTTGTGCCACGAGATCACCACGTCACCCGAAGGCGCGGACGCGGTCAGCGCGCCACCGGGAGCCATCCCCAGATGCGCGGCGAACCCCGTCGGCAGCGGCGACCCCGACCCGCGAAGGTGCTCGGCGTTGACGTCCACCCTGTGCCACCAGCGCCCGTCGCGTGACCTGAAGCACCGTCGCGTCTCGGAGACGTCCTTACGCGGCTGGTAGCCCGGCTGGTCGGGCGCGGCGACCCTGATCCAGCCGCGCTGCGACCGCTCGAACCCGGGACCGCCCGAGTAGGCGCGCACCGAGCTCTCGCTCACGTCGTACCTGGACGTCAGGTTGGCCACGATGGTGTTGACCGAGGCCTCGCCCCCCGCCCGCTCGATCTCCCTGGCGATCATCTCCCTGATCCCCAGGTACTCCTCGCCGCCCCACCGCGCCAGGCCGTACTTGTTGCGGTCGACCCTGTGGAAACGCGCGTCGGCCGTGAGCTGGTTGCGGATGCCGACGAGGCTGTAGTCCTCGCCGATCCGCTCCTGGATCTCCTCGGGCGTGAGCGCCTGCCCCGAGACGGCCAGCACCGCCTCCGCCTTCTCGTTCACGCTGCGCGGCCAGAGCATGACGTGCCCGTCGAAGACCCGCAGCTGGGGCACCGAGGCCAGCCACCGCTCGGCGACGTCCTCGCGGATGCCGAGCTGCGCCGTCATGGCGACCGCCTCGGCCATGACCCTGGGTCCCTCGGTGAACAGCTGCCTGGTCTTCTCACGCAGCTCGTCCACTCCGCCCGCGATCAGCCAGCCGTCGACCTGCTCGTAGCCGGTCAGCAGCGTCCTGACGAACCGCCACACCGGGATGCCGAGCGTGATCAGCTCCGTGCGGTGCCACGGCGCCGCGTCCGCCAGGTCATCGGCCGGTACGGCGGCGCCGAGCCGCCCTCGCAACCACGTGACGTGCGCGAGCAGCGGCCCCGCGTTAGGGGAGGCCAGCCATGCCTCCACGTGGTCGCGCAGGTCGCGCTCGATCTGCCTGATCCGCTCGCGGGTCACGGAGAAGCGCTGCGCGAGGTCGTCGAGCGTGGCCCGGTGCTCGGCGTAGACGCGGTCGCGGGCGATCGTGCGCTGCCGCTCGTCGACCGACACGAACAGCTCGTCCACAAGCTGGGGCAGCGCGACCGGTCTGACCTCGGCGACGGGTTCGAGCAGCCGTTCGAAGACGCCGGCGAACAGCTTGTGGACCACGTCACGGCCGAGCCCCTCGGGCGTGAGCTCGCTCTCGGCGGGGTCGGAGAACCTCAGCAGCGGCAGGATGTCGCCTACCTGCAGATGCCCCCAGAAGGACACGGCCACATCGGCGAGACGGCCCGCGACGGCCTGCGCGCCGATGACGGCGCACGCCCGGTCCAGCGGGATCGACTGCCACCATGCTTCGGGCAGCTGAGGATCATCCGCGAGCGGTGCGATCTGGACGGGAGAGGTCCAGCGCAGGGGTGGCGCGAGGTCACTCAGGCTGAGATTCATTGGGGTCCAACCGGCAAAGGGAAAGATATCCGCAGTTCAGAGACTATGTGATTAGGACGACAAAAAAGGGCTCCCTCTTCCCGCATGGGAAACGTAGAGCATGGACCTCGCCCGCGTACAGGCGACGTAGAGCAATCCGCGCTCACGCTGGAGCACGCGCGCCCTGCTGGCGGGGTCGTTCGGTAGCGGCTCCGGCATCACGCCCTCGGCGATCCCGATCAGCGCGACCCGCTCGAACTCCAGGCCCTTCAACCCGTGCAGCGTCGTCACCCTGACGTCGTGACCCGCGGCCGTCAGCGCCTCCTTGGCGGCCTTGACGAGGCGGGTGGTGCGCGCGGCCACCGCGATCTCCGCGGCGGGCACGCCGTCGTCCAGCCATGATCCGATCGTGGTGACGAGCCCGGCCAGCTCGTTCTCCGGCGTGTCGTAGGCCCTGATCGTCGGCCGTTCGCCGTGGTGGGTGCTCCTGAAGCCGTGCAGCTCCTGAACGTTCTTGACCAGCCCCAGCGCGGGACCGCCGCCGCGCAGCCGTACCCCGAAGGAGAGCACCTCGTGCGGCAGCCGGTACGAGATCGCCAGCTCGTGCTGCACCGCGTGGATGCCGACCGACTCCAGCGCGATGCGATGGTCGGTGATGCGCTGGTGCGGGTCGCCGACCACGAACAGGTCGTCGGGCGCGCGTGGCACCGCCGCGCGCAGCAGCCGCCACTGGGCGGGGCTGACGTCCTGCGCCTCGTCCACCACGACGTGCCTGTACGGCTTGCGCCCTGGCTCGCCGAAGCTCAGCACGTCGTCGAGCAGATCGCCCGCCGCCCTGGTGAGCAACCGCAGCGCCTCCTCCGTCAACTCGGCCAGCGACCGCGCTCCAGGCCCGACGAGCACGGGCTGCCGCCCCTCGACGTCGGCCACGATCCTGATCGCCAGCCTGTCGACGTTGTCCACGTCGATGCGCTTGCGGATCGACTCGTCCTCGATCAGCGTGTCGAGGCGCCCCGACAGATCGGCGGCGAGCCCCTGCGTGAACGTCACCAGCAGCACGGGGCCGTTGCCGTGCTCGGCCAGGTGCGCCGCCCTGTGCAGGGCGATGAGCGTCTTGCCGGTGCCCGCGCCGCCGGTGACGAGCACGGGATGGTCGTAGTGGCCGGCGCGGGCCAGCCGGTGCTGCGGCGGGTGCAGGAACACGCACCAGTCGGGCGCGGTCACGATCCTGTCGAGCTCCTCGACCCTGGAGGCGAACACCGCCAGGTCAGGGCTACGCACCAGCGCGCCGAGCAGGTCGGAGGTGTCGATCGGTTCGGGGGAGTCCCAGGAGGTGCGGCGGGAGTCGAGCGCCTTCCACGCCTCCGGCAGCGAACCGCCCCTCGCCATGACCGCCAGCGGCAGGTGCTGCGTGGGCGGCAGCAGCGGCTCGAGCGCGTCCACGTCGGCCTCGTTGGTGATCAGCCTGATCAGCGGCAGCAGCGCGAGATCGATGCCCAGGCTCAGCAGTTCGGCGTCGTCGACCTGGGCGAGCAGCCGGGACTCGCCGGCCGAGCGGCGCAGCGCGTGCTCGACCCTGCCCAGCGCCTCGGCGTCCCACTGCTCGATCACGCCGATCAGCGGATTGACGCTGAACGCGTGCCGCCCCGCGTACGCCTCCGCCTCGTCGTCGGGCAGCAGGGTGAGCAGCCACGAGACCTCGCCCTGCCGTACCACGACTCCCATGAGCCCGTCGGCCATCCGTACCGTCCCCACCCCCTCGGGGGCGGGGACGCCCAGCAGGAACCCGTGCAGCGCGGCCATGACCTGCTCGCGCTCCGGCAGAGCCAGAGCGCTGAGCTCCCTCGAGAAGCCGGGGGCGATCGCGAGCCGCGCCACGGGCTCAGTCCAGCAGGTCGAGCAGGTCGCGGTCCCCGCGTTCGCGGAGCCTGGTCTTCAAGTCGTCCAGACTGACGTTGCCCGACATGCCAATCCTTATGGCGATGATTCTGGCGGCGTGCTCGATGGCGCTGCTCAGGCCCGTGTAGTCCGCCAGGCGCAGCGCCTTGGAGATCTTGCTCGCGCCCGGCGTGGCGACCGGCAGATGCTTGGCCCGCAGCACGCCCTCCTTGGAGAGCGTGATGAACAGGTGCCCGCCCTCCCTCGCGCCGACGTCCGCGAGCAGCCTGCCCATCTGGCTGATGGACGGCCTGCCGTGCCAGCTCATCGACAGCTCGCCGGCCGCGCTCCTGACCGTCCAGCTCGCGCCGGGGGTCAGCCCGAGATAGGCGGCGAACCCGCTGGGCAGCGCGCACTCGCCGGTCGCCAGCTGCTCGGCGGTCACGTCGATCCGCAGCCACCAGCGCCCGTCGGGCTGGCGGAAGCAGCGTTTGGTCAGCGCGACGTCCTTGAAGCCCTGGTACGGCTTGCCGTTGCCGTCGGACGGCGCGGGAGCGGGCGCGGCGAACTCCTCGAACCGGGCGGGCGCCTGAACGGGAGCGCCCTGCGGCTCGTGCCCCGGCGGCTGGAACCGCGGCTCCTGCGCGAACGCCTGCGGCGCCGGAGGCGCGGAAGGGGCGGCCGACGCGGCCGACCCTGGTGGCGCGGCGGACGCGGGTGGCACGGACGGCTCCGCGGCCGGCCCGCGAAGGCTCGGCTCGGGCACGTCCCCCGCGCCCGGCATGTCGGGGACGTGCGCGGGCGCCGCCAACGTCGCCTGCACGAACTGCCAGGCGGGCACGTCCAGGGCGCGGATCTCCCTGCCGTGCCAGTCGGCGGCCCCGATCAGCAAGTCCCTCGGCGGGTCCACACCCAGCCTGGCGCGCAGGTCGTCCAGATGCGCCCGGTACGGCGCGGTCTCCTCGACGGCCAGCCACCGCAGCAGGCGCTGCCGCAGCTCGGCCTCGACGGAGACGATCTCCTCCTTGGCGACCGCGAACAGCTTGGCCAGCTGCTCGACGGCCGAGGGAGTGTCGGTGAACACCCGGTTCTGCGCGACGGCCCACGTCTTGTCGTCCAGCCCCGCGAAGGAGGACTCGATCAGCGCATGCAGATCGACCTCCCCGCCCGGCACACCGCGCGCTTCGGGCGTCTCACCGCCCGGTACGGAATCCGCCGCCGCGAGGGCCTGTTCACCGGCCTGGCGTACCGGGTCGGCGGCATCCAGCCCCGAGCGAGCCGCATCCGCGTCGCCGATGACGTCGTCCTCGGCGCGAACGTCTTCGTGCCTCGCCGCCTCACGGTCCTCGTCGGCGCCCTCATCCAGGACATCCTGCGCCCCGGCACGGACCGCCTCGTCCCCGGCGACCCTGTCCCCGGCGGCCTCGTCCCTGGCGACCTCGTTCTCGACAGCCTGGGCCTCTCCCTCGTCGACCGCCCCGGCCTCGGGCTCCTGCACATCGGCCGGCCACGGCTGGTCGCCGCGCGGCGCCTCCTCGGGTAGGGACTCCCCGGCCTCGAACGCCCCGGAAGACGCCGCCTGGAGCCCACCCTCCACTTCAGGCGACAGCCCGGCGGCCACTTCAGGCGACAGCCCGGCGGCCTCGGACCCAAGAGCGGCCTCCTCTTCGCCGGAGGCCCCCGCCGACTCGGACCCAAGCGCAGCCTCGCCCTCAGCCGCGGCAGACCCGGACAGGAGCACGTCGTCGTCTTCGGGCGACGCCTCCGCGGATTCGGCCGTGAAGGCGGCTTCAGCGGCGGGCGACGATCCGGCCGATCGGAGCACGTCCTCGCCCTCCGGCGATGCCCCGGCGGATTCGGCTCCGAAAGCTGCTTCGGCCGCGAGCGACGATCCAGGAAGCTCCGACCTGAGCGCGGCCTGGTCTTCAGGCGAGGCCTCGGAAGACTCGGCTCCGACCGCGCGCTCAGAGCCCGGCACTTCCTCGGAGGTCTCCGGCCAGACAGCGGCCTCCTGGCCGCCTTCGACGGGCTGAGCGGACGTCGAGGCTTGGAAGGCGTCCCATCGACCGGCGGGGGGCTCGGACCTGCTCTCGGCAGCGGGAGCCGGGGAGGCGGCGTCCTGGCCGGTCGTCGCGGTTCCGGTCCCGAACGCGTCGAACGGGGTCCCGTAGGACTGCTTGGTCGAGCGGGGCTTGCGCGAAGGAAGCGGAGGAGCCTCGGGAACGGCGCGAGCCTCAGGAGAGAGCGCTCCGGGAACGGAAGGTGCCTCGGCTCGCGACCCGGCGACGGCCGGCTCGTCCGACGCGCCCGGAAGCGACGTGCCCGGAACCGATGCGCCCGGAACCGATGCGCCCGGAACCGATGCGCCCGGAACCGATGCGCCCGAATCCGAAGCGGACGGGGCAGACGGCGAGGGATCCGAGACGGCCGGAGCCGGCACCGAATCCGATACGGCCGGATCCGATATGGCCGGCTGGGGGGCGATCCGCGAGCCGGCCGGCTTCTCCGCGGGCTCGGATCGCGACGCGACCGCCTCGCCCGGCGCCAGCCGTACGAAAACGGCGGCGAACAGCGAGTTGAGCACCGGCCGGGCCTTCACGAAAGGCTGGTCCATCAGCTCGCGGCTGCTCAGCGCCAGCAGCCCCGGCCACGACCCGGCCCTGTCGATGGCGATCGCCACGTGCGGCTCGTCGGCCTCGTCGGGGTCCAGGACGTGCAGCGCGGGCAGCACGTCCCCGATGGCCGCGGCGGGCCAGTGCTCGAGCGCGATCTCCGTCAGCAGCTCGCCAAGGGACTCGGGTCCGATGCCGGCCAGCACCCGGGGCATGGGCAGGCTCCGCCACCACGCCTCAGGCAGGTGTGGTTGCCCGTGGAGCAGCGTGATCGCGGCCGCGTCGCTCCACCGCAAGGGTGGAACGAGGTCGCTCAGGCAGAAGTTCATCCTGTTCCGTTCACCAGCCCCTCACGCCGCTGACGCGACGCAGCCATACTCTTGCCGCCACGGAACAGACCATAGCCGCGCAAAACAGCCCTGTGCATCATGGAGTACGTATCAGCGCCTGACGGCGGCGAAGCGCAGCCGCACGTAGTCGGCCATCCAGCCGCTCTCCCTGCGGAGCGCCGGAGCGGCCAGTTCGTTGACCCGCCTGAGCAGCGGCTCGACCATATCGGTCGGCAGACCTTCGAGGAGCGAGCCGGCGAACATGCGGACCCAGTCGGCGGCTCCCGCCGGGCACTCGTCGAGCGGGGTGGGCCGGTCGAAGTACTCGAGCAGCCTGACCACGAAGCCCTCCTTCTCCAGGAGCCTGGAGTGCTCGGCGGGCGTGGGGAAGTACCAGGGCAGCTCGGGCTCGCGCAGGCCGTACTCACGCCATGCGGTGGAGACGGCGGTGGTCAGTTCCGCGCAGTTGCCCGCACCGCCCATCTCGGCCACGAACCGGCCGCCGGGCCGCAGCGCCTCGCGCACGTTGGCGACGACGGTGCGGGGGTCGCGGCTCATCCAGTGGAGTGCCGCGTTGGAGAAGACGGCGTCATAGGCCTGCGCGACGCTGAAGTCGTGGCCGTCGCCCACGATGAAGTCGATGCCCGGGTGCTGGGCCAGAGCCTTTTCGATCATCGCGGACGAGCCGTCGATGCCGAGCACGCTCGCCCCCCTGGCGGCGATCTCGGCGGTGAGCACGCCCGTGCCGCAGCCCAGATCGAGCACACGCTCGCCAGGCTGCGGATCGAGCAGGTCGACCAGCGGCGCTCCTTGCGGCGAGACATAGCCGAAGCTGCTGTCATAGGCGCGAGCGGTCAACCGTGTCATGCTCGGTGTGTCGTATCGCAAGACCGATCAGCTCCCCCGTAGTGGGACAACAACTGTAGGGGCAGAATGTCTCTACGACATATCAGTCACACCGGGCACACTTGTCTCACCTGGCCCACACCTTGTTGACGTAGGCCTTCGCCGCGTCGGTCTGCGGGATCGTGAGCAGCACGGGCGGTCCAGGAGGCGCGGGCAGCTGGGCGGCGGTCTGGGAGTCGAGCGTGCCCTTCATGAGCATCGCCTCGCCTCGCGCCGGACGGGCGTGCCCCTTGAGGAACAGGTTCTGGCCCTCGTCGGAGAACAGGAACTCCTGCCACAGCCTGGCGGCGGCGGGGTGCGGAGCGTCCTTGTTGATCGCCTGCACGTAGTAGGCGCCGAGCGGCGCGTCCTTGGGGATCGTGACCTTCCACCCCTCGCCCTGCTGGGCGGCGCGGTCGGCGTTGAGGTAGTCCCAGTCGATGAAGACGTTGGCGGTGTTCTGCTGGATGAACTGCCCTGCCTTCCTGAGCTTGGCGAACAGCTCGACACCGCGCTTCACCTGGGGCACGCCGTTCACCATCGAGGCGGCCATGACGCCGTTGAAGGCGGCGGCGCTCTGCCGGGGGTCGCCGGGGAGCGCCACGGTGTAGCCGGGCTTGAGCAGGTCGGCGTAGGAGGCCGGGGCCTGGACCTTGCGCGAGTCGTAGCCGAGCGACATGTAGCCGCCGTAGCCGGCGTACCAGGCGCCGCCCCTGTCCTTCACGTGGTCGGGCAGGTCCTGCCAGCCCGCCACCTTGTACGGCGCGAAGCGCGCGGCGTTGGCGACCGCCACCTCGAGGCTCAGATCGAAGACGTCCGGCTTGAGGAGTCCCGCGGCCTCGATGGCGCGCTGGCTGCTGGCGGTTGGTTCGAGTTGGTTGACCTTGATGTCGTATTTTTCGGCGAAGGTGTCGATGATCTCGCCGTAGTTGACCCAGTCACGGGGCAGGGCGATGACGTTCAGCCCGCCCTCCTTCTTGGCGGCCTCAGCGAGTCGCTCCACCGTCGTGAACCCGGCCTTCATGGAGGCGGCCTTCACGTTGACCGGCGGGAGCGGCTTCTCTTCCGTGGTCGCAGCACCACATCCGGCGCTGATGAGAACGGCGGCTATGGCGGCACAGGTACGAACAGTCACGCAAGAGATACTCGCCGTTACATCCGTCCAGGTCGAGGAGGCACGACCTTGGCGGCCACCAAATGCTCCTCCCGGATCTCCACGAGAGTGCCGTCGCGCTTGCGGACGCGGAGGATGCCGCCGTCCCACGATTCGAGAACGCCTACCGCGTCGCTGAACCCGCCCGGAACCCTTCTTCGAGTGGTGACCCTGGCCCCAATGTCCGAGCTTGTCACGGCGATGACGAGGCGAGCGGCCACAAGTTTGCCACCCTCCGTTCCCGACACTTGGCTGACCCGGCAATACTAGGGCGTAGCAAACCGCGGTCTAAGAAGGAGCTCGACGTGACGTACGTCATCGCGCAGCCTTGCGTGGACGTCCTGGACAAGGCGTGCATCGAGGAGTGCCCCGTCGATTGCATCTACGAGGGCGAGCGCATGCTTTACATCCACCCTGACGAGTGCGTGGACTGCGGCGCGTGTGAGCCTGTCTGTCCCGTAGAGGCGATCTTCTACGAAGATGACCTTCCCGAGCAGTGGAAGGACTTCTACAAGGCCAACGTCGACTTCTTCGAGGACCTGGGCTCGCCCGGGGGCGCCTCGAAGGTCGGCAAGATCGACAAGGATCACCCCGTCGTCGCCGCTCTGCCACCGCAGGCCGAGGAGCACTGACCGGTGCACAATCTGCCGGACTTTCCCTGGGACCGGCTGGCGCCGTACAAGGAGCGCGCGCAGGCGCACCCCGACGGCATCGTCGACCTGTCGGTCGGCACTCCGGTCGATCCCGTGCCGCGGGTCGTGCAGGAGGCGCTCGCCGGGGCCGCTGACAGCCCCGGCTATCCGCTGACGTACGGCACGCAGGAGCTGCGCGCCGCGGCGGCGGGCTGGTTGCGCCGCAGGCACGGCGTGACCGTCGAGGAGCGGGCCGTGCTGCCGCTCATCGGGTCGAAGGAGTTCGTGGCCTGGCTGCCGACGCTGCTCGGCGCCAAGCGGGTCGTCATCCCCGAACTGGCCTATCCCACCTACGACGTGGGGGCCAGGATCGCGGGCGCCGAGCCGATCGCGGCCGACGGGCTGCTGGCGCTCGGCCCGGCCGACGTCGACCTCGTCTGGGTCAACTCGCCGTCCAACCCGACGGGCAAGGTGCTGCCCGCCGAGCACCTGCGCAAGGTGGTGGACTGGGCGCGCGAGCGCGGCGCGATCGTCGCCTCCGACGAGTGCTACATCGAGCTCGGCTGGGAAGCGGAGCCGATCTCGATCCTTCATCCCGACGTGTGCGGCGGCTCCCACGAGGGGCTGCTGGCCGTGCACTCGCTGTCCAAGCGCTCCAACCTGGCCGGATACCGGGCCGGGTTCGTCGCGGGCGACCCCACCCTGGTCGCCAGGCTGCTGGAGATCCGCAAACACGCGGGCATGATCATGCCGGAGCCGGTCCAGACGGCGATGGCGGTCGCGCTGGGCGACGACGCCCACGCCGACGAGCAGCGTGAGCGCTACGCCGCCAGGCGGCTGCTGCTGCGTCCCGCGCTGGAGAAGGCGGGCTGGCGCATCGATCACTCCACCGCCGGCCTGTACCTGTGGGCCTCGGACGGCGGCGACTGCTGGGATCAGGTACGCCGCCTTTCCGAAACCGGGATTTTGGTCGCTCCCGGTGATTTCTACGGAGCCGCAGGTAGCAGCCACATCCGGATCGCCATGACGGCCACCGACGAACGCATCAGTGCGGCGGTGCGTCGTCTCCAGTAGGATCCGGCGGCATGACCTCCATGGTCGTAATCGGACTGAGCGTCGTGACGATAGTCCTCCTGCTGGGCGCCCTGCTCGCCACCATGCGCAAGGGTCGCCCGGCCGCGGGCTCGGTGTCGCCCCTTCCCTCGGGAGGGCAGGGCACGATCGGCTCCGACTACGACGACCCCCGCACGATCAAGGTGGGGGACAAGATCGAGACCCACGGCACGGCCGCCAAGGTGCGCGGTGCCGTCCACGTGGCATGCCAGGGGCAGCAGTGGACCGAGTACCTGCTCGATGACGGCTCGCGACGGCCGGTGTGGCTGTCCGTCCAGGTGCGGCACGGCCTCGTCTCCACCGATCCGCCCCACCTGGAGGTCCTGCTCTGGACCAACGTGCCCACCCAGGGCATGATCCCCGCCAGAACCATGCTGATCATGGAAGGCGTGGAGTTCCACCCCATCGACAGGGGCACCGCCGCTTTCAGGTCGGAGGGCGAGACGGGGCGGCCCGAGCGCGGGCTGCTCGACTTCGCCGACTACCGGGCCGCCGACGGGCGGCTGCTGTCGTTCGAACGCGTGCAGGGCGAGGGATGGACCGCCAGCTACGCCCAGCCGCTGCCGCCGGGCTCGATCACCATCGTGAGCCGCGCCGCCTGACTCACGTCAGCTCGACGTCGCGGTCGCCCGCCTTGCCGCCGTTCTTCCAGCCCTCCGACGACCAGACGATCCCGTCGTAGCCGACGCTGCGCAGGCCGTACTGCTGGGCGTGCGCGACCGACCAGGCGGCGATCAGCCATCCGCGCCTGGTGCTCGGCACGCTGACGGCGCCGAGGGCCCTGGTCAGCTCCCGCCGCGCGTCCGCGGGCCGCGACGGCGACGGTGTCGCCTTCACGGGATAGGTGCAGTGAACGGCCCGCGGCACCCTGCCCGTGAACGCCGCCGACAGGATCCGCGCGTTGCCCTCGTGCGGCGCGTAGGCGTAACCCCCGGCCGATCGCTGTACGGCCTGCGCCGCCTCGGCGACCGGCAGCTTCCGGTATCCCTTCACCTTCACCAGCGCGGCGAAGAAGCGGTTGGTCGCATAGACCGGGTCCATGATCTGCTTCTTCTTGCCCCAGCCCTGCGAGGGCCGCTGCTGGAACACCCCCACCGAGTCGCGGTCGCCGTACGAGAGGTTGTAGAGCTTCGACTCCTGGATCGCCGTGGCGTACGCGATCACGACCGCCTGCTCGGGCAGCCGCCTCCGCTCGGCCACCGCCGCGATCGTGGCCGCGATGCGCGCCTGCTCGATGTCGAGCTCCAGCTCGCCCTTCGGCGTCTTCACCACGCAGCTCTCGACGGGCTCGGCGAGCGGGTCGGCCTTTCTGAGCAGGACATAGACGCCCACGGCGATCGCCACCGCGAGCGCGACCACGATGATCCCGATGGTCAGGACCGCTCGGGAGAAGCTACGCCGCACCCTGAAAAACCTACCCGGACAGATAGGCTCCGTGGCCATGACCAACAGGCATTCGAGCCCGTTGCCGGCGGCCATCGACGAACTGTGGGCCAACCGCGCGGAGCTTTCTCCTTCCGACACCGCCGCCAGGGGCGTCGTCGTCGGCGCGATCGACCAGCTCGACACCGGCAGGGCGCGCGTGGCCACCGTCACCGCCGACGGCGAGGTGGTGGTCGACGAGCGGGCCAAGCGCGCCATCCTGCTCAGCTTCAAGGTGCTCGGCATGGCGAGGTCGCAGGTGGGCGACTTCCAGCACCACGACCGGCTGCCGTTGAAGACCACGTTCGACGGGGTCAGGGTCGTGCCGGGCGCGATCGCCCGCTGGGGTTCCTACCTGGCGCCCGGCGTGGTGCTCATGCCCTCCTTCACGAACATCGGCGCGTTCGTCGGCAGCGGCACCATGGTTGACACCTGGGTCACCGTCGGGTCATGCGCGCAGATCGGGGAGAACGTCCACCTGTCCGGCGGGGTGGGCATCGGCGGCGTCCTCGAGCCGCCGAACGCGCTGCCCGTCGTCGTGGAGGACGACGCGCTGATCGGCAGCAGGGCGATGCTGGTCGAGGGGGCGCGCGTGGGACGCGGGGCGGTCGTCGGGGCGGGGACGATCCTGTCCGCCTCGATGCCGGTGATCGACGTGCAGACGGGGGAGGAGCTCGGGCGCGGGCGGATCCCCGACTGGTGCGTGGCGGTGGGCGGGACGAGGCCGAAGGAGTTCGCAGGGGGGACGTTCGGGTTGCCGTGCGTGCTGGTGCTGAAGCGGCTGGAGGCGGGGCAGCGGCATGACAAGGCGGCGCTGAACGAGGTGCTGAGGGAGCACGGCGTCCACGCCTGACCGCCTGCCTCAGGTGCGGCGCGCTGCAGCGGATCGGCGGGCCTGCTTCGCGTGCGGCGTGCCGTACCGGAGGGTGGGACGCCAGGTCGACGGCGCCCGCGCGGCCCCGTGGGACCCCGGCATTAGGGTGGGTTGTCATGCTGGACTTGACGCAGGACGTAGGCGCGCTGACCGCCGCCATCGTGGACATCGAATCGGTCAGCGGCAACGAGAAGGTGCTCGCCGACGCGGTCGAAGAGACGCTCAGAAGGCTTCCGCACCTGACCGTCGACAGGTCCGGCGAGACCGTCGTCGCCCGCACGAACATCGGCCGTCCCGAGCGCGTGCTCATCGCCGGCCACCTCGACACGGTCCCCCTCGCGGGCAACCTTCCCAGCCGGGTCGAAGGCGATCTCCTCTACGGCTGCGGCACCTCCGACATGAAGGCGGGCGTCGCCGTCGCCCTCAAGCTCGCCGCCCTCCTTCCCGAGCCGAACCGCGACGTCACCTACGTCTTCTACGACTGCGAGGAGGTCGAGGCCGAGCGCAACGGCCTGACCAGGGTGAGCCGCGACCACGCCGACTGGCTGGCCGCCGACTTCGCCGTCCTCATGGAGCCGACCGACGGCGTGATCGAGGGCGGCTGCCAGGGCACGCTCCGCGCGGAGATCACCACCCGGGGCAAGCGCGCCCACAGCGCCAGGTCGTGGCTCGGCGTCAACGCCATCCACGCCGTGGAGCCGATCCTGGCCACGCTCAACGCCTACGAGGCCCGACGACCCGTCGTCGACGGCCTCGAATACCACGAGGGGCTCAACGCGGTGACGGTCCACGGCGGCGTGGCCGGCAACGTGATCCCCGACCAGGCCGTGGTCACCGTCAACTACCGCTTCGCTCCCGACCTGTCACTGGCGGAGGCGGAGTCGCACGTGCGCGAGCTGTTCGACGGGTTCGAGGTGGCCTTCACCGACGGCGCCCCCGCCGCACGCCCTGGGCTGACGCATCCGGTGGCCGCCGCGTTCGTCGCCGCCGTCGGCGGTACGCCACGGGCCAAGCTGGGCTGGACCGATGTCGCGCGCTTCTCCGCCCTCGGCGTCCCCGCCGTCAACTACGGCCCCGGCGACCCGAACCTCGCCCACCAGCAGGGCGAATACGCCTCTCTCAGCCAGATCAGGGACAGCGAGATCGCGATGCTGAACTGGCTCTCACCCGGCGCTTAGGACCCCACAACGTGAAAGTGGCTTTCCTCGCCGGCCATTTGGCGGGGAAAGCCACTTTCAGTCCCGAGCAGCACCCTCGGCAGTTAGACGCAGGACCTTCGAAATCTGGTTCCCTCCTTTTTTCAAGATTTTTTAGTCGGGCGCGCTAGCGTGATCCGTATGAAACGGACACGTCCCGAACGCCGTCAGGGGCCCGCGCTCGTCCGCGGCCAGCTGGTTACCGATTCCACCCACGACCAGCGCCTTCTCGACCGCCAGGGCCCGGCGGACTGGGTCCACATGGATCCATGGCGGGTGCTGCGCATCCAGGCCGAGTTCGTCGAAGGCTTCGGCCAGCTGGCCGAGCTCCCCACCGCGGTCACCGTGTTCGGTTCGGCGCGCACCCCCGACGACTCCCCCGAGTACAAGACGGGCGTCGAGTTGGGACTCAAGCTCGCCAAGGCCGGATACGCGGTCATCACCGGCGGCGGGCCCGGCGCCATGGAAGCGGCCAACAAGGGCGCGTCCGACGCCGGAGGCATCTCCGTCGGACTCGGCATCGAGCTCCCCTTCGAACAGCGCATGAACGACTACGTCGATCTCGGCATCGAGTTCCGCTACTTCTTCGTGCGCAAGACGATGTTCGTGAAGTACTCGTGCGGGTTCATCGCCCTGCCCGGCGGGTTCGGCACGCTGGACGAGCTGTTCGAGGCGCTCACGCTCGTGCAGACCCACAAGGTCACCTCGTTCCCCGTGGTGCTCATGGGCTCGCGGTTCTGGGGCGGGCTCATCGAATGGATCAAGGGGTCGCTGCTGGCCACAGGGAAGATCTCGGCTCACGACCTCGACCTGATCCAGATCACCGACGACGTCGACGAGGCGGTGAACATCATCGTCGAGTCCGAGCACAACCGGTCCAAGCGGAGGGAGGAGGAGCTGGAGGCGGTCGCGAGCCAGACGGCAGAGCCTCAATAGACTCCCCTTTCGTGAACATCTGCGTTTTCTGTGCCTCCAGTCAGAAGATCGACCCCAAGTACGTGGAGCTCGCCACGGAGGTAGGCACCGAACTCGCCCTCCGGGGCCACACCCTGGTGAGCGGCGGCGCCACGGTCTCCTGCATGGGCGCGGTGACCAGCGCCGCCCGCGCCGCCGGGGGGCGCACCGTCGGCGTCATCCCGCAGGTGCTGGTCGACATCGAGGTCGCCGACGACGGGTCGGACGAGCTGATCATCACCGCGGACATGCGCGAACGCAAGGGCGTCATGGACGCCCGCTCCGACGCGTTCCTGGTGCTCCCCGGGGGCATCGGGACGCTGGAGGAGCTGTTCGAGATCTGGACGGCCCGCGTCCTCGGCGTCCACGCCAAGCCGCTGGTGATCCTCGACCCGTGGGGGCTGTACGAGCCGCTGCGGTCGCTCGTGGAGCACATGTACGACGAGGGGTTCACGCGGGCGAACGTCTTCGACGCCATCTCGTGGACGAAGTCGGTGGAGGAGGCGTTCACCCTCCTGGAGTCCCCGGGCCGGCCACTGTCGCCGAGCGTGGAGGAACTCGGCGAGTCGACAGGCGCCTGACCGGGGACCCTGAGGCTCAGCCGTTCTCCTTCGCCTCCGTCACCCGCATGGCTCCGGCCCCTCGCACGCCCGGCCGGCCGGGCGTTCCTGTAGGAACCGTGCGGGCGCCGTCAGCCGTCAGGTGCCGGAGTGACGGCGCCCGCGAAACACCGTGGAGCGCCTCAGGATTCGGGATGGGCCAGGCGGGCGAGCAGGGTGACCGCGTCATCGAGGGCCACCGGCTCGAAGAAGCGCGCGTCGACCTGTTCGACGGCGGCGATCGCGCGGGGTGCCAGCTCGGCGCCGGCAGCGGTGACCCGCAGCCGTTTGGCGCGGGTGTCGGCGGGATCGACCTCGCGCTCGACCAGTCCTTTGGTCTCCAGCGCGCGCAGGACCTGCGAGGTCATCTTGACGTCGGTGCCGGCCTGGCGGGCGAGAGCCAGCTGGTTGGGGTGCTCCCCGTGGGTGTTGAGCCACCAGGTGCAGGCCAGCAGTACGAACTGGACGTGCGTGAGATCGAGGGGGGTCAGGGCGGCGGCGATGTCGCGCTGCCAACGCAGCGTGGCATGCCAGAGCAGGAAGCCTGGGCTCTCGCCAGGGCTGAGAGCCATCAGCCGCGCGCCCGCTCGACGAGGGCGGCCATGGTGGCAGGCCAGTCGGCGGTGACCGCCGGGCCGATCTGTGGCCCGAGTTCATCGGCCGCGGCACCCGTGATCTCCATCCGGTACACCACCCGAGTGCAGAGTCGCTCGCCCCGGTCAAGCCGGTGGACAGTGCGCAGGAGCAGGCCGTTGATACGAGCCTCGTCCACGAACAGCTCGTCGACAGTCGCCTCGGCGACGCGCAGGTGCACCGGGTCCTGCCCGGCCGGAGTCATCACGATCTCAGCGCCCGCCGCGAACGGACCGCTGATCTGGATGCTCTCGATGTCGGCGTTCCAGGCTCTCCACCTCTCGACATCGGCCCACAGGCGCCAGATCGCCTCGGGCGTGGCATCGGTCTCGACGCTGTGCTCGTACGTCCACATCAGGGGTCCTCCCCGCTCTCGACAGATAGTCAACGCGAAGATTATCTATGCGAAGACTATCTGTCCACGCGAATCCTCGAACCGCCGCCCACGCACCAACCCCCGAAGGACTTCCGCAGCCGACCACTCAGGCGCGTTCGACCTCCGCGCCGCCAGATCTTCGGACCTTGGCGGCTTCGGACCTCCGTGCGTCCGGCCCTCGTGCCCCCCGGCTCACATCTCCCGCCCCCGGTCCCGGTTCTCCCGTCCCTGGTCCCGGTTCTCCCGTCCCTGGTCCCGGATCTCCTGCCCCGGTCCTGGATCTCCTGCCCTGGTCCTGGATCTCCTGCCCTGGTCCCGGATCTCCTGCTCCCGGACCCGGCATCCCGCGCCTCTGGAGCGGTATCCCGGGCAGTCGTGGGTCCGGGTTCCTCGCGCGACCGGTTCCCGCGGCTTCGGTTCCTCGTGCGCTGGGCCTGCGCCATCGCCTCTCGGCGTGCCCTCGCTCCCGTGTCGATGGCCTCCGGCACGCTCGCCCCGTGCCTGTCGTTCGCTCGCACGGCGTGGTCGGCCGTTCAGGCGTGGTCTCGAACGGAGGAGTGCACGCCTGGCCCACCGGAACCGAGCCCGTTCGCTCGTCGGTACGGTCGGACGAAAGGGTTCGAGCAGGCCTCAACCGACGACGAAGCCCGCGGTCGAACGACGGTCGGCCTGCCCGCGCGCCGGGGTGTTGGACGTATGCCGACACGCCCGGGATCACAGGCGACCGGACCGGCATTCGCGCTCGCCGGTCGGGCCGGTCATCAGGTTGCGCCGACGCTCGCGGGCTGGAGGCCGTCCGCAGGGGGCAGGCGTGCCATCGGAGGGGATCAGGCCAGGCCGCGGCGGGTGACGGCGGGGGCGCGAGTCCCTGCGAGGGAGTCGGTCATGTCCAGCGCCAGCCGTACCTGATCGGCATGCTCGGTCACGAACACGCCCGCGCCTGCCCATCGAAAGACGGCCGCCGCGGCGAGCGCCGCGTCGAGCTGCCCAGGCAGCCTGACCAGCGCGATACCCCCGCTCCGCACGAGCTCCCGCACCTCGTCGGGGATGCGCACAGGCGTCCAACCGGGTCGTTCAGGCGCGCCTGGCGTCAGCACTACAGGCCTCATGTCTCGATCGTACGAGTACGATTCCAATGTGCTGGTCGTACTCGCCATCGCCGCGCTGGCGATACTCGCCTGCGTCGTCGTGGTCTCCCTTGGCAGGGGCGGTGAGCTGACCGAGTTCCCGCCTGACGTTCCGCCGCTCGGCCTTCCCCAGGCCGGGCAGCTCACGGCGGTCGATTTCATGGCGCTCCAACTGCCGGTGAACCTGGTCGGCTATCACACGCAGAGCGTCGACGAGACCCTGCGCCGGGCCGCCAACGCGATCAGCGCCCGCGACACCCGCATCGCTGTTCTGGAGCAGCGCGTGGCGGAGCTGCTGGCCAGCCGGTTGCACGCGCGCCAGGAGGCGTACGCCGGTCCCGGCACCGCGCCCCGCACCGAACACCGCCCCGACGCCCCGTCCGTCGCGCTTCCCGAGGACGAAGGCGCAGCCTCGTCCGCCGCGCACGCCGAAGGTGCCTTGATCGCCCGATTCGGTGATCACGGGGAAGTCGTGAACGCGTCCCCGCTCGACGAGCGCGAGAACAGCGCCCCGGCTGTACCTGACGATGAGTTCGTCCTGGATCACCCACACGGCGAGTCGTCCGCTGACCCTGACGCCAGAGCCTTCGACTCGCATGCCGCGGCCGCCGAACCGCACGTGGCCGCATCCGACCCGCACGCCGCCATGGCATCCGACCCGCACGCCGCCATGGCATCCGACCCGCACGCCGCCACGGCGTCCGACCCGCACGTCGCCACGGCGTCCGACCCGGACGGCCCGGCACCCCACCCGCACGTGGCGGTACCTGCCCCCGCAGCCAAGGCGTCCGACCCGCGTGTGACGGCGTCCGGCGCGGACAGCGCGTCCGACTCGCGTGTGACGGCGTCCGACCCGAACGGCGCGACGGCCGACCCGAACGGCGCAGCTCCGGGGGCAGCCCGCGTGGGTCACCACCCCGTCGGCGACACTGCCGACGCCGAACGACTCCAGGCCGAGAAGACCACCCCCAGGGAGGTCGACGAGCACCAGGACGGCAGCGCCGGCCCCGAGCTGATCGACCAGTCTCCGAACGGTGCCGCCGCTCCCGATGGGACGGGCCCGACCGGACGTGAAACCGCCGCTCTCGCCGAGAGCGAGATCGGGCATGGCGACGCCGCTCCGGAAGAGGCCGACCAGGAACAGGGTGGAAGCGCCGAACCCGAGAAGGTCGGCCGCTCGTGGGGTGACATCGGTTCTCCTTCGGATTTCGGTCGACACTCGGGTGAAACTGGCGATTCCAGACGCGATCGGGCGCCCGGCGGTCGCAACGGTGCCAGCGGGCTGCCTGCCTCGATCGGCCAGGACAGGGAAAGGCGTTCGTGAGCGAGGTCATTCGTTGCGAGTGGACCGGCATGACCACCCCGCTCTACATCGCCTACCACGACGACGAGTGGGGTCGCCCCGTCGAAGGGGACGACAGGGTGTTCGAGCGGGTGAGCTTGGAGGCGTTCCAGTCGGGCCTGTCGTGGCTGACGATTCTGCGCAAGCGGGAGAACTTCCGTAAGGCGTTCGACGGCTTCTCCATCGCGAAGGTCGCGGCCTACACCGAGGAGGACGTCGACCGGCTCCTCGCCGACGAGGGCATCATCCGTAACCGGGCCAAGATCGAAGCCACCATCGCCAATGCCAGGGCCGCTCTCGAGGTGCCCGAAGGATTGTCCGCGGTCGTCTGGCGGCATGCTGCCCCTGACTCTCCCGTACCCAAGTCGATGGCTGACGTTCCGGCGATCACGCCCGGGTCGAAGGCGCTGGCCAAGGAGTTGAAGGGATACGGCTTCCGCTTCGTGGGGCCGACCACCGCCTATGCGCTCATGCAGGCCATCGGGCTGGTGAACGACCACATCGCCGACTGCGTCGTACGCACCCCCACGCGCTGATCGGCGTTCGCTCCGGCCACGCCTGTGTCGAGATGAGCGGGCGCTCACGCGCGATCACGCGGGTTCGGGGCTTGCTGGAGGTGGTCCGGCCGTTCGGCGGCCGGCCTCGGGCTGCTGCCCGGCTACCTGACTCAGGCACGCGGGTTCGGGGCTTGCTGGAGGTGGTCCGGCCGTTCGGCGGCCGGCCTCGGGCTGCTGCCCGGCAACCTGACTCAGGTTCTCGCTGCGTTCTCACCGAAGAAGGCTGACGGTGAGGCCGGATCCGAACCGAAAGGACGTCGGGGCGGGGACCGGATGGTGGCCCCGGACCAGGAACGACACGGCCCGGCCAGGTCAACCGGTTGGGGCGGTCGGGAAGGTCTGCGGCAGGGCATGAGACGGGCGTGTGCCGGTCAGCCCGCGGAGATGGCCAGGACTCCGATGAGGGAAACGGCGATGCCGATCTGCTGGGCGCGTTCGAGTCGCTCGTTCAGCACGATCCGGGCCAGCGCGATGGTGACGATGGTGTGCAGCGAGCCGAGGACGGCGGCGACGCTCACCATGCCGAGTGTCGAGGCGGTGGTGTACAGGGAGTCGGCCGCGATGATGAGGGCGCCGATCCCGGCGATCGCGGGCAGGGAGGCCCTGGGGGCGCTCACGCGGTGGCGTTTGAGGATGATGACGGACGCGAGGGCGGTCACTGCGGTGAGACGGGCGGTCAGTAGAGCCCATCCGACGTCGCCTTCACCGGCGTTGTGCATGGTGAGGAAGAAGGTGCCGAAGCCGAGCGCCGCCAGCAGGCCGTAGATGACGCTCGGCGTCGTCCGGGAGCCGGGGTCCTTGTCGCCACCCGACTGGTACGAGGTGAAGACGAGACCGATCATCGCCAGTGCCAGGCCGGTGAACTGGAGCGGACCAGGAATCTGGCCGGATGCCAGCCCGGCCAGCAGCGGGACGACCGGTGCGGTCGCCGCGACGGGCGCGACGATGCTCATCTTGCCGACCGCCAGCCCGCGGTAGAGGGCGGCGATGCCCACGAGTTCGCCCAGTCCCGCGACCGCGGCGAGGCCGAGGGCCGAGGCGTCCGGCGGGCTCGCCCCTCGCACGACCGCCATGACCACGAGCAGGACAAGGGCGGCGGATTGCGAGATCAGCAACACCGACAACACCGGCACAGAACGGCTCTTGAGCCCGCCGACGAAATCGGCGGCTCCCCAGCCGAGACTTGCGCCGAGGGCGAGCGTGATGGCGAGCATGCGGGCTCCTCAGCGGCGGGCGGTGAGGTCGAGGATCGCGGGGATGACGATGTCCCACTGGTCCCGCGGGAATACCTCGTGGCCGGTCTGTTCCATGGCGATGAGGCGGGCGCCGGGGATCTCCGCCGCCAGGGCGCGGCCGTGGCCGAAGGGCACGAACGGGTCTTCGGTGCCGTGCAGTACGAGCGTCGGTGCCTTGATCTGGCCGAGCCGATGCCGCCACGGCTCACCGGCGTCCAGCAGGAACGGGTTGGTCAGCTGCGCGGCGATGTCGACGGTGCGGTCGACGACGCGTCCCGCCAACTGCCTGACGGCGTCCTCGTCGAAGGGACGCGTGCGGGCCGCGAAGGGCCGTTCGGCCTCGACCAGGTAGGCGATGACCGCATCCCGGTCCGACCAGTCGGGCTCGGGCGGTTCGGCCGCGAACAGCGCCTGCAGCTCAGCTGACATCTCCGGCAGGTCGTCCTGCTGGTGTCCGGGGCTTCCGGGCGTCGAGGACGCCAGCGTGAGCGAGGCGACCACGTCGGCGTGGTCGAGCGCCAGGAGCTGGGCGACCGCCGCGCCCTGCGACATGCCGACCACGTGGGCGCGATCCAAGCCGAGCACCTCGATCAGGGACGCGGCGTCGGCGACCAGGTCGCGCAGGTCGTGTGCGGGAGCCCCTGCGGGCGAGCCGGTCGACCGGCCCGCGTCCCTGCTGTCGTACCGGATGACGTACCGGCCCGCGGCCACCAGTCTCTGGACGAGCTCTTCGTCCCAGTTCAGCAGGGAGTGGCCGCCGCCGTGGATCAGCAGGATCGCGGAGTCCTCGGGGACGCCGAAGGCCTCGGTGGCCAGCTCGATCCCGTTGACCTTGATGATCCGTTCCATCATGTTGCGCCCTCCGGAGAATCTTCGTTACATGTAACGGAGAAAGTAGCAGAGAAGTTCGTTACATGTCACGAGAGTTTCGTAGACTGCCGTCATGACCCCTGAACCAACGCCAAGCCGGGCCGCGCTCGACGCCTGGGCCGCCTACCGCAGGTTGCACCTGTCCGTGGACGCCGAGATCGCCCGCGACCTGGAACGGGATTCAGGCCTGTCGATGCCCGACTACGAAGTGCTGGCCGCGGTGGCGGAGATGTCGAGCCAGGAGACATGTGTACGGGTGATCGGTCTCGCCGCGCACATGAACTGGGACCACAGCCGCTTGTCGCGTCAGCTCGGCCGCATGCAACAGCGTGGGCTGATCGCCCGCCACGCATGCGAGCTGGACGGCCGCGGCGACGACGTCCTGCTCACCGAGGCCGGGCAGCAGACCTACGACGCGGCCACCCCCGCCCACCTCGCCTCGATCGACCGCCACTTCACCGGCGTGCTGTCGGCACAGCAACTCAACACCTTGACCGGCATCGAACACGCCGTCGCCGCCGAACGTCGAGCCGCCACCCCGCGGTGAACGGCGTGCTGCGCCGGTGGGCTGTGTCGGCGCGGGCGGTCGTGTGCGGCGAGCCTTCCTGGTTGAACACGCCGTCGTCCCCGAACGTCGAGCCGCCACCCAGCGGCGGCGAAACGGCGCCGGTGGGCTGTGTCGGCGCGGGCGGTCGTGTGCAGCGAGCCTTCCTGGTTGAACACGCCGTCGTCCCCGAACGTCGAGCCGCCACCCAGCGGCGGCGAAACGGCGTCGGCGGGCTATGCCAGCGAGCGCGGTCGTGTGCGGCGAGCCTCCCTGATTCCGAAGATCCACGAGAGTCTCGCACGTCGTGGAGTTACTCACAGCAATGGTTCTGTCACTGTGCCGAAAGGAGAGGGAGTCCGTGGGGCAGGGGTTGTCTGCCGTGACGCCGGGGACGATCCGCCGCATGGCGAGCACATTCCAGCGGGGCAAGGTGGAACTGGTTTTCAGTGCGATGGACACCGACGGCGACGGCCTATTGCGCGAGAGCGACTTCGAGTCCCTCGCGCGGCGCTGGGCGTCCGTCCGTGCAGCGGGTGATGAGGAGCGCCTGACTGCGATCATGCATGGCTGGTGGGGAACGCTCGCCGCGCACTCCCGCGACCCCGAGTCTGTCACGGTCGACGACGTCCTCACTGTCGTGGATCTGCTCGGCCAGATACCTGACGCCGTCACCGCCACCGCCGAGGCCATGTTCGAAGCCGTCGACGAGGACGGCGACGGCCGGATCTCCCCGACCGAGTACCAGCGGATGATCGAGGCGTGGAACGGCAGCCCCACCGACACCACCGCCGTGTTCGCCCGCCTCGACGCTGACGGCGACGGCATCATCTCCCGCACGGAGTTCACCCTCCACTGGAGCGAGTTCTGGGCGGGCGACGACCCCGCGGCACCAGGCACCCACGTCTTCGGCACGCCCTCCATCCCTTGACCAGACCGGCTCGGGTGTCGGTGTGACGACGTCTGTGTTGGGGAGTGTGGCGGCTTCGGCTTCTGGCTAGGCCCGGTTTGGGTGTTGGTGTGACGAGGTGGCTGTGTTGGAGGGTGTGGCGGCTCCGGCTTCTGGCTAGGCCCGGTTTGGGTGTCGGTGTGACGACGTCTGTGTTGGGGAGTGTGGCGGCTTCATCTCCTGGCCGGGCCGGCTCGGGCGTCGGTGTGACGAGAAGGCCACGTTGGAGAGGGCAGCCTCCATGCCGTAATCCCTGCACATACTCCTCAAGGCCGGGTTTGGCCGGCAGGGACGCTCTGACCCGGCTCATGAATCCGGCGCAGAACATCATCAAAGGAACTCGCCGCGATCCCGAGTTCGGCCGGCTGGAGGCGCTCACGCCGGACGTGGGCTTCTGGAAGGTACGGGGCACGAGTGGCACCCGAGCTCAACTCCGGAGCCCATGTCAGGTGCGAAGACGCAGGCGGAGTCGATGAGTGTCCACCGCTGGTTGTAGGGATATCCGGAACGTCGCCCTTTCTCTTCATACGGGCTCCCGCTACTTTGCGCCACGCCGTGGCGGCGGAAGCTCCGGGCCGTGTAGAGGGCGTCCTGGCGGGGCAAGGTCGGCCTGGGTCAGCGGGTGGGCCTGGTGGTCGCCGTCGGGGAAGGTGATCGTGACCGCGTCGGAGGTCACGTCGACGGTGATCGCGTCACGGAGAGCGGACGGGTGGACGGCGTCTCCCGACAGGACGATGAGCGAGACGTGGATGCCAGGCGTGTCCGCGTGCAAGCACGGCACCGCCGAGTGCGGTCCGAAGGCGTTCGACTCCACGTCGCGGGACACGCTGGCGTGTTGCCAGCCGTACAGGCCGATGATCGCTGAGGTGAGCCCGTCCGAACGGCGGGTCCATGCCCATTCGGGGCCGGTGGCCGCGGCGGGCGGCGAGGCGTCGGAGACGGCGTAGCCTCCCTCCCGAACCGTCAAGCCGCTCGTGCGCGCAGCTGTCTCCATGACGTCAGAGGACTCCGGCGAGTGCCCGTGGCCTTCGGATCTCGCGGCGTCGGCTGGTATGGGGTCCAGTGGCGGTGGTTCGGCGGAGGGGCCGTCGGCTGGCGTGGGGCCCGGTGGGGGCGGTTCGTCGGCCGGGGTGAGGCGGGGTGAGGGTGGTTCGGCGGAGTGGGCGTCGGTTGGGGTGGGTGCCGGTGTCGGCGGTTCGGTGGAGGGGGCGTCGGCTGGGGTGAGGCGGAGTGAGGGTGGTTCGGCGGAGTGGGCGTCGGTTGGGATGGGGGCCGGTGGCGGCGGTTCGGCGGAGGGGGCGTCGGCCGGGGTGAGGCGGGGTGACGGTGGTTCGGCGGAGGGGGCATCGGTTGGGGTGGGTGCCGGTGTGGGCGGTTCGGTGGAGGGGGTGGGGGCTGCGGAGGTGGGCTGGGTGGGGGCGATGGTGTGGATGCGGACTTCCCAGGCGCCGCGGACGATCGAGGTTGTGGTGATGCGGGCGCCGTCGGGAGTTTCCGTATAGGACGAGGCGGTACGGTCGCCGCAGGTCAGTGGATGGATGGTGCCGCGGGGGGAGGGGAGGCCGTCGGCGGAGAGCAGGGCCAGGTGGTTGTCGACGTTTCTGGCCCAGGCGTGTTCGGCGGATTCGGGGGCGGTGCGCGTGGAGTAGGCGAGCTTGGCGTAGTGGGGGTCGTCGGGCGGGGCGCCGTGGTCGCTGCCGTGGTTGATCAGGCGGACGATGCCGTCGTGGCGGGTGCCGTGGAGAAGCAGGCCGGTGGTGGGGATGGCCACGGTGAGATCGTGCTCGTCGATGGGGAGCATCTGTTCGCGAGCTGTCCACACCGGATGTTCGGGCGGCAGCAGCAGGCCGAGGAGACCCTTGGACGCCCAGTACGGAGACGCGGGCCCTGAGTAGGCCTGGGTGGTGGGCAGGAAGGTGTCGTACCAGCCCATGGGGAGCAGGCCGCGGCGGTCGGGGACGCCGCGTTCGACGAAGTGGCGGGCGACGGACGAGGCGAGTTTCCTGGTCTGGCCCGGGCTGAGCGGGGTGGCGTCGGCGAGCGCGCCGAGCCAGACGGGCGCGAGCGAGGCGAAGCGGTAGCAGAGCGAGCGGCCCTGGTGGACGGGCGCGCCGTCGGAGCCGAAGAAATGCTGGTAGGTGGTGAGGAACTCGGCCAGGCGGTCGCGGTAGAGCTTGGCCCGATCGGTGTCGCCCGACATGCGGGTCCACAGCAAGGGATACAGGTGGAGCGCCCAGCCGCCGTAGTAGTCGAAGTTCCGGGTGCCGCCGTCGGTGTACCAGCCGTCGCCGACGTACCAGTCCTCGATCCGTTCCAGGCCCCTGTCGATCTCGTCCTGTTCGTACGGCCCGCCGACCGACTTCACGAACTCCTCGCTCACGGTCTGGAACAGCATCCAGTTGTTGTCCCACGTCCGCTTCCCGATGAAGCCGCTCAGCCAGGCGACCACCCGTTCCTGCACGTCGGACGGGAGCCGGTCCCACAGCCACGGCTTCGACTCGTGGAGGCCCACCGCGATGGAGGCGGCCTCGACCATCTGCTGGGAGCAGTCGGTCAGCGCGGGCCAGGCTTCGTCGCTCGCGGGATCGGTGCCGTTGGCCAGGCCGGTGGCGTACCTTTCGATCAGCTCGGGGCGCACCTGGCCGCGCGCGCCCGCGATGCGGAACGCGGCGGCGAGGAACGGGCGGGCGAACCCCTCCAGACCGTCGAGCGCCACCCCTGACCAGCTGGCTCTCCCAGGTAGCCGGTATTGGGCGAAGCCCGGCGACGCGTATGGCACGACCGAGTCGAGCAGGTGGTCGGCCAGCTTCTCCCAATGGGCGCGCGTCCAGCCGGTACGTGGTGAGAGCAGTCGGTCGGTGGGCGGCAGGGACAGGTAGGGAGGGGTCATGCCTAGCCTTCTCGGTGGCGGCCGACCGTGAGTTCGGCCGTGTGGGTGTGGCCGCGCGATCCGGCCAGCTCGACGGTGATCGTGGGGTTCCTACCCGGTCGGACGGTGACCGTGTCGTCGGCGCCGGCCACGCCGTGGGCGGGGTGGTCGAGGGTGAGTGTGACGGTGTCGACGGTCCTGCTGGGGTCGGAGACGGCCAGCGAGACGTGGTCGCCGGCCCGCCGTACGAGGACGGCGCAGGAAGCGGAGGCGGTGACCCCGCCCGCTTCGCCCGCGGACCAGAAGGTGGCGGCGAACAGCCGGTCCTTGCCCTGCTGGGCCGCGACCGCCTGGACCTCGGCGGAGTTGGCGAGGATCTCGACGCCCGCATGGGCGGCGGTCTGCTCGGCGGTCGCGTGGGGGAGCAGAAGGTAGGCGTAGCTCGCACCGGTCGGGTCGGCACCGTGGTCGAACCAGAGCGTGACGTACTCCCTCGACACCGGCCCGCCGGCGCCTCCCGTGTCGGCACCGTCGTTGATCGCCCTCCAGGTGTCGGTGCGCACCTCACGCAGCGTGCGCAGCGGTGCGCCACCAGGGAACACATAGCCGCCCACGCCTTCGAGATGCGCCCACGAGGAGACGGACGAACCCTCGGCGCCCTGCGCGGGGACGCCGTCGACGACCAAGACGCCTGTGGTGCCGCGGTTGTCGACGATGGTCTCGATCGTCCTGCCGTCGGTGCTGGTGATGCCCGCACCCAGGCAGACCACCGCGTCGTCGAGGCATATCCAGCTCTTCCTGGCCGTGAGGGTGGTGCCCATGGCCATGAGCTCGAGGCTCGCCACGCCGTACCCGCCGAGGACGGCGCCGCCCGCCCACGCGTTCGACGGGCGGAACGTGCCGGTGCCGCTCACAGAGACCGCGGGATCGCGCGGCCGCGTGTCGACCGTCGTGCCCGGCAGCCGGTAGGAGTCGACGGTCGGCCAGTAGTCGGCGCTGTAGTGGTCGAGGTCGGTGTACAGGTAGGTGACGCCGTCGCCTTGGTACCAGGCGCGGTAGTTCTCCCCGTTGCCGCACTCGTAGGCCGCGATCCGCTTGGAGTCGAGGCTGAGGGCGAAGGACCAGTCTGTACGGCGGTGCACGACACGGTCCATGTCGGCGAACACGTGATGCCCGACCGGCCTGGACGCGGCGGCCAGCGCCGGGTCGTCGAGCACGGCCCGGGCCCGTGCCGTCGCCGCGATGCCCGAGCGCTCCACGAACCTGCCCCTGCTCACCCAGCCCTTGGCCAGCGACCTGAACCTGGTCGCATACGGCTCGGGCGCGCCGCTCGCGAGCTGGAGCACCGCGTCGACGGTGTCACGTCCGGCGTCGTGGTCGCGGTAGCCGCCGCGCGACACGGCCCTGCCCCTGACGCTGTCCATCATGAGACCGTCGTGGATCCACGGCGCGAACGTCCGCTCGACGGCGTCGAGGATCACCGCTCTCTTGGGGTCGGTGACCTCCCAGCTCGATCCGCCGAGCAGGCCGAGGACGGCGCTGACCGACTGGAGCAGGACGACGCCGTAGGAGCCGGTGTAGGCGACGGTGTCGTGCTGGACGAAGGAGCCGTCGGCGTAGAAGCCGTCGCGGGAGGTGACGTAGCCGAACAGGGTGTTACGCCCGCCGTCCCGCACGTCGGACAGCCCGTCGCGGGCCAGGGCGACCTTCGCCGCGTCGTCGCCGACGATTCCACGAAGGGCGACGATCAGCGCCTTGTCGGCCCTGTTGGCGCCGGTCTCGGAGAAGTTGGTGAGGTTGGTCCTGCGGTCGGGATCGGGGCAGAAGCGGTCGACGGCTCGGATCCAGGCCGCGCGCTGCTCAGGGGCGATGACGTCGTACATCAGGAGGCAGGTGTCGATCAGGGCTCTGGAGGCGCCGATCTCCCAGTGCCACCAGTTGCCCACTTCCTTCTTGGTCTCGTTGTAGGCGCGGGCGTAGAGGAAGTCGAGGGCGTTGAGGAGCTCCGTCGCGAGCCGGGCGTCGTCGTGGAGTTTCGAACCCGGGGTCGCCCAGGCGGTGGCGAGGGTGCGGAGGCGCTGGTGGCTGCTGGAGATGTCGCCTGACGCGCCCTTGAGCGGGAGGTCGGGCCACAGGAAGGTGCGGCCGGGCGAGAGGTCGATGGTGTCGCGGAGGGCGGTGGCCGAGGCGTCGAGCCTGGCGAGGGGCGCTGCGAAGGAGGGGTCGGCGGGGTCGAAGGGGGCGCCGGTGAGCATGGCGGTGGCCTTGGCGCGGAGGGCGGCGAACTCGGTCACGCCGGAAGTCTGGCTGGTCGGGGTGGGGAAGATGGTTGCCGAGCCCGGTTCTGTGGAAAACGCGGGGTTGACGCCGGGGGCTGTGGACAACGGGCCCGAGGGGAGGAGGAAGGCGGCCAGGCCACCGGCCAGCCCGAGAAAACCTCGCCGGCTGGAGGTGACACGGATGGGGTCGTTCCCAAGCGGTGCGCCCGGGCCGGAGGAGATCGGGGCGACCAGGGAGGCCGCCGGTGATGGCCGCACGGGCCCGGGTTCGGCGGCGGCCGAGGTGGTGAGGGCCGAGGAGCCTGTGGACGGGGACGAAGGTGAGGAACTAGCCGAGGTGGCGAGGGGCGAGGAGCCGGCGGAGGCGGCGGGCAGCGGGGGCGACGGGGAGGACGAGGAGGACGGGGAGGGGCGCATGAGGTCGGGCTCCTACTCGGCCAGGGTGCTCGGGTCGACGTCGGGGGCGGGCAGGCCGAGGGCCGCCACCTGTGCCAGGTACTCCGCCGTCACCGGCGCTCCCCATCGCGTCCAGAACCCGCTCAGATCCCGTCCAGCCGTGCGGGAGGTGTAAAGCGCCAGATACCCCCACCTCTTGTCCGTCTCCGTCCACTCCGACGCAGGTCGCTCGGAACGGACCAGCCGGTGCAGGCGGGGCCAGAAGTCGTCCCCGTAGGCGAGCTCCAGCTGCCGGAACGGCACCAACTTCTCGTAGGCGCCGAACCCCTTCACGTAGCCGGAGCTCGGCAGCTTCGGCAGCGCGCTCTGGTACGGCGTGAGCCCCGTCTTCGCGTCCGGCTTGGTGAGGTTCGACGGCTGTCCGAGGGTCCGCTGCGCCGCCAGCGCGTAGATGTTGACCGTGACCTCCGTGAGGTCGGTCGGCTTGTAGGCCATCTGCTGGTGCTGGTGTCCGAGCTCGTGGTACACGCCCCACCCTCTGGTCCGCAGCCCTTCCACGGTGAGCAGCCGGTCGAGGTAGGTGCGCGGGTAGGCGGTCCAGCCGTGGGTGGCGTACGCGCCCGCCCCCGTGGGCATGCGCGGCGCCTCCACCAGGTGGAACGGCAGCGGGCTCCGCTCCCGCTCGGCGAGCCCCGAGATCGCCGCGTGCGAGGAGACGATCGTCTCGAGCAGGGTCAGCAGCCCGTGGTGGTCCTGGTCGCGCCAGGCGAGCATGCCGTCCCTTGTCACCGTGACGATCCCGTACGGCGAGACCAGCTCGACCTGGGGCGCGGCGGTCAGCGTGTCGAGCTGTGACTGGAAGGCCTGTTCGGTCGTCTCGCCCATCACGAACGTCGGCGCCGGCGTCCCGCCCTGGACGAACTTCACCTTGGCCTTCCTGCGGTCCTCGGGCGAGGAGCCGATCAGCGACAGGTAGACCATGCCGCCGCCGGGGTCGGTGACGGTGTTGACGCCCGAGGTCAGGGGGTAGGCGCGCGGGTTCTTGTAGGTGACGTCGGCGTGGGTGTCGGGGGCGCCGACGTGCAGGGTGGGCAGCAGGCCGTCCTTCGCGTCGACCTCGACGGTCAGCTCGGCGGCGGCGGGCAGATAGAGCCCGGTGGGGCGGAAGTTCGTGGTCCCGAGTGCCTGCTGGAGCCTCAGCCGCTCGCTCTCGGCGCTGGGCCTGGCCCGCAGCACCACGGTCCGGCCGGCGGGTCCGAACGCGCCGGTGGCGGAGGAGCCGAAGGCAGGGGAGGAACCGAGGAAGACGGCGCCGACGGTGGCCGCGCCGAGGAAGCCGCGACGCGAAAGGGGGGTGGTCGTCATGACGGCAGCATGTAAGCGCTTTCTAGGGCGAGTCAAGGGCTTGTGAATCTTTCTACGTCTTTCTATGCAGCTCAGCGGCAGAGGCTTAGTAAGCGCTTGCTACCGATCCACGCACGACGACGGTCGTCCCCACCCTCGTGGTGGTCTGCACGGGCGCGAGGTAGTCGCCCTCCTCTGCCACGCCCAGCGCCAGCCGTACGGCCTGCCGTCCCATCTCCTCCAGCGGGATCCGCACGGTCGTCAGCTGCGGCCGCAGCTCCTGAGCCACCGGCACGTCGTCGTAGCCGACGACGGAGAGCTGCTCGGGCACGGACACGCCCGCCAGCTCCAGCGCCTGCATGACGCCCGCCGCGACGGTGTCGTTGGCCGCGAAGACCGCGGTGAAGTCCAGCCGCTCGGCCAGCAGCTCCCTGATCGTGTCGTAGCCGAACCTGCGGCTGAACGACCCGGTGCGCACCAGCTCCTTGGCCTGCGGCAGCCCGCGCATCTCCAGCGCCCTGCGATGCCCGGCCAGACGGGCGATCGTCGTGGACAGCGAGGACGGCCCGCCCAGGAACAGGATCCTGCGGTGCCCCTGCGTGATCAGGTAGTCGGTGATGGCGAAGGCGCCGCCCTCGTTGTCGTACTCCACGACCCTGGTCGGCACGTCGTCGCCCAGCGAGGGCCGCCCGCACAGCACCAGCGTCGAGCCGGCGGAGTGCAGGGCGCGGGCCCTGCGGGCGACCTCCGCGGCGTAGGCGCGGTCCTCGTGCGCCCCGCCGACCAGGATCACCGCGTCGGCGCGCTGTTCGTGCAGCAGGTCGATGAGCGCGAGCTCCTGCTCGTGGCTGCCCTGCGTGCAGCACACCATGCACAGCCGCCCGTGCCTGGTCGCCTCGCGTTCGACGCCCCTGGCGATGTAGGCGTAGAACGGGTCGACCACGTCGTTGATGATGATCCCGACCGTCCTGTTGGTCGCCCCGGCCAGCGCCCTGGCGTGGGCGTTGACGACGTAGCCCAGCTCGGCGATGGCCGCCTCGACCCGCTCCCTCGTCGACGTCGCGACAGGGTAGTTGCGGTTGATCACCCTGGAGACGGTCGCGCTGGAGACGCCGGCTCTTCTGGCCACGTCGGCGATGGTCGCCGAGCTCATGTCGGTCACCGGCTCCTCCTTGCCCGTGTGAAGATCATGCCATTCGGTCGAGCGCGTCGAGCCGGATCTCGTGCAGCAGCGGAAGCCCCGCGCAGTACCTGGCGACCTCCTCGACCGTGGAGTCCGCCAGCCTGCCGAGCTCGTTGCCCTGCGCGCCCGCGAGATGCGGGGTGAGGAAGACGTTCGGCAGCCCGAACAGCGGATGCCCGGCGGGCAGCGGCTCGGGGTCGCTGACATCAAGTATCGCGTCCAGCCGGCCGCTCGCGACCTCCTCCAGCAGGGCCTCGGTGTCGATGAGCGTGCCCCTGGCGGTGTTGACCACGACCGCGCCGTCCATGAGCGTGGCCAGCAGAGAGCGGTCCAGCATGCGGTAGGTCTCGGGCGTGCTCGGCGCGTGCAGGGTCACCACGTGCGAGCGGCGGGCCAGCGTGTCGAGGTCGACAGGGGTCGCACCCATGCCGGCCACCTCAACGGGGTCGGCGTAGGGGTCGTAGACCAGGACCTCGGCCTCGAGCCCGCGAAGCAGCTCGACGACCCGCCGCCCGATCCGCGACAGGCCCACCACGCCGATGATGATCCGCCGAGCGCCCAGCCACGGGACGCCGGTGAAGTCACGTTTCGTGCCGTGCTCCCGGTACCTGTGGGCCAGGGTGAAGGCGCGCTTCACCCCGAAGACGATGGCGGCGTAGGTGAACTCGGCCACTGGTACGGCGTTGGCGTCGGCGGCGCTCGACACGCGCACGCCCCGTTCCAGCACCGCGGGGTCGAGGAACGTCTTCACCGTCCCCGCCGCGTGGGCGATGAACCGCAGTCCGGGCGCCCGTTCCAGGAGCTCGGGCCCGAGCGGCGGGCAACCCCACCCCGTGACCAGCACCTCGGCGTCGGCGAGCGCCCGCGACGCGGCGGCCGCCGAGAGGTCGTGCAGGACGTCGTCGTGGAGGTCGGCCAGCTCGGCGAGCCGGTCGAGGGCGCCCCTGGCGAAGACCTCCTCGCGCACTCCCGGCGCCATCGCCAGGACGGTGCGCGGTCTGAGCCGCACCTCCATGACCGTCACATCACGCTCCCCGAAACGTCGAACCCAGGACTCGTCAGCATAGTAAGCGCGTTCTATCGAGAACGTGCGCCGCACGCTAGGCCCTACCCAGATCAGACGTCAAGCGCAGCAATGAAAGGCGCCGTACCCTCTTGACGAATCCAGAAAGCGCTTACTACGGTCACGCCAACTGGAAGGACCACGCATGACGACTCCCCTCGAAGCCGTCGGTTCCGGTACGGCCCGCCGTACCGGAACCGAAACCCCCGCGGTCGTGCCCAAGCGCCTGCCGCTCAGGAAACGCCTCTGGCGGGACCGGGTCATGCTCATGCTCACCCTGCCCGGCCTGCTGTACTTCCTGGTCTTCCACTACGTCCCGCTCTTCGGCTACGTGGCGGCCTTCCAGGACTACCAGCCGTACATCGGCTTCCTCGACAGCCAGTGGATCGGCCTGCAGAACTTCGCGACCATGCTGGGCGACCCCCGGTTCTGGGACGCGGTGGGCAACACGCTGCGCATCACGCTCACCCAGCTGGTGCTCTTCTTCCCCGCCCCGATCGCGCTGGCCCTGCTGCTCAACAGCGTGGTCAGCGAGAAGGCCCGCAGGTTCGTGCAGAGCGTGGTCTACCTGCCGCACTTCATCGGCTGGGTGATCATCGTCTCGATCTTCCAGCAGGTCATCGGCGGGGCGGGCGTGCTGCCCGACTTCCTGGAGAGCATCGGCCTGCCGCGCTACGACATGATGACCGACCCCGACGCCTTCCCTCTGCTGGTGACGCTGCAGGTCATTTGGAAGGACTGCGGGTGGGGCACGATCATCTTCCTGGCCGCGCTGCTGTCCATCCCCTCCGAGCTGTACGAGGCGGCGGCGATGGACGGCGCGGGCCGATGGCGCAGGCTCTGGCACGTCACGCTGCCGGGCATCACACCGATCATCATCCTGCTGCTCATCCTCAACCTCGGCAGCATCCTGTCGGTCGGATTCGAGCAGATCCTGCTCCAGCGTGACGCGGTGGGTCCCGAGTCGGGCGAGGTGCTCGACACGTTCGTCTATTTCAACGGCGTCCAGGACGGCCAGTGGGGTCCCGCCGCGGCCGTCGGCCTGGTGAAGGCGGTCGTCGGCGCCGCCCTGGTGCTCGGTGCCAACAAGGTGGCGCACCTGCTGGGCCACGAGGGGGTGTACCGCAATGCGGGCAAGTGACCGCCCGGCATGGATGGAGCGGCCCTCCAGGCTCGGCACCGGCCTCAAGGTGGCCGTCATCGTCGCGATCACGCTGCTGGTGGTCTATCCGTTCGTCGGCGTCCTCGGTACCAGTCTCTCCTCGGAGTCGGAGATCGCCAGAAGCGGCGGCTTCGTCCTGCTGCCCACCTCGCCGCAGCTCGACGCCTACCGTGCGGTCTTCGACGGAGGCACCGTCACCCGCGCCCTGCTCGTCAGCGTGCTGGTCACGGGGCTCGGCACGCTGGCGAGCGTCACGGCCACGATCGGCATGGCGTACGGCCTGAGCCGCCGCGAGGTCACGGGCTCGAAGTGGATCCTGATGATCGCGCTGCTCACCATGCTCTTCAACCCCGGCATCATCGCCAACTTCCTGCTGGTCAACCAGCTCGGCCTGCTCAACAGCTTCGGCGCGCTCGTCCTGCCCAGCCTGGTCAGCGCGTTCAACCTGGTCGTGCTGCGCTCCTTCTTCATGAACCTGCCGGGCGAACTGCTGGAGAGCGCCCGCATGGACGGCGCGGGCGACCTGCGGATCCTCGTCCGCATCGTCCTCCCGCTGTCGAAGGCGGTGATCGCGGTGGTGTCGCTGTTCTACGCGGTCGCCTACTGGAACAACTTCTTCAACGCCCTGCTCTACATCGACGACGCGGACCGCCACCCGCTGCCGAACATCCTGCGCACCTTCATCCTGCAGGGCCGGACGCTGGAGAGCGCCGTGGGCACCGAGGCCCCCGCGCCCGTGCAGGCGATCCAGATGGCCGTGCTCGTCGTCGCCGTCGTCCCGATCCTCCTCGTCTATCCCTTCCTGCAGCGCTACTTCACCAAGGGCGTGCTCACCGGCGCGATCAAGGGCTGAGCCCGCCCTCCACCCCGAAGGAAGACCATGAACCTGTCCAGGCGCGGACTCCTCCGCCTCGGCGCGACCGCCACCGCGGGCGCCGCTCTCTCCCCGCTGCTGGCCGCCTGCGGCGGCGGTTCCGGCGCGGCCCCCGCGACCAAGGCGCAGGGGCTGACCATCAAGCTGCCGACGTACGTGCCGCTGCCCGGCGCGGCCAGGCCCGACCTGCCCGGCACCCCCGCCGGGGTGCCCGAGGGCTACTTCACCTATCCGAAGGAGCTGTTCAAGGCGGTCGCCAAGCCGCCGATGTCGGGCGGCACGGTGACGATGGCGTCGAAGACCTTCCTGCCGCCGCCCCCGCCCCGCGAGCAGAACGCCGCGTGGCAGGAGATCGAGAAGCGGCTCGGCGGCAGGGCCGAGCTGATGATCGTGCCGGAGGCCGACTGGCCGACGAAGTTCAACACCATGGTCGCCGGCGGCAACCTGCCCGACCTGTTCCCCTACGTCTCCACGCAGGGCGTCAACAACCTGCCCGCCTTCGTGGCCAGCCAGTGCAGCGACCTGACGCCGTTCCTGAGCGGCGACGCGGTCAAGGAGTACCCGAACCTGGCCGCCATCCCCGAGGTGTTCTGGAAGCAGGGCATCGTCGCGGGCAGGCTCTACGGCCTGCCGATCCCGCGCAACATGGTCGGCGGGCTCGGCTTCTACCGGGCCGACCTTTTCGCCGCCGCCGGCGTCACCGACCTGGCGCAGATCACCGACACCGAACGGCTGGCCGAGCTGCTGAAGGCGGTGACCAACCCCAAGGAGAAGCGCTGGGGCGTGGTCGCGGCCACCGGCGGCCTGTTCGGCCTGTCGATCTTCGCCCAGCTCTTCGGCGCACCCAACGGCTGGCGCCTGGAGCCGGGCGGCAAGCTGGTCGCCGCGTTCGAGACCGAGGAGTACAGGGCCGCCGTCGAGTACACCCGCGCGCTGCGCGAGGCGGGCGTCATCTACCCGGGCTCCGAGGGCTTCGACTCGCTGAAGCGCAAGAACGAGTTCAACGCCGGCCACGCGGCGATGACCTACGACGGCATGCCCGCCTTCCTCGGCCCCCCGGGCTACCTGCAGACCCAGAAGAAGATCGACCCCAAGGCGGACCCCCGCCCCATGCTGCCCGTCGGCGGCAGGACGGCGGCGTTCCTCAACAACATCGTCTTCGCCACCAACTTCGTGAAGAAGGCCGACGAGGCGAAGGTCAAGGAGATCCTGCGCGTCGCCGACTTCTTCGCCGCCCCCTTCGGCAGCGAGGAGTACACGCTCATCCAGTACGGCGTCGAGGGCACCGACCACACCCGCGACGACAAGGGCAACCCGATCCTCACCGAGCAGGGCGCCAAGGACACGACCGTTCCGTGGAAGTACCTCGGAGCCCCCACCCAGCCGGTCTTCGACGCCTCATCGAGCGAGGCCGTCAAGCTCACCCACGACGCGCTGTCCAAGATGATCGCGGTCGGCGTCGAGGACCCCACCACGGGCCTGTTCTCGCCGACCAGCGAGAACAGGTTCGAGGCGCTCTCCACCATGCGCACCGACAGGCTCACCTCGATCATCGCGGGCCGGGCGCCCATGTCCGACCTCGACCAGCTCGTCAAGGACTGGAAGGCACAGGGCGGCGACAAGATCCGCGCCGAGTTCGAGAGCGTCATCCAGAAGACCGGCGGCACCGGCTGAACCACCCCCCGACGATAGGTGTGACACCCCCCATGAAACGAACGATCTCAGCTCTGGCCCTCGCCGCCATGGCGGCAGGAGCCCTCGCCCCGCCCGCCCACGCCGCCCCCGCCCCGGGAGCGCCGGGCCTGGGCGACCCGCTCTTTCCCGACCTCGGCAACGGCGGCTACGACGTCCGCCACTACGACGTCTCCTTCGACTTCACCCCCGTCACCTACGACTTCACCGCCACGGTGACGATCCTGGCCACGGCCGTTCAGGACCTGTCGTCCTTCAACCTGGACACCGACGGCCACACGATCGACTCCGTCACCGTCGACGGCCGCCCCGCCACCTGGGCGCTCGCCCCCGGCCGCACGGGTCAGGAGCTCACCGTCACCCCGGCCGAGCCGCTGCGCGACCACCGCCCGTTCACCGCGACGGTGACGCTTCACGGCAACGGCAAGGCCCCGCGCTCCGGCCTGACCGGCTGGCGGTTCGGTCCCGACGGCGGGTTCGCCGCCGCCGCGCAGGCCAGCAGGGCCGACACGTTCTTCCCCGTCAACGACCACCCCTCCGACAAGGCCACGTGGACCTTCCGCGTGAAGGTTCCCGACGGCTACGTCGCCACCGCCAACGGCGAGCAGGCCGGCAGGGAGGGCGACGTCTGGCGGTTCGAGGAGCGCGAGCCGATGCCGCCCGAGTTGCTCGGCCTCGCCGTGGTCAAGGGCACCTACCTGTACGGCGCGGGCCCGCACGGCCTGCCGCTGCGCCATGTCGTCCCGCAGGGTCAGGAGGCCACCTACGGCCCGATAGCCGCCGAGACCGCGGGCCAGATCGCGTGGGCCGAGGCGAGGTTCGGCCGGTTCCCCTTCTCCACCTACGGCGTGCACATCTACCCCGGCTACACCGACGCGCTGGAGAACCAGACCCTCTCCTTGTTCGGCACCGGCTGGTTCAGCAGGCCGACGTACTCCAACACGATGGTCCACGAGCTGGTCCACCAGTGGTTCGGCGACTCCGTCACTCCCGCCACCTGGCAGGACGCCTGGCTGAACGAGGGCCCCGCCGTCTACTACGCGGCCGTGTGGGCCGAGGAGCGGGGCGGCGAGAAGCTCGCCGACAAGATGCGGACCGTGTACGGCAAGCTCGACGAGGTCCGTGCCAAGGACGGCCCTCCCGGCAGGCCCAAGGCCCTCGGCGGCTACAACATCTACGACGGCGGCGCGCTGGTCCTGTACGCGCTGCAGAAGGAGCTCGGCGCCCGCGACTTCGACCGCGTCATGCGCCGCTGGGTCCAGCGCAACAAGGACGGCAACGCCTCCACCGAGGACTTCATCGCGCACGCCGTGAAGACGACCCACCGTCCTGGCCTGGACGCGTTCCTGCGCGCCTGGCTCTTCGGCGAGAAGAACCCTCCGTTGGAGCTCTCATGAGACGCCTGCTCGCCCTGACCGCCGTGCTCTCGCTCTGCCTGACGGGCGTCGCCGAGGCGGCTGGGACGCGAACGGGGCCGGCGCCCGCTCCCAAGGTCTACCACGCCGCGCCCGGCGCCACCGGCCGCGCCTGCAACGAAGTCAACCCCTGCTCTCTGGAGACGGCCAGGGACAAGGTCCGCGAGGCCATCGCGGGCGGCATGAACCGTGACATCGAGGTGCGGCTGACCGGGGGCGTCTACCGCATGGACGAGCCGCTCGTCCTCGACGGCCGCGATTCGGGCCCTGGCGGGCACACCGTCACCTGGACCGCGGCCCCGGGCGCCAGGCCTGTGCTGTCGGGCGGCGTGCCGATCACCGGCTGGCGGCAGGAAGGCGGTCTCTGGGTGGCGCGGGCGCCTGAGGGCGTGATCCCCCGGCAGCTGTTCGTCGGCGGGGTCAGGGCGGTGCGCGCCCGCGGCGAGGCGTGTCCCGCGAGCGTCTGCGACGCCACCAGGACCGGCATGAGCGGGGCCGTGAAGAGCGGCGTGGCCGCGTGGAAGGAGCCCGCGAACGCCGAAGCCGTGATCAGGATCCGCTGGCGCAACTACCACTGCAGGGTCGACAGGGTCGACGGTGACCTGCTCACGTTCGCCCAGCCGTGCTGGACCAACTCCGCCGGCGGCACGAACCGCACCGGCCCGGCATGGGACAGCACGACCGTCGACTCCAGCCGTTACACCAAGGTCTCCTACTTCGAGAACGCCGTCGAGCTGCTGGACCGGCCAGGAGAGTTCGTCTACGACCGCGGCAGCCGTACCGTCACCTACCTGCCCAGGCAGGGCGAGGACCTCAGCGACGTGATCACCCCCGCCCGCGAGACGCTGCTGCGGATCGAGGGCGCGAGCAGGGTGACGATCTCGGGTCTCGGCTTCGAGCACGCCGCCTACCTGCAGCCGGACACCGACGAGGGCTACGCGGGCACGCAGGCGGGCCTGACGCTGACCGGGGTCACCGGACCTGTCGACCACGCGGGCCGCCACTACACCAAGCCCGCCGCCGCGGTCGTCGTGCGGGGCGGACACCAGGTGACGGTGGAGAACAGCGCCTTCACCCGCCTCGGCGGCGCGGGAATCGTCCTGGAGCGGGGGACCAAGGACTCGGCCGTCACCGGCTCGAGCTTCACCGACCTGTCCTCAGGCGCGGTCTACGTCGGCGACACCGAGCCCAACCCGCCCGCGGAGCTGCGCGGCGAGCGCAACACGGTCGCCCGCAACACGATCACGCACGCGGGCGTGGAGTTCACCGACGCGGTGGGAATCTGGGCCGGGTACGAGAGCGAACTGGCCGTCGACCACAACACGCTGGAGAAGCTGCCCTACTCCGGCATCTCCGTCGGCTGGGGATGGAACCAGCCGGAGGCGCAACGGCCCGACATGCGCGACAACAGGATCACCGGCAACCGGATCGTCGACGCCATGATGGTCGAGTTCGACATGCATGACGGCGGCGCGATCTACACCCAGGGACCACAGCCCGGCACGGTCGTCTCCGGCAACTACGTCAACCGCTCCGCCTACGGCAACACCGAGCGCGACGGCAACGGCGTCTACCTCGACGAGCAGAGCTCCCACATCCGCGTCGAGGGCAACGTGCTGACCCGCATGGGCTACAAGTGGGTCTCCAACTGGGCGGGGTACGGCATCGAGAACCTCGCCACGGGAAACTGGACGGACACCACGGCCCCCGCCCTGTCGGGGCGAGGCTCGCAGATGGTGGACAACCACACCGCCCTCGTACGGCTGCCTGACACCGCGATCCAGGTGGCCGAGGCCGCGGGCGCGACCCCCGGCGGCACGGTCGAGCAGCTCGCGCCCGACCTGGCCCGCGGCGGGTCGGCCACCCAGTCCTCCACCGACGGTACGGCCGGCGCCGCCAACGCGGTCGACGGCTCCACCACGACCGACACCAGGACCCTCAGCCGGCAGGGCTCCTGGTGGCAGGTCGACCTCGGCGCCGTCCAGCGGATCGGCTCGGTCGAGCTCTGGAACGACGCCTCGATGACCACCGGCGACGTCGAGGTGATCGTGGCCACCACCGCCGACCTGTCGGACGCGAAACGGGTGAGCCTGCAGGGCAAGGCGCTCCGCCCGTCGCTGGTGGAGATCGCGGCCGATGCCCGTTACGTGCGCGTCCAGCGCACGGGCACTGGCAGGATCGGGCTCGCCGGAGTATCGGTCCACCCGTAAACAACGCACCCGAAGGGGTACGGCCGGGCCGCACCCCTTCTCGCCTGGAGAGCAGATGAGCTGGTTCACCGACGCGCGGTTCGGCCTCTTCGTCCACTGGGGCATCTACGCCGCCGCAGCCCGCCACGAGTGGGTGAAGTCCTACGAGAAGCTGGACGACGCGCACTACCGGCGCTACTTCGACCATTTCGACCCCGACCTGTACGACCCGAAGGTCTGGGCGGAGGACGCGTGGAACGCGGGCATGCGCTACCTGGTCATCACGACCAAGCACCATGACGGGTTCTGCCTGTGGGACTCGGCGCTCACCGACTACAAGGCGACGGCGACGCCGTACGGCAGGGATCTGCTGCGGCCGATGCTCGAGGCGTTCAGGGCCAGGGGGATGCGGATCGGGCTCTACCACTCGCTGATCGACTGGCACCACCCCGAGTTCCCCATCGACCTCTACCACCCGCAGCGCGACCAGGGCGAGGGCGGCGCCAGGGACGTCCGCAAGTACGCCGACTTCCTGCACGGGCAGGTCCGCGAGCTTCTCACCGGCTACGGGCGGATCGACACGATGTGGTTTGACTTCAGCTACCCGGGGCGCGGCATGGGCGCCAAGGGCAGGGACGAGTGGCGGTCCGCGGAGCTGGAGGCGATGGTCCGCGAGCTCCAGCCCGGCATCATGATCAACAACAGGCTCGATCTGGGGAGCGGTGACTTCACCACCCCCGAGCAGGTCATGCCGCCGGGTGGGGTGCCCGGCCACGTGCCGTGGGAGGCGTGCCAGACGCTCAACGGCAGCTGGGGCTACGACCGCGACAACCTCGACTGGAAGTCGCCGGAACTGCTGCTGAGCATGCTGGTCGACACGGTTTCCAAGGGCGGCAACATGCTGCTGAACGTGGGGCCGAACGCGCGCGGCGAGTTCGAGCCGCGCGCCGTCGAGCGGCTGCGCGAGATCGGCAGGTGGACCAGGCTGCACGGCAGGGCGATCTACGGCGCGGGCGCGTCGGAGTTCACCCCGCCGCAGGACTGCCGCTACACCCAGCGCGGCGACCGGCTCTACCTGCACCTGCTGAACTGGCCGATGAGGCACGTCCATCTCCAGGGCCTCGCAGGGAAGGTGAAGTACGCCCAGTTCCTGCACGACGCGTCGGAGGTGCGGGTGCTCAGGGTCGATCCGAACGAGCCTGGCCACACCTACCTGAGCGGCGTTCCTGAGGACACGCTCACCCTGCAACTGCCCGTGACCAGGCCCGACGTGGCGATCCCTGTGATCGAGCTCTTTCTCTGAGCCCTGCGGGCCCGCGCGCGGGAATTAGCGGCCGGTGAAGGTCGGGCGCTGCTTGGCCAGGAACGCCCTGGTGGCGTCCCTGTGGTCCGCCGTGGCCGCCAGCGCGTCCTGCAGGTCGGCCTCCAGCTCCAGGGACTCCGCCAGCGAGTGCGTGGCCGCGAACGCCAGCGCGCGCTTGGTCGCGGCGAACGCCTTCGTCGGGCCCGCGGCCAGCCGCGCCGCCAGCTCGTGGCCCGCCTTCAGCAGCTCGCCCTCCGGCACGACCCGCGAGACCAGGCCGAGCTCCAGCGCGCGGGCCGCGTCCACCGGCTCGCCGAGCAGCAGCAGCTCGGCCGCGCGGCCACCGCCGATCAGGCGCTGGAGCGTCCACGAGGCGCCCGAGTCCGGCGCGAGCCCGATCGCGGTGAAGGCCATCGCGAACTTCGCCCGCTCCGAGGCGACGCGCAGGTCGCAGGCGTAGGCGAGGGAGGCGCCGGCGCCCGCCGCCACGCCGTTCACGGCCGCGACCACCGGCTTGTCCATGCCGGTGACCAGCTCGATCAGCGGGTTGTAGTGCGCGCGCACCGTGTCGGCCAGCCCCCTGCCCGCCTCCAGGTTCTCGGCGTGCTCGCGCAGGTCCTGCCCCGCGCAGAAGGCCCTGCCCTCCCCGGTGATCAGTACGGCCCGCACGGCGTCCGACGCCGCCGCCTCGCGCAGCGCGTCGAGCAGGGCGGTCTTCAGCGCCACCGTCAGCGAGTTCATCGCGTCGGGACGGTCGAGCGTGACGGTGGCGACGGCGTCGGCGACGTCGTAACGGATCACAGCAGCTCCTTGTCGACGAAAGCGGCGGCGGCGGGCATCAGCCTGGCCGCCTCCTGTTCGAAGTACGCCCGCGCCTTCTCGCCCTGCCACCCGGGCGGCAGCAGCTCTGCGGGCAGCCCGGGGTCGCGGAACAGGAAGTTGCGCCAGCCGTGCACCAGTCTGCTCCTCGTGGCGAAGACCCGGGAGGCAGGCGCGCCATCGCTCAGCCCCGCGATCAGCTTCTGCGCCTCGGCCAGCCACTCCTCGTACGCGTGCCCGATCGCCGCCAGGTCCCACGCCCTGGCGACCAGCTCGCGCGGATCACCGTCGAGCACCGCGTCGAACCTGTCGGCGCGGATGTCCTCGTTGGCCAGCAGCGGATCGAGCTCGGGGGAGTGGCGAGGGCCGACCCAGGTCGTCTCCGACAGCGGCGCGTAGCCGAGAAAGGCCAGGTCGGCACGTAGCCGCTCCCTCTTGGCCCGGTCCCTGACCTGCTCCAGCACGACCAGGTGCCAGTGCCCCTGCCAGCTGATCGTTCCCGCTCGGTAAATTCTCAGCGCCGCCTCGTCCAAGCGTCTGACGGCCTTGGCGGTCACGGCGTATCCAGGGCCCTGCGGCAGCCGCACCCTGTCGAGCCAGCCCTGCCTGACCATGCGCGAAACCGCCGTCCTGACGGCGGGAGCCGCGATTTCCAGGGGCGCGAGCAGCCTGACCAGGGCGGCGACCGAGGCCTTCCCGCCGCGGGAACGCAGGTGGTCCCCGTACAGATCGAACAGCGCCGCGCGTGCGTTCACGAGCACCAGTTTGGACGGCTTCGCGACGCTGGACAACGGATGCTGGGAGGAGATCGTTACCCATTTGGCACTCCGATGCGGGAGAATAGGACATCACAGAAGACGTGAATGCGTCGGCCACCCACCGGGGCGGTCGTTGATCGCAACCGCGGAGTCCATGGCAGGAAGGGATACACGCATGGCGGCGATGAAGCCGCGGACCGGCGATGGTCCGCTGGAGGTCACCAAGGAAGGGCGCGGCATTGTCATGCGGGTCCCGCTCGAGGGTGGCGGCCGGCTCGTCGTGGAGATTTCGGCCGACGAGGCGAAGGCGCTCGGCGAAGCGCTGAAGAACGTGGTCGGCTGACCGCCGGCTCAACCACCTGATCGAACGGCCCTGGCGCACCTCCGCCGGGGCCGATCATGTTTGGAGATTATCCCGTGCCCATCCAGACGACGGTGTCCGTGCTCCCCCAAGCGCCCGCGGACTCCGCACTGCTGGCCGTGCCGTACGACTCGGGCCTGGACCCCCAGGTCGAGCTGCCCGTGCCGGTGGCCGCGCTGCTGGCCCACTACGAGGCCAAAGGCGAGGCGGGTGAGATCGTCGAGATTCCCGTCACCCGTGGAGACGCGGTGGGCAGGGTCCTGCTGTACGGCGTCGGCGACGGTTCGCCGCGCGCGCTCCGCAAAGCCGCCGCCACCCTGACCCGCAGGGCCAAGGGCAAGCCGTCCCTGACCGTCGTGCTCCCTTCCTGCGACGCCGCGGTGTTCGCCGAGGCCGCGCTGCTGGCGGCCTACACCTTCAAGATCGGCGCCCAGGGCACGACCCCCGTGGGAGCGCTCACGCTGGTCGGCGCCGACGAGGAGGCCGTACGGCGGGGCGAGACCGTCGCCCAGGCCGTCGCGCTGGCCCGCGACCTGACCAACACCCCCTCCTCCACCAAGACCCCGGCGTGGCTGGCCGACCAGGCGACGGGCACGGACCTCGAGGTCAAGATCTGGGAAGAGGAGGAGCTGCGCGCGGACGGGTTCGGCGGCATCCTGGCCGTCGGGCAGGGCTCGGTCCACCCGCCCCGGCTGATCCAGCTCTCCTACGCGCCCGAGGGCGCCGACAGGCACATCGTGCTGGTCGGCAAGGGCATCACGTTCGACTCCGGCGGCCTGTCGCTCAAGCCGACCGACAACATGAAGACCCAGAAGACCGACATGGCGGGCGGCGCGGTCGTGATCGCGGTCATGGGCGCGCTGGCCGCCCTGGGCTCCCGCGTGCGGGTCACCGGCCTGGTCGCCGCGGCCGAGAACATGCCGTCGGGCACCGCCCAGCGGCCCAGCGACGTCATCACGCACTACGGCGGCACGACGGTCGAGGTGACCAACACCGACGCCGAGGGGCGCCTGGTGCTCGCCGACGCGCTCGCCTACGCCGACGCGGTCCTCGATCCCGACGCGATGGTCGACGTCGCCACCCTGACAGGGGCGATCAGCGTCGCGCTCGGGCGCAACATCGGCGCCGTCTACTCCTCCGACGACGAGCTGGCCGACGCGCTCATCGCGGCGGGCGCCGAGACCGACGACCGGCTGTGGCGGATGCCGCTGATCGACGACTACCGTCCCGCGCTCGACTCTCCCATCGCCGACATGCAGAACGCCGACCTCGGCGGGCGTTACGGCGCGGGCTCGATCACCGCGGCGCTGTTCCTGCGGGAGTTCACCGGCAAGCGTCCCTGGGCGCATCTGGACATCGCCGGCGTGGGGCGGAGCACGGTCGACGAGGGCACGGTGACCAAGGGCGCCACGGGTTTCGGCGTCCGCGTCCTCATCGAGTGGCTCACCCGCTCCTGAGCCGCCGCCCCGGATTCCCTGGCCTGGCCCGGTGGGTGGGACCGTCCATCCACCGGGGCCCCGCAGGGGAGCGCCTGGCGCCGCCGTTCAGTCGGAGATCTTGACGGCGGCCAGCAGACCGTCGCCGAGCGGCATCATCAGCGGCCGCAACCTGTCGTCCTCCTGGACGAGCTTGCCCAGCTCCCGGACCGCGACCGTGTCGGGGTCACGCTGGGAGGGGTCGGCCACCCTGTTGTGCCACAAGGCGTTGTCGAAGGCCACGATCCCGCCCACGCGCAGCAGCCGCACCGCCTCGGCCAGGTAGTCGGCGTACTCCTGCTTGGCCGCGTCGGCGAACACGAGGTCGTAGCCGCCGTCCGACAGCCGGGGCAGCACGTCGAGGGCGCGCCCGATGATCAACCTGATCCGTCCGCCGGAGAAGCCCGCGTCCGCGAAGCTCTGCCGGGCCAGACGCTGGTGCTCGGGCTCGACGTCGACGCTCGTGAGCGTGCCGTCGGCGCGCATGCCGCGCAGCAGCCACAGCCCCGACACCCCGCACCCCGTGCCGATCTCCACCACGGCGCGCGCGTTGAGCGCGGTGGCTAGGAAGCACAGCGCGGCACCGCCTCCGGGAAGGATGGGCGGCGCGCCCATCTCGTGGCCGCGCTGTCGCGCCGCGTGCAGGATCTCATCTTCCTGATGGAACTGCTCCGCATAGGCCAGAGTGGCCTCTACCGGGCTGGTCATCGGCCTCTCCTCCCCACTTCCGTGCAATTGGTCACCGATCGCAGCCTAGGGGAGACACGCCACGACGGGAACTCTGGTCGCGCCCAACGCGTTGCAGGTTTAAACGGGCTTTGCCGGTCCTGAAGGCAGGCAGTGCGCACGAAGGGACGAAACCAGGCACTATGGCGGTAGCGGCGGTGGTCCCAGAGAGAGGAGTGCTGGTGGACGGAAGCGACCACCAGGCCGATCCTCACGTGTCAGATGTGTCTGAATGGACTCCTCCCACCTGGGAGGAAGTGGTGCGGACGCACTCCGCACGCGTGTATCGGCTTGCGTACAGGTTGACCGGCAACGTGCACGATGCGGAAGACCTCACCCAGGAGGTCTTCGTCCGGGTCTTCAGGTCGCTGTCGAGCTACACACCGGGCACTTTCGAGGGCTGGTTGCACAGGATCACCACGAACCTGTTCCTCGACATGGCGCGCAGGAGGCAGCGGATCCGCTTCGAGGGTCTCGGTGACGACGCGGCCGAGCGGCTGCAGGGTCGCGAGCCCTCGCCCGCCCAGGCATGGGACGACGCGCACATGGAGCCTGACATCCAGGCCGCGCTCGACTCCCTCGCCCCCGAGTTCAGGGCGGCGGTCGTGCTGTGTGACATCGAAGGCCTGTCGTACGAGGAGATCGCGGCCACGCTCGGCGTGAAGCTTGGCACGGTCAGAAGCAGGATTCACCGTGGCCGGGCACAGCTACGGGAGGCGCTGGAGCACCGGGCGCCCCGTAGTGCTGAACTCCCCCCGACCGTGACCCGTGGGGAGGAAGTCTGATATGTCGCACCTTGGAGAGCGCGCATCCGCGCTCGTGGACGGCGAACTGCGCCACGCCGAGCGTGAGCGCGCCCTTGCCCACCTGGCCTTCTGCGCCGACTGCAGGAGGGAGGTCGAGTCGATGCGGGCGCTGAAGTCGCGCCTGCGGTCGCTCGAAGGCCCCCCGATGCCGGCCGACCTGACCATGTCGCTGCTGCGGATGGGTGAGCCAGGTGACCCGATGCCGCCCAGGGAGCGCCCCTTTCCGACCTTCGGCGGCGTTCCGCTTCCAGGCCCGCGCAGCATCGCACCGCCGGACAACAGGCCTCGGGGTACCTCAGGTGCCACGTCGCGGCCCGGACGGTCCCGCAGGCGTCCGGCCTATGTGGCCGTAGGCGTCGTCTCGGCGGCGGTCGCCCTCGGCACGCTGTTCGTGGTCGCGGGGCAGGACCAGGGCCCCTCCGTCTCCCCTCCGGTCGAGGTGTTCAAGCAGGTCCACAAGACCACGGCGCCCTACGGCAACCCGCCCTCCGCCACGCCGTGAGGCGGCTGCCCGCCGTCCTCACGCTGGCGCTTCCGATGGCGCTCGGCCTGTCGGGCGCGGCCTACGCCGTGCCCGACGACTCCGAGAACGAGGACACGGGGCTGCCCCTGCTCAGACAGTCGGCGATGGCCGCGAGGGACCGGCCGTACGCGGGCACGCTGTTCACCACCGCCGGCGCGGTGCTCGCCGTACGCAACACGCCCGGCACGGGCATGACGGTCGACGCGCGCGCCACCGACCCGGGGACACCGGCCGGCGGCCTGCTGGCCCCCTCCGACGGGATGCTGCGCACCCTCGGCGCCAACTACCGGGTGGTCGAGGGGCGCGACGGCAACGTCTGCGGCAGGGCCGCGCGCCTGGTCGAGGCGGTACGGCACGACGGGCGCCCGGCCGCCCGCTACTGGATCGACACGGCGAGCGGGATCCTGCTGCGCCGCGAGGTGCTCGACGGCCACGGCAGGGTGGCGCAGGCCGAGGCGTTCGTCGAGGTGACGATTCCCACACCGGTTCCGCTGGCGCACCCCATCGCGGCGGTGAGGGCGGCGCAGGGCCCGCCGACGGCCGCGAGCCTGAGAGCGCAGGGGTGGAGCTTCCCCAGCGTGCTGCCGGGCGGGTTCGAGCTGGCCGGTGCCTCCGAGGGCGCCGGTTATCTGAAGCTGGGATACTCGGATGGAGTGTCCGTTGTGTCGGTGTTTGTTCAGCGGGGCACTCTGGACGAGGAGCGTCTGGCAGGTTGGCGTAGTCAGCCTCGCGACGGGAATACGATCTGGATCCGGGACGCTGCAGGACTGGAGATGATCTGGGCGAGTGGAGGCCATGTCTACACCGTGGTCGCGGACGCGCCCTCGGACGTGGCCGAGGCCGCGATCGGTGGGCTGCCGCACGAGGCGGAGCCTGGCTTCTGGCAGCGGTTCGCTCGCGGCGCCGATCGTGTGCTTTCCTGGGTCAACCCGTTCGCTTGACGCTCGCTTTACAACTCTCGAACGCCGCACGCGAGAAAATCGCGGTGTCCGACCAAGGAGTGGTGAGACTAGATGACCGACGAGACGCGCCCTACAGACGGACGCACGCCGTCGGACCTCGCTGAGCCCCAGGGACGGCCTGAGTTCCTGCCCGCCCACGACGGGTGGGAGAGCGCCCGGACCGAGCAGCTCGGCTGGGATCGCGGTGAGCAGGTCCCGCCTGCCCAGCCGTACGGCACCGGCTGGGGCGACCCCTCGGGGCGGTCGGCCGCCAACGACACGGCCGTGTTCGGCGCGCCCGAGCAGGGCCCCCCGCTGCCACCGCCGCCGCCCACGCAGGCGGTCGGCATGGGTCACGGATGGGGGCCGCCGCCCATCCCCGCCGACGGCGGGTACGCCCCCTCGCGCCGCGGGCCGAGCACGGGCGTGCTGGTCGCGCTGGCCGTGGTGATCGCGCTGCTCGCCTCGGTGATGGGCAGCGTCGGCACCTACCTGCTCACCAGACAGGGCAGTTCGGGCACCGACCCCTCCTACTCGCTCGGCCCCGCGCCGTCCGCCGACACCAGCAGGGCGCCGGGCACGATCGCGGGCGTGGCCTCGAGGGTGCTGCCGAGCGTGGTCTCCCTGGAGGTCGAGGGCAACGCCGACGCGGGCACCGGTTCCGGCTTCCTGATCAAGGGCGGCTACGTGGTCACCAACAACCACGTCGTCGCGCTCGCCGCCCAGGGCGGCGCCATCAAGATCGTCTTCAACAACCGCAAGTCCACCAGCGGGCGGATCGTCGGCCGCGACCCTGGCTCCGACCTGGCCGTGGTCAAGCCCGACCAGACGTTCGGCACGCCTGAGATCACGCTCGGCAACTCCGACCAGGTCGTCGTCGGCGACCCCGTGATCGCGATCGGCTCGCCGCTCGGCCTCACCGGCACCGTCACCACCGGCATCGTCAGCTCGCTCAACAGGCCCGTCGTGGCGGGCGAGGACAACGACCCCGATCCCGCCTACATCAGCGCCATCCAGACCGACGCGGCCATCAACCCAGGAAACTCGGGCGGGCCGCTGGTCAACACCAAGGGCGAGGTCGTCGGCGTCAACTCCGCGATCGCCACCCTCAGCAGGGCGGTCTCCAGCCAGAGCGGCAGCATCGGCCTGGGCTTCGCGATCCCGATCAACCAGGCCAGGCGCGTCGCCCAGGAGATCGTCACCACCGGCTCGGCCAAGCGCGTCAAGATCGGCATCATGGTCGACTCCGGCTACCGCGGCGAGGGCGTGCGCATCGCCTCCCAGCCCGCGCAGGGCCGCCAGCCGGTCGAGGCCGACGGCCCCGCGGGCAAGGCGGGGCTGAAGGCCGGCGACATCATCCTGGAGATCGACGGTCTGCGTATCCAGGACAGCACCGAGCTCATCTCGCTGATCCGCAGCAAGAACCCCAACTCGAAGATCTCCATCAAGTACAAGCGCGGCGGCGAGGAGCGCATGGCCACTCTCGTCGTCACCGCCGAGCAGGAGCCGAATCCGAAGCCGTCATGATCTGGATCTCGCCCGGGCTGGGTGCTTCATCGCCCGGGCGAGCCCTTAGTCTGGAACTGGCCGGGGTTGTCCCCGGAACCGGTTGCACAGTGTAGGAGCTTGCGGTGTTCGGACTCGGTTGGATGGAGGTCGGGGCGCTCGTCGTGATCGCGCTGCTGGTCTTCGGTCCTGACAAGCTGCCGCAGGCGGCGTCTCAGGCGGGCAAGACGCTGCGCAATCTGCGACGCATGGCGACCAGCGCGCGCGACGACCTCAGAGCGGGCCTCGGCCCCGAGTTCTCCGATTTCGACCCTGCCGACCTCAACCCGAAGAACTTCGTCCGCAAGCACCTGCTGGAGGACGCGGAGGAGGCCTGGAACTCCACCCCCGCGGCGCTCGAGCCCGCGCCTGTGGGCGCCCCTGAGCCCTATTCCGAGCTAGGGTACGGCGAGCTGCCCCCCTACGACTCCGAGGCCACCTGAGGGCCTTCCCGCCGCTGTGACCGCCGTCGCCGGAGTGCCGCGACGGCGGGCGGCAAGCGTGAACAGTGCCGCGACGTCGTTCAACGGATGATCAGCGGCCGGCGGGCGAAAGGCCGAGCTGCATGCCCTTGATGCTGGAGCCGCGCTTCGACAGCGTGGCCGCGATCCGGCCGAGCTCGGCCGCCGCGGGCGAGTCAGGGTCGGTCAGGACGAGTGGCTTGCCCTCGTCGCCGCCCTCGCGCAGGCGCGTGTCGATCGGCACCTGGCCGAGCAGCGGCACCCTGGCGCCCAGCGTGCGGGTCAGCGCGTCGGCCACGATCTGGCCGCCGCCCTCGCCGAAGACGTTGATCTTCTCGTCGCAGTGCGGGCAGGGCAGCCACGCCATGTTCTCGATGACGCCGGCGATCTGCTGGTGCGTCTGGGCGGCGATGCTGCCCGCGCGCTCGGCCACCTCGGCCGCGGCCATCTGCGGGGTGGTGACGACCAGGATCTCCGCGCCGGGCAGGCGCTGCGCGACCGAGATCGCGATGTCGCCGGTGCCGGGCGGCAGGTCGAGCAGCAGGATGTCGAGGTCGCCCCAGTAGACGTCGGCGAGGAACTGGTGCAGCGCGCGGTCGAGCATCGGCCCGCGCCACACCACGGGCGAGTTGCCCTCGGGCTTGAACATCCCGACCGAGATGACCTTGATGTCATGCGCCACCGGCGGCATGATCATGTCCTCGACCTTGGTGGGACGATCCGACGCGCCGAGCATGCGCGGGACGCTGTGGCCGTAGATGTCGGCGTCGACGATGCCCACCTTGAGGCCCTGCGAGGCCATCGCCGCGGCCAGGTTGACGGTCACCGACGACTTGCCGACGCCGCCCTTGCCGCTGGCCACCGCGAACACGCGGGTCAGCGAGCCCGGCTGGTTGAAGGGGATCTCCTTCTCGGGAGCCCTGTTGCCGCGCAGCTTGGTCTGCAGGTCCTTGCGCTGCTCCTGGCTCATCACGTCGAGGACGACGCGCACGCCGGAGACGCCGTCGAGTTTGGAGACGGCATTGGTGACGTCGCGGGTGATCGTGTCTTTCAACGGACACCCCGCCACCGTCAGGTAGATGCCGACGACGACCTCACCCGAGGGAGAGATGTCGATGCTCTTGACCATGTCAAGGTCGGTGATCGGCCGGCGGATCTCGGGGTCGTTGACCGTGGCGAGTGCGGCTGTCACCTGTTCCGGGGAAGGTGCCATGAGTCCATGGTATGAACCCAGACTGGGTATGCCGAACGTAGGGGCCGATCTGGCTGCCTGAATGTGGCCGTTCTTCTCAGTAGGATGCCGCCATGGTGGGGATCTCGCCCGAGGAGTCGACCGTCTGGCGCATGATGCAGCGGGCCCAGGTGCGCATCACCCGCCGCCTGGAGAGCGAGCTGCTCGACGCTCACGACCTGGCGCTGGCCTCCTATGACGTGCTGCTCCAGCTGTCCGAGGCGACGGAGTGGCGGTTGCGGATGAACGACCTGGCCGACCGGGTCCTGCTCTCGCGCAGCGGGCTGACCAGGCTCATCGACCGCCTGCAGCGCGACGGGCTGGTCCAGCGCGAGGCGTGCGCCGACGACGCCCGCGGCCTGTTCGCCGTGCTCACCGACCTCGGAGCCGTACGGCTGGCCGAGGCCACGCCCACCTACCTGCGCGGCATCCGCGCCGAGTTCCTCGACGTGCTGGAGCCCGAGGAGCTCGCCCAGTGCACGGCGATGCTCACGAAGATTCTGGTCGCTCCTCGCTGAAGCGCTGCAGCTCCGAGCGGAGGAAGTCGCGGGTCGCCAGCTCGCCGATGGCCAGGCGCAGCCCCGCGACCTCGCGGGTCAGGTACTCGATGTCGGCCTGGTTGCGTTCGCTGGCCAGCCGGTCCTGCTCGTACTGCACGCGGTCGCGGTCGTCCTGGCGGTTCTGGGCCAGCAGGATCAGCGGCGCCGCGTACGAAGCCTGGAGCGAGAGCATCAGCGTCAGGAAGATGAACGGATACGGGTCGAAGGTCAGGTTGGCGGGCGCGAGGGCGTTCCAGCCGATCCAGAGCGCGACGAAGACCGTCATGTAGACGATGAAGCGGGCGGTGCCCAGGAAGCGGGCGATCTCCTCCGACAGCTTCCCGAACGCCTCGGGGTCGTAGTGGGGCCGGAAGCTGCGCCTCAGCTCTCTCGGCTGGTCGAGCCGGTCAATCGCCATTGCGCCAGTCCTCGGCATCGCGCCAGCCCTCGGGAAGCAGGTGGTCGAGGACGTCGTCGACGGTCACCGCGCCCACGAGCTGGCCCAGCTCGTCGACGACGGGAGCCGCCACGAGGTTGTAGGTGGCGAGGTAGGAGGTGACCTCGGTCAGCGGCAGCTCCGGCCTGATCGGGTCGAGTGAGGCGTCGATGACCGCGCCGAGCAATGTGGACGGCGGGTCCCGCAGCAGCCGCTGGAAGTGCGTGACTCCGAGATAGGTGCCGGTGGGCGTCTCGTTCGGCGCGCGCGTGACGAAGACCTGGGCGGCCACCGCGGGAGGCAGGTCCTTCTGCCTGATCTGGGCCAGCGCCTCGGCGATCGTGGCGCTGGGCGGCAGGATCACGGGTTCGGTGGTCATCATGCCGCCCGCGGTGTTCTCGTCGTAGCTGAGCAGCCTGCGGACCGGCGCCGCGTCTCTCGGCTCCATCAGCGCCAGCAGGCGAGCCGCCTGGTCCTCCGGCAGGTCCTGCAGGAGGTCGGCGGCGTCGTCGGGATCCATCTCCTCGAGGACGTCCGCGGCTCGCTCGGGCGCCAGAGTCCCGAGGATCCCCATCTGGTCGCGCAACGGCAGCTCCTCCAGGACGTCGGCCAGCCGCTCGTCGTCGAGCGCGGCCGCGACCTCGATCCTCCGCTTGCCGGGCAGCGCGTGCAGGGCGTTGGCCAGGTCGGCGGCGCGCATCGACTCGAAGGCGGCGATGAGCCCCGCGGCGCCCTGATCCTTCTGAAGGGTGTCGAAGCCCGAGACCTCGTTCCAGTCGACGGTCCTCGTCTCGCGCCGCTTCCTCCTGACGACCGCGACCTTGGTGATCTCCCAGGTGGCCGGCCGTACCTCCTCCATGGCCAGGTCGTAGACGGTCATCGGCTCGCCGCCCACCTCGACCGTCAGGTCGAGCATCTGGCCGATGACGAGGATCTCGGAGGCGCGCTGCTCGAACCTGCGCACGTTCAGCCGGCCGGTGAAGATGACCGAGCCCGCCTCGATGCCGCGGACCCTGGTGATGGGCAGGAACACTCTGCGCCGGGGCTGGACCTCGACCACCATGCCGTGGACGCGTGGCGGCTGCCCGGGCCGCATGCCCGCGACGACGTCCCTGATGCGGCCGATCTGGTCGCCGGCCGGATCGAAGACCGCGGTGCCCGCCAGACGGGCAACGAAGATCCTCACTTCAGCAGCGTAACCGGGGCGGAGGCATTGCCTCCGCTGCGACTGGCATGTAAGTATCAAAACCTCTAATTGGTGGTGACATATGAAGTACGCAGGATTGGCGATCGCCTTCGTGTCGTCGTGGTGTTTCGCCTTCTCAGGACCGATGGCGAAGTTTCTCGGCGCGGCGGGGCTGGCCCCGCTCGAAGCCGTGTGGGCCCGCATGGCGGGCGCTGGGTTGCTGTTGATGGCCGTGCTGGCGGTGGTGAAGCCGAGGGCGCTGCGCATCCCACGGTCGCGGTTGCCGTTCTTCGGCGCGTACGCGGTGATGGCGGTCGCCGGGGTGCAGGCCCTCTATTTCGTGGCCATCACGAGGTTGCCTGTGGGTATCGCGCTGCTGCTGGAGTTCATGGCGCCGGTGATGGTCGTGGTGTGGGTGCGCTTCGTCAGGAGGGTACGGCTGCCGCGCGCCGCCTTCGTCGGCGCGGTGGTCGCGGTCGTGGGGCTCGGCATCGTGGTCGAGGCGTGGCAGGGGATGCGGATCGACGCGATCGGTCTGCTGCTCGGGCTTGCGGCGGGCGCGTGCTGCGCCGGATATTTCCTGATGAACGATAGCTTCGGGGATGATGTCGACCCGCTCGGGCTGATCGCCTGGGGCATGATCGGCGCGGCCGTCGTGCTGCTGCCGTTCTCGCGGCCGTGGAACATCCCGTGGGAGGCGTTCACGAAGCAGGCCACGCTGGGCGGGCACACCCTGCCGGTGCTCGGCGCTTACCTGTGGATGGTCGTCGTGGCGACCGTCATCGCCTACATCCTCGGCGTCAACGCGGTGCGCAGGCTGTCGGCCGCCGTGGGCGCCACCGTCGCCTCGCTCGAGGTGATCGGCGGCGCGGTGGTGGCATGGGCGCTGATCGGTGAGTCTCTCGGATTCTTCCAGGTCATCGGCGGCCTGATCGTGATCAGCGGCGCGCTCCTGGCGCAGACCGCGACCGTCGTCAAGCCCGCGGTCGAGCCCGCACGGGAGCTCACCCCCGTCTGACCAGCACGGCCCACGGCCCCGGTCCAGCCGGCAGGGGAACTCGGCCCCGGTCCGGCCGGCCCCCCGTTTGGGTGACGCCGGCCCCTGGCAGGGTGCTTGGCCCCGGGCCGGCCGGGGCGGGGGCTCAGCCGCCCTTGAGTTCGGTCAGCTCGGGCTCGGGGGTCGGGCTCTCCTCGGCGGTCGTCTGCGTCGGCGTCGGCTGCTGCGGTTCGGCCGTCGTGTCGTCCGTCGGCTCCGGCTGGTCGCCGGGGTCGGCGGTGGCCTCCTCGGACGGCTCGGGGGACTGCTCCCCTTCAGGGCCCGTGGAGACGACGACCACCACGGTGCTGCCCTTGGCCACGCGGCCCGAGGCGGGCGAGGTCGAGATCACATAGTCCGCGGCCACCCCGTCGTCGGGAACGCTCTTCAGCTTGGCCACCAGACCGAGCTTGTCCAGCTGAGCCACGGCGTCGTCCACGTGCCAGCCCTCCAGAGCCGGAAGGGACACGCTCGCCTTCGTCTTGGACCTGGTCGGCTGAGAGGGAGGCGGGTCCCCGCCGCCGTCCTCGTAGACCGGGTTCTGGCCGACGTTCTGCTGCTGGTACGGAGCGCCGCCGCCGCCCCCCGTGTTCGACATGAGGGAAGGGACGATCACCACCGCGGAGAACGCCGCCGCTATGGCCGCGGTGGCCAGCAGAAGAGCGGGGCGCAGCCGCCTGCGCTTCCGCGGCTTGGCGCGCGGTGCCTGGCCGTCGCCCAGCTCGGGCAGGAGCGCGGTCGGGATCGGCTCGACCGGCGCGGTGTCCTGCTGGCGGCGCGTCCTGCGCCTGGCCGGCTTGGCGTCGCGAGAGGGAGTGCCCGGGTCGGTGGCGGCGTCGTCCAGAGCCTGGATGGCCGCCGTCGCCTCCCTGGCCTTGTCGATGATCCCCGCCGCCTGCGGCCGGCGCGCCTCGTGAGACGCCGAAGCGTCTCTCGGCTGCCTGGAGTCTCCCGGGGGCCTGGCGCCCGTAGGAGACGCGGCGCTTCCGAGTGCTGCGGCGCTTTCGAGCGCAGCGGCGTCTCCGGGCGGCGCGGCAGCTCCAGATGGCGAGCCGTTTCCAGGTGACGCGGTGTGGCCGCGTGGCGGGGTCTCGTGTCCCGGGGATGCCCCGTCCCTCGGGTGTGCCGGCTCCTTGGGCGGCTGGGCGTCCGCGGGCTGCCCTGTTTCCAGGAGGGTCGGCGGCATCGCGGACCCCGTCGCCGGAATCGCGGGAGGCGTCGCTGGTGCGCCGGGCTCGCGGAGCGTGGCTGGTGTGCCGGGCTCCTGGAGTGTCGCTGGTGTGCCCGGTTCCTGGAGTGTCGCTGGTGCGCCGGGCTCGCGGAGCGTGGCTCGTGTGCCCGGTTCCTGGAGCGTGGCTGGTGTGCCGGGCTCTTGGAGCGTGGCTGGTGTGCCCGGTTCCTGGAGTGTCGCAGGGGTGCCGGGCTCCTGGAGTGTCGCCGGTAGGCCGGGGCCTGACTCCTGGAGGGGGGCAGGAGTGGCGGGCGCCCGGGGCGGCCTCTGCCCGGCGGGCGCGGGCCGTACGTCGGGCTGGTGTCCGACGAGGCGCAGCAGCGCCTCCTGAGCGGTGGGGCGCGCCGACGGTTCCTTCGCCAGGCAGGCCTCGACCAACGAGCCGAGCGGCTCGGCCAGCCCGGGCAGCTCGGGCTCCTTGGTGAGGATCCGGTGGAAGATCGCGGGTACGCTGTCGCCGCCGAACGCGGGACGTCCCGTCGCCGCGAACACCATCGTCACCGCCCAGGCGAACAGGTCGGAGGAGGGGCCCACGGCCTCCCCGGAGATCTGCTCGGGTGACATGTAGGCGGGAGTGCCGATGAGGCCGCTCGCGCTGGCCGTCGTCGCGTCCAGGGCCTTGGCGATGCCGAAGTCGATGACCCTGGCGCCGTCGAGGCCCAGGAGCACGTTGCTCGGTTTGAAGTCGCGGTGGACGACTCCGGCCCTGTGGATGGCGGCCAGGGCCGCCATCGTGCCCACCGCGAGCCGTTCGAGGGCTCCGGCGGCGCGCGGGCCGCTCTCCCTGACCAGTTCGTCGAGGGAGACGCCCTCCACGTACTCGCTCACGATGAACGGTCTGTCGCCGTCCGTGGAGGCGTCGAGCACGCGGGCGGTGGAGAACTCGGCGACCCTCCTGGCCGCGGCCACCTCCCTCAGGAAGCGGTCACGCGCGGCGGGGTCGCCGGAGAACCTGGCGTGCAGCATCTTGACGGCCACGCGCTCGCCTGAGGATGACCTGGCCAGGTAGACGACCCCCTGGCCGCCTTCGCCCAACCGGCCGAGCAGCTCGTAGTCGCCCACACGAGTGGCCTCATGGGCCAGGAGCGGCTGTAGATTCTGCACTGAATGCACCTTATGGGGTAAGTCGTACAACGGTGGAGGTATCAGCCCAACGGTCGGTCAACCCGGCCGCGTCGGGCGCGTTGAGCCGCTCCTTGGCCAGCGCGGCCACGGCCTCGGCCGCCTGCGCCTGATCCACCACTTCGACAGCCGCGTCGAACACCACCAGCTCCGCCCCGTTGTCCTTGCTTCTCAGCGTCACCCGCACGCTGTTCTTTTGATCCAGTTCCGGCAGATTTTGTTCCCCGCCGCCGGTAACCAGATAGATCGCCCCATCGTGCCAGATATGCCACGCCAGTCGTGGCCGATCCAGGTGCACCCACAACACTCCGGACTTCTTCGCGCCCTCCTCGATCGCTCCCACGCGCTCTCCTCCTCTTCTCCGCGCGCGCTTCTCTGCGCGCCCGTGCGCTCGTCCTACCTGCCCGTACGGCAAGCCCCGCCGAGCCCACCGCGGTCCCGGGGCCGGCGCCCGTCCTCCACGCCACTCCAGCAGGACGTGGCGGGCGTCCGCAACGTCGCCCGTGCAACGGACTATGGTGCTGGATGTGCTCTATGCCCTCTATGCCCGGCACCTTCGTTCCCGGCTGCTGAAGGGCCCACTGCCCGCCCACATCGCCATGGTGATGGACGGCAACCGGCGATGGGCCCGAGAGATGGGCCTGGACGACCCGAGCCAGGGGCACCGCCACGGCGTCGAGCACATCGAGACCGTCCTCGGCTGGTGCGCCGACCTCGACATCAGACACGTCACCATCTACGTCGCCTCCGTCGACAACGTGCGCAAGCGCGAGTCCGGCCAGGTCGCCGCCTACATGCGGCTGATCGAGGAGATCATCGCGGGACGGCTGATCGACTCGGCCACCCGCTGGCGGCTCCACGTGGCGGGACGACTCGACGAACTGCCCGACTCCACGGCCCACGCGCTCAAACTGGCCGTCGACCGTACCCGCGACAGGGCGGACCACCACCTGACCGTCGCCATCGGGTACGACGGGCGGCAGGAGGTGGTCGACGCCGTGCGGTCCCTGCTGACCGACCAGGCCGACGCGGGCGTGCCGCTCGGCGAACTCGCCCGCACGATCACCTCCGACGACATCGCCGCCCACCTGTACACCGCCGGCCATCCCGACCCTGACCTCATCATCAGGACGAGCGGGGAGCAGCGGCTGTCAGGCTTCCTGATCTGGCAGGCCGCGGCGGCGCGGCTGCACTTCTGCGAGGTGTACTGGCCCGGGTTCCGGCACATCGACTTCCTGCGCGCACTCCGCTCCTTCGCGGCCCGCCGCCCCTGACCCGGTCCTCCTGACGCCCATCCCGGTCCCGTGCACCCTCATGCGCGAGCGCCCTCGTCCAGCGATCCCCTGAGGTCTGCCGCGCTTCGTCCGCCTTCGCGGTCGACCGCTCCCCGGTCCCTTGCAAGAGCGCCCCGTCTCGCGACCCCGAGGTCCGCCTTCGCGGCCGAGCGCCCCGGCCCTCGTCCCCGCCTCCCTGGGCTCTCGACCGCACGCCTTACTCCTGTCCCTCGGTGCCGAGGGTGTCGTTCGCGTGGGCTGGATGCATGGGCGCGATAGAAGGGCCCAGGCTGCCCTTCGGCCAGGGGCGGCGCTAGCGTTTGGGCATGCGCTCACGCCGTTCCTGCCTCGCGGTCCCGGGATCCAACCCGCGCTTCCTCGAGAAGGCCCAGACCCTGCCCGCCGACGAGGTCTTCCTCGACCTCGAAGACTCGGTGGCTCCCCTGGCCAAGGAGGAGGCGCGCAAGAACATCGTGGCCGCCCTGCGCGAGGGCGACTGGGGCGGCAAGGTGCGCGTCGTCAGGGTGAACGACCTCACCACCCAGTGGACCTACCGCGACGTGATCGAGGTCGTGGAGGGCGCGGGGGAGTTCCTCGACTGCGTGATGCTGCCGAAGGTGCAGGACCCCACCCAGGTGGTGTGGCTCGACACGCTGCTCACCCAGATCGAGCGGACGATGGGCTTCGAGGTGGGCCGCATCGGCATCGAGGCGCAGATCGAGAACGCGCGCGGCCTGGTGAACGCCGACGCCATCGCAGGGTCCTCGCCGCGTCTGGAGACGCTGGTGTTCGGGCCCGCCGACTTCATGGCCTCGATCAACATGCGCACGCTGGTCGTAGGGGAGCAGCCGCCCGGCTACACCGAGGGCGACGCCTACCACTACATCCTGATGCGGCTGCTGATGGCGGCACGCATGCACGACCTCCAGGTGATCGACGGGCCGTACCTGCAGATCAAGGACGTCGAGGGGTACCGGCGGGTGGCGCGCAGGGCGGCGGCGCTGGGGTTCGACGGGAAGTGGGTGCTGCATCCGCTCCAGGTGGAGGCGGCCAACGAGGTGTTCTCGCCGGCACCGGAGGACTACGACCACGCCGAGCTGATCCTTGAGGCGTACGAGTACTACACGACGGTCGAGCGGCGGGGCGCGGTGATGCTCGGCGACGAGATGATCGACGAGGCGTCACGCAAGATGGCGCTGGTGGTGGCCGCCAAGGGCCGCGCCGCCGGCCTCCGGCGCACCACCACCTTCACCCCGAACACCTGACACCTCCAGCCCTCGGCACCTCCACCCCGAGGCCTCCACCCCTGACACCGGGATCTCCGGTCCGTGGACTTCCAGGACCTCCGGTTCCCCGGGCTTACGGCTCCTGGGAACCCTGGGCTTCCGGGACCGTGGGCTTCCGGGACCTCCGGCTCTCGAGACCTCAGGCCGCCAAGACCTCAGGCTCCGGGGCCGGCGGTTCCCTGGACCTTGGCCCTCTGGGAGTTTCGACCCTCCGGCCTTGAGGCCACCGCCCCGGCGCTGCGGACGGCACCTCTGCTCGTGAGACCCGCTCGTCCTGAGACCCGCGTCACCAGCCAAATCCCCGTAGGTGGCGTTCCTCTCGTTCGACGCGTCCCTGACCCCGGGCGGTCGGCCGGGGTCAGGGGTGGGGTGAGCCGTTCACCTCGGGGCGGCCGTACCGCGGCTGGGTCCAGAGGGCCGGCCGTACCACGGCCGGGCCCGGGAGAGCGGCACGCGTCGGAGGGGATCAGAACTGCACGCCGATCGTGGTGAAGAACCAGAACGACGAGGTCAGCCACAGCCCGACCAGCGCCACGAACACCGCGCCTCCCAGCAGCGGCAGGCTCCACCCTGGCAGCCCCTTGCGTGGCAGCGCCAGCATCTTGGCGGCGAACACCCCGTAGAAGAAGCATCCGAGGAACGAGTGCACCAGCACCCTGGGCACGTCGTACTGGAGCCCGAGCGCGTACAGGCAGTGGAAGGCGACCGGCACGGTGAGCAGGAAGGCCACCCGCCCTGACCACCTGTGCACCAGCGCGGGGATGGTGACGCCGAGCTTGCCCCACATGGACAGCGCCGAGACCACCTGCACGATGGCGAGCAGGAACGCGCCTGTCGTCAGCCAGGCCTTCATCGCCAGGGCCCCCGAGAACCCGGCGGGTCCGACGGCGAAGCCGGTGGGCGTGTGCAGACGCCCGTACACGCCGAGCCCGACCATCACCAGGGCGCCCACCAGGAGCGGCACCAGCAGGCCGACGGCTGTGCGCTTGTCCACCGAGATGGTCATGGCATCTCCTGGATGAACGCGTCGACGTCCTTGGGGGTGACGGTGTCGCCGTCGATGTTCACGGGCGAACCCGGTGTGATGGTGGGCACGGGCACCGGCTCGCCGTTCTTGACCATGGCGCCGACCTGGACGAATCCGTTGCCGTCCGGGCGGGGCAGGACGATCCATCCGGCCCGGTAGCGCGCGCCGCGCACCTGGGAGGTCGCCCGGTAGAGGCCTGAGGGCTTCTTGACCGTGGGCGCGCTGAAGTCCCACACCTTGCCGCTGAGGGCAAGCTCGCCCTTCGCCTTGCCGCCGCCCAGGACGGCGGTGAGGCTGGCGTCGCCGAAGCCTTTCAGCGCGATCCGGCCGTCGGTCGCCTTTCCGGCGAACCAGGCCTCGGTCACGCCGTCGCAGAAGTAGCCGACGGCCTTGCCGTTCCTGATGGAGACGGCGACGAGCCCGCCGTTGCCCTGCACCCGTCCGGCGTAGTCGGCCTTCACGGCCGCCCGCCGTTCGGGCTGCTTGGGTGAGGGGGCGGCGGACGCGGTCGCTGTGGAGGTCGCCTCGGCGCCCGGTGCGGCGGTGGCGGCGACGGTCTGGTCTCCTGGCGCCGCGGTGGTACTGGCCACACCCAGTCCGGCGGCGAGCGCGGCGCCCGCCGCCAGGGTGATGAACGGCCCCAGCCTTGACATGAGTGCTCCCCACGTTCGGATGTCTCCCCCGAGAATCCGTCTTATCTGGCGCCTTGTCTGTGAACTTATGCGCATCCGCCCGGACAGAATGAAGAGATGCACGACAACCAGCCACCGGTGACGTACGGCTCGCAGCCGCCGCACGCCGCGCAGTACCAACCAGGGCCTTACCCGCAGGGCCAGTACGGCATGCAGCCGCCGAAGCCGCCGTGGTTCCTGCCCGCGTCCAAGGGGAGCAGGTACGACCATCTGGCGAGGAACCCGCTGAACGCCTGGTGGCGGCAGGTCGTCGGCACGCTGGTCGTGGCGCTGGGCTTCTTCGGGATGGCCTTCTTCGTGATGCTGGCCGGGCTGGTCGTGGCGTGGATCCTCGGCATGCCGATGCCGACGACGGGAGGGCAGCAGCTGTTCGGCGATCCCGTGTTCGGCCTGGCGGTGACGCTGCTGTCGATCGCCGCGGTGCTGCCGATCGTGTACGGGGCGGTGGCGCTGTTCCAGCGCAGGCCACCGGGCACGCTGTCGTCGGTCGTGGGACGCCTCCGGTGGGGGTGGATGGCGCAGTGCGCGGCCATCGGCCTGGTGGCGTTGCTGCTCGGGCAGGGTGCGCTCTGGCTGGCCTACGTGGCCACGGGGGAGGACACCTCGGAGCTGCTCGGGTGGAAGGGGTGGGCGACGTTCCTTCCCGCGCTGGTGGTGATCGTGCTGCTGGTGCCGTTCCAGGCGGCGGCGGAGGAGTACGTCTTCCGCGGCTGGCTCCTGCAGGCGTTCGGCGCCTACATCCGGTCGCCGTGGCCCGGCATCGTGGTCGGTTCCGCCGGTTTCGCGGCGCTGCACGCCTACACCGACTGGGGCATCCTCGACGTGTTCAGTTTCGGTGTCCTCATGGGCTGGCTGGCGGTGAAGACGGGCGGGCTGGAGGCGGCGATCGCCATGCATGTGGTGAACAACACGCTGGCCTTCGGGCTGAGCGCGGCGGCGGGCAATCTCGAGGACGCCATGCAGCAGGGGGCGGTGCCGTGGCAGTCGCTGGTGGGGACCGTGGTGCAACTGTCCGTGTTCGCCGGCGGGGTGCTGTGGTGGGCGAGAAAGCGGGCGATCAGCACCGTTTCTCCATAAAGCACGCGAGGGTTCCACGAATCTCGCTAGAGAGGTCTCGCCATCGCGGCGCGGGCGTGTTGCTCTGGATTCTGTGGAGGTGCGCGCAGGTGATCATCTCGGCGGATGGGGTAGAAGTACCGGCGTGCGTCTCCCGAAATAGGCGTACATAACTGGAACGGTCCGGACATTTCCGACTAGGAGGTGCGTCGCGTGGCCTCGGGCCCCAGCGATCCGCGCTCACCACGGCAACCGCCGGACGACGGTCCGCGCGCTCCCGAGCCTCGTACACCCGAGGACGCGGCGCACAGGGAGGGGGAGCCGCGTCCCCCCGGCGGATCGGGTACGCCGGAGGAGCCGAGGATCAGGCACGCGCCCCCCGGACCGAGGGACGACCACGCCCGCGGCGTTCCGGTCGCCTCGCCGTGGGGGATGCCGCCGTTCGCCTCGCCCACACCTGAGGACGACCAGGCCGAGGGCGACGCCGCGGCGTGGCCGAAGGGTCGCAGGCCGTACAGCTCGCCGGCCGCGCACGAGACGAGGCCGCAGGAAGCCGAGCCGCGCCGCCCGCGCAGGGCCGTGCACCCGGACAAACTGGTGGCCTCGGGCCCGCCCCGCCCCCGACCACCCCGTACTCCACCAGGAGCCCAACCCCCGACCACCCCGCCATCGAGCACTCCACCAGCGAGCGACCAGGAACCGAGCGACCGGACTCCGAGCGACCGGACTCCGAGCGACCAGGATCCGGGGTCTCAGGCTTCCGAGGTACGGGCTCCGGATACCCGGGCTCAGGGCACCCGATCGGGCACCCAGGCCCCGGGTGCCGAGCCGGAGACGCCTGCCGAGGAGCGGGAGGATCCGGCCGCGTACGGCGCCGACCGGACGGAGCGGGACAGGCCCACCGCGCCGCACCCCCGCCCGCCAGGGATCAGGACGGGCCCGCCGAAGACCCGCGTCGAGCCGTACAGGACGCCGGCGCCGCGACCGGAGCCCGCGCGGTCCGAGGCACAGGGGGATCCGCAGGAGGTCCGCCACGGCGGGCGGACCGGGGAAGGGGCCGAAGCGCCGCCCATCCCCGTGCGCTCCGAGATCCCCGCCGAGCCCGAACGCGTCGCCTCCGAGTTCCCCGCGGACCCCGAACACCTTCCCTGGGACTCCGACCACGTCGACGGGAGATCAGACCGTCCTCACGAGGCATCGGAGAGCGTCCCCGGCGGATCCGACGACCTCCCGTGGGAACCCGATCACCGCCCCACGGAATCCGAACGCCTTCGTGCAGGATCCGCCGACGCGGGGCGCGTCCCCCCAGAGGAGCAGGGCGCAGGAGAGCCGGTCCGCAGGGTCGGGCGGCCGCCGGGGGGTCGCCCGACCCGTCCCGACCTGCTCGTCGCCTCCGGTCCGACCCCGCCGGGCGGCGCGGCGGGCAGGCATCACCGTGGGCCGGCGCCCTCCGCGATGCGCAGGTCGAGCCCGGTCAGGCGGCGCCACCCCGTCGGCCCCTACCTGGTCGTGATCACCCTGGCCCTGACCGTGGCCGCCGGCGTGATCCTCTGGCAGCTGTGGAACGCGGGTCAGGATGGACTGCGCCTGGCTGCGGGCTCCAGCCGGTCAGGCGACGAGCTGTTCGTGGTCCCCGCGGCGGGCGACGGCTCCAACCAGAAGCTCAACGACCTGGCCGCCGTGGGCAGGGCCGTGGTCGCCGTGGGCAGCGACACCACCAGCCCCGTCCCGCGACCGCTGTTCCTCTACTCTCCTGACAGCGGCGCCACCTGGCAGCTCGCCAACGTCACCGGCTCCACGACCACCACCGTCCAGCGGGTCGTCGGAACGAACGGGGCCTGGCTCGCCTTCGGCCAGGACGGCGTGGGCGACGAGCGGGGCCTGTGGACGAGCGCGGACGGATCGACGTGGGCGGCCGTCGAGCAGAGCGGCCTGCAGGCGTTCAGGAAGGGCGACCTGATCCGCGACGTCGCCAGGACCGCGTCGGGGTTCGTCGCCGTCGGCCGTACGGTGCTGCAGGACGGCACCGCGGGGCCCGTCGCGTGGCACTCGGCCGACGGCCGGGCGTGGACGCGGGTCGACAGCCGCGACATCGGCACGCCCGACAAGGTCGGCGAGTTCAAGACCGTCGTGGCCAGGGAGGATCAGGTCGTCGTCCTGGCCCAGCCCGCCCAGGGCGGCGGTTCGGTCGTCATGCGGTCGACGGACGGCGGGCGCACCTGGGTCCGCACCGCGACACGACTGCCTGACATCGCGCCCAGGCAGGGCGCGCTCGCCGTGCTGCCGCAGCGTTTCGTGCTGATCCCGACGAGGCACCGCGAGCCCAGGGGCGACGTGCAGGTCTACTGCTCGCCCACCGGCGCGGAGTGGAACAGATGCGGCGCGATCGGCGGGCTCGACGCGCAGAGTACGGGCGTCAACGCGGTCGTCACCCACGCCGGGGGGCTGGCCGCCGTCAGCCAGTCGGGCCTCGACAGCTACACCGTCTACACCAGCGCCGACGCGGCGAAGTGGACCAAGCGCGCCGACCTCGGCAGCATGCCGGGCGCGACCGTGCGCGGGCTGACGCTGGCCGACTCGGGCACGCTGGTCGTGGGCGGCGACCAGGCCGCCGCCGACGTCGACAACCAGCTCGTGCTGATGACCGCCAAGGACGGCGGCCAGGCCGCGAAGGTCCCGCTGGCCGACATCAGGGGCCTGACCAGGGTCGCCCGGCAGACGGCCAGGGTCGCCGCCGCCGACGGCCGGTTCGTCGCCGTCGGCTCGGCCTCGGGCGACGCGGGCATCTGGACGAGCACGAACGCCGTCGACTGGAAGTCCGTCACGCTCGGCGCCCCTCGGCAGCAGGAGCTCACCGACCTCGCGCACGGCCGCAAGGGCTGGCTGGCCGTCGGCACCACCATGCCGGACGCCTCCTCCACCGAGCCGCTACTCGTCGGATCGGCGGACGGCCGCTCCTGGAAGAGGATCGACGCGCCGGGCCGCGCCGACGGCCAGCCGTACCTGTCGATGCGGTCGGTGGCCGCGGGCGAGGGCGGCTACGTGATCGCGGGCGAGGACAGGTCGGCCTCCGGTACGGCCGCCGCCGCGCTCTGGTACACGACCGACCTGCGCACGTTCAGCCGCGTGGCGAAGCTGCCGCGGGACGGCGCGGGCGTCCGCATCCACGACGTCGCCGCGGGCCAGGGCGCCTACGTCGCCGTCGGCGGCTCGGGCGGCGCCGAGCGCGAGAGCGGCGTCGTGTGGATCTCCGCGGACGGTCTCACGTGGAAGGCGCGCGAGCGGCTCCTCCCTCCCCACACCACCTCGGCGGGCCTGCGCCAGGTCGTCCGGTACGGCGAGCGGATCGTCGCCATGGGCACCGCGCAGGTGTCGGGGTCCCGCAAGGCGTTCGCCGCCGTGTCCGACGACGAAGGCGTGAGCTGGAGCTACTCCTGGCTCCCCGCCGAGCAGGCCGCCGCCGTCCACGACCTGGCCTCCGCGCCCCAGGGGCTGGTGGCGGTGGGCTGGCACGGCGCTCCCGGCAGCGGGGACAGCGCGGCCTGGACCTCCGAGGACGGGCTGGCGTGGAACCGCCAGGACCTGACGAGGGACAAGCTGGGCGGCGAGGGCACGCAGTGGCTCGGCGCCGTCACGGTCTCCGCCGCCGACGTGGTCGCGCTGGGCCGCTCCACGACCTACAACTCCGACCACCTCATCCTCTGGACGTCCACGCTGTCGTCGGATCGCTGACCTGGCGACGTGACGGCGGCAGGACGAAGTCCCGCCGGAGCGGCGTGAGACGGGCGCCCACCACGTGCCCGCGGTGGGCTCGGCCCGGCCTGCCGTGCGGGACCGGGCGCGGCGTGATGTCCGTTGCGGGGCAGGGGTCAGCCGGGCAGGACGTTCCACGCCGCCAGGGCGGCGAGCAGCCCGTCGGTCAGCGGCATGCGGTCCAGCTCGGCCCGCGAGCACCAGCGCACGGCCGCCGCGTCGTCGCCCGGCGCGAGCGACCCCGAGACCGCGGTGGCCAGGTAGTCGCGGATCACGTAGACCACCCCTCCAGGCCCAGGGCGCTCGACGGCGCCCGCCAGCGCGCCCACCGTCACCACCAGGCCCGTCTCCTCCGCGACCTCCCTGCGGACCGCGTCCTCGTCGCTCTCTCCCGCCTCGACCCTGCCGCCGGGGATCGACCACAGCCCCTCGCCAGGCGGCCGCCCACGCTTGATCAGCAGCAGTTCGCCCGAATCCGCGACCATGATCGCGCCCACACAATTTACGCGCACATGGCCAAGATTACGGCGGCATAACGAGCTCCGCCCTTGACGGATCGGTGCTCGGGGACGCACCGTGAGTAGCTGTGAGAGCGGCACCAACCTGTCCACGATGTTTTGGACCGCTTCATGCACCGAGCGCGTGGTCGAGCGCATGGCGCTGCGGCGCGCATGGCGACGTCCTGCCCTTCCAGCCGCTGCAGCCATCCGGTTCGGCCTGCGATTCCGTACGGCAGAGCTCGGTGGTTCCCGTGTGGCTGCCGTGGCCGCTTCCGCCAGGCTGGCTGGTGACGGGGTTCGGCCTGGCGGGCGACGAGCGCACAGGTGCACGGGCGAGCCTGGTAGCGCTGACGGGTCCTTCGGTCACGCATGGCCCCGCCGACATGGTCGTCATCGCCGAAGAGCCCGGCGTCGGCCTCGGCGCGAGCTTCGCCGGCCTCGACGGCCCCGATCCAGGCGGAGGCTTCGGCGAAGGGCCGCCGAACGCCAAGATCGACGTGCTCGGGCACCCGACCGCGCTGTGGTGCGTCAGGGCGCCCGACGACAGGGCCGTCTACGCGGGCGAGGCGCTCGGCAACTGGCTCTGGACCGTCGTGTGGCCGGCCGAGGCCGGTTGCTTCATCGTCCTGGACCAGCTGACCCTGCGTGACCTGCGCGCGCACGACCAGGACTTCGACCTGCCCTTCGGCGCCTTCTCTCCGAGGCTCGAGAGTTAGGATCGTGCTCTGTTCCCCCCTCACCGGCAGGGGGGCGCGGTGTTCGACGTCAGGTTCTTCGTCGAGGCGTTCGTCACGATGTTCGTCATCATGGACCCGCCCGGCGTCATTCCGCTCTTCCTCGCCTACACCGGCGGCCGTACTCCCGCCGAACGCAGGCGCATCGCGGCGCAGGCGGCGATCACGGCGTTCTGCCTGATCGTGGTGTTCGCGGTCTTCGGCCAGGTCATCCTGGGGTACCTGCACGTGGAGGTGCCCGCCATGCAGATCGCGGGCGGGCTGCTCCTGCTGCTGGTCGCCCTGGAACTGTTGCGGGGGACGACGGAGCCGCGGGCGGGCACCGTGAAGTCGAACGTCAACGTGGCGCTGGTGCCCCTCGGGACCCCTCTGCTGGCGGGCCCAGGAGCCATCGTGGCCACGATCGTGTTCGCCCAGCAGGCAGGGGCGGTGAAGGGCGGCATCCTGGCGCTGGGGCTGGCCATCGCGGCGGTGCACGTGGTGCTGTGGTTGTTCATGCGGTTCTCGGTGAGCATCATCCGGGTGATCAAGGAGAACGGGGTGGAGCTGGTCACCAGGATCGCCGGCCTGCTGCTGGCCGCGCTGGCCGTCCAGCTCATCATCACCGCCATCCGTTCCCTCACGGCCTGACCTCGAACGGCGTCACGCCATCCGCGTGCAAGGCGGGATCCGAGCCCCGGTTGACGATAGGGTGGCAACGTGGGAGCGCGTATCGAGCGAGTCGTGACCGAGGGCGTCGTCGAGATCGACGGCACCGAGCACAAGGTCGAGAACAACACCTGGATCGTGGGCGACGACGAGGAGGTCATCGTCATCGACCCGGCGCGTGACGCCGAGAAGATCCTGGACCAGATCGGCGAGCGGGAGGTGCTCGCCGTCATCTGCACGCACGGCCTTCCCGACCACGTCGGCGCCGCCATCGAGGTGGCCAGCAGGGACGAGTCGGTGATCGCCCTGCACCCCAAGGACAAGCCGATCTGGCGTGAGACCTGGTCGGAGACCTGGCCTGACATCGAGATGGAGGACGAGGGCGTGTTCGGCGTCGGCGACGTCCGTCTCGAGGTGCTGGAGACCCCCGGCGTCACGATGGGCGGTGTCTCCCTCTACTCCGAGGAGCTGGAGGCCGTCTTCACCGGCAAGTCGCTGCAGGCCGACGGTCCTGGCAAGCTCGGCGGCGAGTACCCCGCCCTGGCCGACCAGCTGACCTCGATCGGCGGGAGGCTGTTCACGCTGCCGGGCGCGACCAGGGTCCTGCCCAACCAGGGCGAGGAGAGCCGGATCGGCGACCTGGAGCCGCACTTCGACGACTGGGTGTCGGGGTCGCTGACCCGCGAGAAGCCTTCGGACGGCCCGCTGACCGACGGCACGGGCGCCGCCGGGATCCAGCTGAACCTGGGCGACCAGTAGGTGCTGGAGCAGCTCCCTCTTGAGGGCATGCCGCGGCGGCTCTATTCATGCACGCCGTCGCGGCTCAACTCATGGCTCGACTGCCGCAGGCGCTACAGGTTCTCCTATCTCGACCGGCCCCAGCCGCCCAAGGGCCCCGCGTGGGCCCACAACAGCATGGGCGCGAGCGTGCACAACGCGCTCGCGGCGTGGTGGCGGCAGCCGTACGAGCGCAGGACCTCCGCCATGGCGGCGATCCTGCTGACCAACGGGTGGATCTCCGAGGGGTTCAGGGACGCCGAGCAGTCCACGCAGTATCGTGATCACGCCCGCGGCATGGTGTCGGGGTACGTCGAGACGCTCGATCCCTCCGACGAGCCCGTCGGCGTCGAGCGTACGGTGGCCACGCGGACGAAGGCCATCGCGGTCTCCGGGCGCATCGACAGGCTCGACCGGCGCGGCGACGAGCTGGTGGTCGTCGACTACAAGACGGGCAGGCGGCCACTGACCGAGGACGACGCCCGCGGCTCGCTCGCCCTGGCGATCTACGCGATCGCGGCCTCGCGCGTGCTGCGCACCCCGTGCACCACCGTCGAGCTGCACCACCTGCCGACCGGCGAGATCGTCGAGTGGCAGCACACCGAGGAGTCGCTCGGCCGCCACCTGCGCAGGGCCGAGGAGGTCGCGCTGGAGGCCGGTGAGGCCGACGAGCGCTACAGGGCCGGCGAGAAGAACGACCCGTTCCCGCCGAGTCCAGGCCCGATGTGCTCGTGGTGCGACTTCCGCCGCCACTGCCCCGAGGGCCGCACGGCGGCACCTGACAAGCTCCCCTGGGACGCTCTCGCCTGAACCCGCCCAGGCCCGCCCGAGACCACCGGGTCCGGCGGTGCTCGCCTCGCCCGAGGCGTTGGCCGCGGTCGCCGAGGACGGAGCGGGTCAGGCCGCCAGGCCGGCCGGCCAGCGGCGTGGGTCGGTGAGGCCTTTGAGTCCCTTGCTCACGTCGTAGCCCGCCTTCGCCAGCCGTTCGCGGGAGGCGGCGAGCATCTGCCTGGTCGGCTCGGCGAAGGCCAGGTCGTGGACGTGCTCGGGCAACGAGTTGGCCCCGAGCCTGAACGCCTTCAGCGCCGCCGTCACGGTCGCGCGCGGCACCTCGGGCAGCGTGCCGTACATCTCCCTGGCCCAGCCGGGCAGCGAGTAGTAGCACAGCGCGCCGAACGGGAAGTAGACCGGCTTGCCGGGGGAGAGCCTGCGCAGCTCCTGCGGCAACCGCGGCCACAGCAGGAACCGCACGGTGGCCGCCGACTCGTCGATGACCCGCAGCCTGGGCCGCATCTCCTCGAAGTACGCGGCCATCTCGGCCTGCGAGCCGGGCACGTCGTCCAGGTGCAGGCCGACGTAGGTGGCGCTCTTGCGCTGTTCGTAGAGGTAGCGGTCGGCCTGCCGGTCGGTCAGCCCGAGGCCGCCGCGCCTGGCCACCTCCAGGTAGGACGACACCTCCGCGCAGTGCACCCACCGCAGCAGCTCGGGGTCGTCGACACGGTGCGTCCTGCCGCCGTCGCTGATGCGCAGCCCCCGGTGGATGCGCCGCACCCTGCGCCCGATCTCGTCGGCCTCCTCAGGACTGCCGAAGGTGACCCTTCCCACGAAGTCGGCGGTACGGCGCAGCCGTCCGAACGGGTCGTCCTGGAAGTTGGAGTTCTGCCAGACGCCGCGCATCGCCAGCGGGTGGAGCGCCTGGAGCATGAGGCCGCGCACGCCGCCCACCCACATCGAGCGGTCGAGGTGCACCAGCCACGTCACAGCCTGCGGCGGCTGGACGACGATCTCTTCGATGCTCGTCATAGTAAGTAGATGATTACACGGCTGGGCGGCGAATGGCCTCCGCCGAGTTCCAGAATCTCGTCAGCGCGGCCGCGGTCGTCTCCGGCGCCTCGACGGCGGGCGAGTGGACGGCGCCGGGCACCACCACGATCTCGGATCCGAGCCTGGCCGCCATCTCGGCCTGCATGCCGGGCGGCCAGCCGTCGTCGTGCTCGCCGAACAGGACCAGCGTCGGCACCTCGATCTGGGTGAGCTCCTCGGTGCGGTCGGGCTGGTCGAGCACCTGCGCCGCCATCGTCGCCAGCGCCGTGGGGTTGTTGGCGAACAGCCGCTTGCGCAGGAACGCGATGATCTCGTCGGGCACGCCGCCGCCGAGCGCCTCGGGCTCGTAGCGGGTGGTCCACACGTGTTCGAGGCCCAGCTCGGGCAGCTCGCGCATGATCGCCCTGCCGGCCCGCTCGCGGGGTCCGATGATGCCCGAAGGGCCCGAGCTCATCAGCGTGAAAGAGGCGAACTTGGTGCGCCCGTCGATCACCGCCTCCCTGGTGACCAGCCCGCCGAAGGAGTGGCCGACGAGGTGGACGGGGCCGCCGTCGCCGACGGCCATCGCGATCGCGTCCACGTCGTTGCCGAGCGCGGGGCAGGTGTAGGCGGCGGCGTCGTCGGGGCCAGGCGTCTCGTACTGCCCTCGCATGTCGATCGCGACGACCTTGCGGTTGGCGGTGGCGAGGGTCTGCAGGATGGCGATGAAGTCTTCCTTGCTGCCGGTGAGGCCGGGTACCAGCAGCGCGGGTAGCCGCTCGATCACGCCGCTCATCGGGGTGGCCTCCAGGGCGGCGAACTGGCCGTGGGGCGTGTCGATCTGCACGGGGGACACCCCGGGCGGCAGGGACAGGAAGCGCGGCGTACTCACGTAAGGCAACAATACCCAGAGCACAGGGTGGGAACACCGCGAATCGTTCCACTTACCCAGCTTGACGTGCTCAAAGGCGCTCTGTGCCGATTCTCGTGGGAGCGGCGAGGGGCCGTCATGACCCGGTCAGACTCGACCCCGCCAGGGGCCGCGGAGGGGCGGCGAACAGGCGGCACACCGAGGGCCGGCCCGTATGCAGGTGAGAGGCGCGAACGGGTCCCCGGCAGGAACTCACCGGGACGCGGACCAGGGGTGTGGGGTCTCCTCCGGAGGACGACCGGGGTTCTCCCGGGATGGGGCTCGCTGGGGGCGTGGGGGCGCTTCCGAGGGCCGGGAGCGCCCCCACAGAGGCGTCGAGGGGCCGGGGCGCTCGCGTGGGAGCCCCCCAGCCCGTTGGGACGTCAGCGGCGGCGAGGCCCGCCGGAAGCGCCGCCGCTGCCGCGCGGGCGACGCCGCTGCTGCTGGCGTTCGGTCGCGGCGGAGGGCGCGATCTCGTCATCGTCGGTCGCCAGGTCGGGCGACTGGAAGATGACCGTGAACGCGTTCGGCGGCACGATCCGCTCGGGCTCCCTGCGGACAGGGGGCGGCGGGGTGGTCATGAAGCTCGGCTCCTCGACGGGGTGCGGTGCGGGCTGCGGCTCGGCCACCGAGGCGAGAGCTCCTTCCAGCGCCTCCGAGGAGGCGCCCCTACGGGCCCGAGTCCGCCTGGAGGGCTGGTCGGCCGCGGCCTCGACCTCTTCGGCGGAGATGATGGCGGGCGTGTCGTCGTTCCTGCGGGAGCGCCTGCGCATGGGCTTCTCCTCTGGCGCGATCGTCGATGCGGTGCTCTCGGCGTCCTCGGTCAGAGTGCTGCCGAGCGGGTCGGCCGAGGCGATGGCCGCCGCGGAGGCGACCTTCTCCGAAGCCGCCTCGTCCGAGGCGGACCCGTTGGCGGCCGATCCGTTGGAGGCGGGCCCGTTCGAGGCGGGTTCGCCCGTCACGGGTCCCGTCGAGACCAGCTCGTCGGAGCCGGCCTCGGCGGCGCGGCCGCCGCGGGTGCGGCGGCGCTGGCGCGGCGTGCGGGCGGGGCGCGGCTCGCGCTCCTCCCTGTCCTTACGGCCACGCGAGCGCGACCGCCCGGTCTCGCCGAGGTCCTCCAGCTCCTCCGCCGCCAGCCCCGCCCTGGAGCGGGCCGCGCGCGGCAGCACGCCCTTGGTCCCCTCGGGGATGCCCAGCTCGGTGTAGACGTGCGGCGAGGTGGAGTAGGTCTCCTCGGGCTCGGCGAAGTCGAGGCCGAGCATGTTGTTGATCATCTTCCAGCGGGTCAGCTCTTCCCACTCGACGAAGGTGACCGCGATGCCGGTGCGCCCCGCCCTGCCCGTACGGCCGATGCGGTGCACGTAGGTCTTGTCGTCGGTGGGGGCGTCGTAGTTGACCACGTGCGTGACGTCGTCGATGTCGATGCCGCGCGCCGCCACGTCGGTGGCGACCAGCACGTCGATCTTGCCGTTGCGGAAGGCGCGCAGCGCCTGCTCGCGCTGGCCCTGCCCGAGGTCGCCGTGGACGGCCGCCACCGCGAAGCCGCGGGTGTCGAGCTGCTCGGCGACCATGTCGCAGGCGCGCTTGGTCTCGCAGAACACCATGGTCAGACCGCGGCCGTCGGCCTGCAGCAGGCGGGACAGGATCTCGATCTTGTCCATCCTGTGGACGCGCCAGACGAGCTGGCGCACCTGCGGCGTGGCCTCGCCCTCGCCGCTCTCCATCTCGGCGCGCACGTGGGTGGGGCGGTTGAGGTACTTGCGCGACAGCGCGACGATCTCGCCCGGCATGGTGGCGGAGAACAGCATCGTCTGCCGCTCGGCGGGGATGAGCTTGAAGATCCGCTCGATGTCGGGCAGGAAGCCGAGGTCGAGCATGCGGTCGGCCTCGTCGAGGACGAGCATGGTGACCTGGGACAGGTCGAGGTGCTTCTGCTTGACCAGGTCGAGCAGGCGGCCGGGGGTGCCGACGATGACGTCGACGCCCGCCTTCAGCGCTTCGACCTGCGGCTCGTACGCGCGCCCGCCGTACACGGTGAGCACGCGGGAGCCGAGCTTGCCCGCTGCGGTGACCAGGTCCTCGGAGACCTGGACGGCCAGCTCACGGGTGGGCACGACGACCAGGCCGCGCGGCTTCTTGCGGTTCTTGCGTGGCTTTCCGATGCTCTGCAGCATCGCGATGCCGAACGCGTAGGTCTTTCCCGTGCCGGTGCGTGCCTGACCGATGAGGTCCTGCCCGGCGAGGGCGAGTGGGAGCGCCATCTCCTGGATGGGGAACGGCGTGGTGATGCCCTCGGTCTCGAGGGCATCGGCGATCTCTGGTGTGACTCCGAGGTCTCGGAAAGTCGTCAGCGTGGCCTGCCTCAGTCTCAAATGAAGGCGGGCCTGCCGGGACCATCGGGCGGAATTCATCCCCGTGCCTGGGTCCTCGCGGTAGAGCCAGCCCTCTCGCGTCATCAGCGACCGCAGGCCCGGAAGTGGGGGTTAGCGGGAGCGAATCTCCCGGATTAACACAGTGCGGTCGCACTTTCACAGAGCAGTGTACTCGATACCACAACGCGGACCGAGTTTCATTATGTTCCCGAAGTACGCTGCCTTCATGACAGATTCCCCGGGTGTCGTCGATCTCCTCGGCGTGCTGGCATACGCCGAGCTCACCGCCTTCCTCCGGCTGGCCGAGGATGCGGGCCAGTTGGCCCCCACTCTGACAGACAGGGCGGTGCTCGGCGAACTGGCGGTGGCCGAGTACGCCCACTTCCAGCTCCTTCGCGACAAGCTCGTCTCGCTCGGGGCCGACCCCGACAAGGCGATGTCGCCGTTCGTGGAGGCGCTGGACGAGTGGCACACCAACACCGCGCCGGGCGACTGGCTGGAGGCGCTGGTCAAGGCCTACGTGGGCACGGGGATCGCGCTCGACTTCTATCGCGAGGCGGCCAGGCACCTCGACCCGTCCATCGCCGATCTCGTCGACGAGGTGCTGGTCGACCAGGGCCGTTCGGCGTTCGCGGTGGAGCGGGTGCGGGCGGCGGTCGAGGCCGACCCCGCGCTGGCCGGGCGGCTGGCGCTGTGGGCGCGGCGCCTGGTCGGCGAGGCGCTCAGCCAGGGCCAGCGGGTCGCGGCCGCCCGGCCCGAGCTGGCCCAGCTGCTGGTGGAGGCGGTGCCGGACGACCAGGCGGAGATCTCCAGGCTGTTCGCGAGGCTGACCGAGGAGCACGGCAAGCGGATGGCGGCTCTCGGCATCTGACCGCCCGGCTTTACTCGGTCTGCGCATCGAGCGGCGCGAACGCGCGGACGGTTGTACCGTGCCGGTATGAGGGCCTCGCGCCGCTACAGCAGTTCCTTGACCAGATGTGGGCCGAATCGCTGGGTCTCGCGCGCCGCGCTGCGGAGGGAGAGCGCGCGCTGTCCCTCCGGAGAGCCGAGGCGCGAGCACGTGCCCCGGCACCGTCGTCCTGGACGATGCCTGATCGGCCCTGGAAGTCCCTGCCACTGACGGCGGCCGAACCAGGGGGACGGCGAGCGCCGCCGTGCCCCTGGAGCTGGAACCCGTCCTACATGGTGCCGCCGAAGCCGACGGGCCGGTTCTCGTCCTCGCCGATCTCGATGAATCCGATCGAGGCCACGGGCACGACGACGCGCCTGCCCTTGACGTCGCTGATGGCGAAGACGCCCTTGTCAGCGGCGAGCGCCTGCCGGATCTCCTCCTCGATCTGGTCGGCCGTCAGGTCGCTCTCCACAACGAGCTCGCGGTGTACGGACCGTACGCCGATCTTGATTTCCATCGTGCTCCCTCTTGAGACGGGGCTGGCTCATCCCATCGTCACTCGTCTCGGGTAAGAAGGGGGCATTGATCGCGCCGAGCGAACGCTGTTATGCCGTACGCGGAAAACCGCTGATGCCACGCCAGGCGAGCCTGGCCATGAGCTGCTCCGCGGCGTCCTTGGGGATGGAGCCGTGCTGGGTGATCCAGTAGCGGGCGCTGACCTCGGCCATGCCGACCAGGCCGACACCGAGCAGGTGCGCCTCCTCGCTGGAGCAGCCGGTGTCCTCCTGGATCACCTGGCTCACCATCTCGGCGCACTCGCGCAGCGAGCGCTCGACGCGCTGCCGTACGGGGGCGACGTTGCGCAGGTCGGACTCGAAGACCAGCCGGAAGGCCTCACCCTGGCTGGAGACGAAGTCGAAGAAAGCGCGGAAGGTGGCCTGGACGCGGAGCTTGTTCTCGTGGGTGGAGGCCAGCGCGTCGCGCACCCTGCTGACCATGTCGTCGACGTGGAGGTCGAGCAGGGCGAGGTAGAGCTCGAGCTTGCCGGGGAAGTGCTGGTAGAGCACGGGCTTGCTGACCCCGGCGCGGTCGGCGATCTCGTCCATGGCCGCCGCGTGGTAGCCGTTCTCCACGAACACTTCCTGCGCGGCGTTCAGCAGCTGGCGCCTGCGGGCGAGTCGGGGCAGCCGGGTGCCCCGGGGCTTGGCGTCCGGGGTTGCTGTCACGCGGGTCTCCTAGGGGGCGAGTGCTGTTTGCCCGCACATCCTACGCGCGGGTAACCAGGTCAGCGGTAGTCATCGTCATCATCGTCGCCGACCGTGCGGTCCTGCTCGAAGGCGTCGGCGGGGTCCACGTCGATCGGGAGCTCGTGGCGGATGGCGTCTCCTTCGCGGAGCGCCCTGAGCTGTTCGGCCGCGTCGGCCGGATCCACCTCGATCGGGAGTTCCACGCGGGTGGTGTCTCCCTCACGCAGCCTGAGCTGTTCGGCCGCATCGGCCTCGGGCACCTCGATGGACAGCTCGGCCTCGTTCTGCGACATCCCGTCCCCCTGTCGTAGCCGGACGGGTTCCACCTTACGCCTGGCCGAACAGATCGCCGTGATCCTCCACCCTGGCCAGCACATCGGCCGCGGTGAACACGAGTTCCTCGGGGCTCCCGCAGCTCTCGACCTCTTCCCAGAGCAGCGGGGTCGAGACCGTCGGGTGGGACCTGGCGCGCAGCGAGTAGGGGGCGACGGTGGTCTTGGCGGGGTTGTTCTGGCTCCAGTCGATGAAGACCTTGCCCGGCCGGAGCTTCTTGGCCATCACGCTGACGACCTCGTCGGGGTGCTCCTTCGCCAGGCGCTGGGCGAGCCGGCGGGCGTAGTCGGACGGTTCGACCCTGTCGTCCCATGGGCTGTAGAGCTGCATGCCCTTGTTGCCGCTCGTCTTCGGCCACGCGACGAGGCCGTCCTCGGCCAGCACCTCGCTGATGAGCGTGGCGACCCTGCAGCACTCGACGATGGTGGCGGGCGGGCCCGGATCGAGGTCGAGCACCAGCAGGTCGGGCGGCAGCGCCTCGCCGTCCTTGCTCACCTTCCACTGCGGGACGTGCAGCTCGAGCGCGGCCAGGTTGGCGTAGTAGACGAGCGAAGGCAGGTCGTCGACGACGGCGAAGTCGATGGTCTCGCGGTTCTTGGTGCTGCCCGGCACCGGGAGCGTCGCCCTGCGCAGCCACGAGGGCGCGTGCTGTGGCGCGTTCTTCTCGAAGAAGAAGGCGCCGTCGACGCCGTCGGGGTAGCGCTTGACGGTCAGCGGCCTGTCCCGCAGGTGCGGCAGGAGGACGGGGGCGATCCTGCTGTAGTAGTCGATGACCTCGGCCTTGGTGAAGCCGATCTCGGAGTAGAGCACCTTGTCCAGGTTGCTGAGCGTCAACTGGCGTCCGTCCACCTTGACGGGAACCTTCACAGCGTCACCTCTGCCGGTACCTTGTCGCCCCTGAGACCGCGCCACACGGGATGTCGTAGCCTGCCGTCGTCGGTCCACATCGTGTAGGCCACCTCCCCGACCATCTCGGGTCTAACCCATCGGTTGCGCCCCTTCACCTCGTCCGAGAACGGGCTGCGGGGCACCTCGAGCGGTTCGAGCAGCGCCAGCAGGTGCGCGAGCGCCGCGTCGGTGAACCCGGTGCCCACGTGCCCGACGTAGGTGAACCCCTCGCCGGTGAACATCCCGAGCAGCAGCGAGCCGATGCCGCCCGCGCGCCGCCCCTTGCCGGGCTTCCACCCGCCGATCACGACCTCCGTGGTGGCCTGGTGCTTCACCTTGATCCACCACGGCGAGCGCACCCCCGTCCTGTACGGCGAGTCGAGCCTCTTGGCGATCACGCCTTCGAGTCCCTGTTCAAGGGTGGCGGCCATCAGGTCGGAGTCGCCGGGGAAGAACGGCGGCGCGCCGATGTCCAGCTCGTCGAGTAGCGCCCGCCTGTCCCTGTACGGCAGGTCGAACAGCGGCCGGCCGCCCAGGTAGAGCAGGTCGAAGGGTAAGTAGGTGATCGGCACCCTGTGCACGAGCGAAGGGCTCGGATCGCTGAGGTGCATCCGCCGCTGTAATCGGGAGAACCAGGGCCGTCCGTCGGCGCCGAGCGCCACGACCTCGCCGTCGATGATCGCGTGGTCGAGCCCGAAGCCCGATGCGGTCTCGCACACCTCGGGATACCTGCGCGTGTAGTCGGCTCCGTGCCTGCCGGACACCCTGCACCCGCCCGCCTCCAGGTGGACGAGCGCCCTGATGCCGTCCCACTTCACCTCCAATCCGTACTGCTCCCGATCGGCCGGCAGGCGCCCGGGTACGGCGAGCATCGGTTCGATCGGATATGGCATCGGATCGCCCATGACGGGTATGTGCCCATGAGGTGAGCCCGCTATTTCTTTTGGAGTGCCCATGCGCAGCATCTGGAAGGGTGCGATCTCCTTCGGGCTGGTCACGATCCCGGTCAAGCTCTACTCGGCGACAGAGCAGAAGGACGTCACCTTCCACCAGGTGCACCGCGAGGACGGCGGCAGGATCCGCTACAAGCGCGTGTGCACGATCGACGGCGAAGAGGTGCCCTACTCCGACATCGCCAAGGGCTACGAGCTGGCCACAGGGGAGATCGTCGTGCTCACCGACGAGGACTTCGAGGATCTGCCGCTGAGCACCTCGCGGCGGATCGACGTGCTGCAGTTCACCCCCGCCGACCAGATCGACCCGATCTACTTCGCCAAGTCCTACTACCTGGAGCCCGACGCGCAGGGCGCCAAGCCGTACGTGCTGCTGCGGAACGCGCTGGAGAGCTCGGGGCAGGTGGCGGTGGTCAAGGTGGCGTTGCGGCAGCGGGAGTCGCTGGCCACGCTGCGGGTGCGCGACGGGGTGTTCGTCCTGGAGACGATGCTGTGGCCCGACGAGATCCGCACGCCCGACTTCGGCTTCCTCGAGGAGGACGTGGAGGTCAGGCCGCAGGAGCTGAAGATGGCCGAGTCGCTGATCACCACGATGGTGGCCGACTTCGACCCCGCCGAGTACCACGACGCCTACCGTGAGGCGTTGCAGCAGGTGATCGAGGCGAAGGTGGCCGGCAAGGAGGTCGTCCCCGCTCCTGAGGGCGAGGAGGAGGCGGGCCCGGCCGTCGACCTCATGGCCGCGCTGCGGGCCAGCGTGGAGGCGGCGAAGAAGGAGCGCGGCGCCTCGGCGAAGAAGGAGCCGAAGAAGAAGGCGCGCAAGACCGCCTAGGGAGGCCGGCACCGCTGTCCGCCTTGCGGTGACCCCGCTACGAGCGGGTTATCGTCGAGGAAACGGAAGGGGGACGAGCGGTGACGGATCCCATCGCACACTGGCCGGGCACGATGGTCGGTGACGTGTACGTGCGCTCCACGCCGGAGGGCGGCGCCGAACAGGCGGTCTTCGTGCACGGTCTGGCAGGCTCGGCCACGAACTGGACCGACCTCATGGGCGAGCTGAGCGATCTGGTCACGGGTCACGCCGTCGATCTGCCCGGCGCCGGCTACTCGCCCGCGCCCGCCGACGGCGACTACAGCGTCTCCGCGCACGCGAGGGCGGTGATCGGCCTCCTGGAGCGGATCGGCCCCGCCCATCTGTTCGGCAACTCGCTCGGCGGGGCGGTCTGCGTCACCGTCGCCGCCGCCCGCCCCGACCTGGTGCGCTCGCTCACGCTCGTCTCGCCCGCGCTGCCCGACCTCGTCCCCAGGTACGGCCCGGCCCGCGTGGCCGCCTCCGCCACCCCCAGGCTGGGGGAGTGGGTGGCGGACAGGCTCCGCTTCCTGCCGGCCGAGCAGCGGATCAACGCCACCCTGGCCATGTGCTACGCCGACGCGTCCCTCGTGCATCCGGCCAGGGTCAGGGACGCGGTCGAGGAGCTGCGCAGGCGCGACGGCCTGCCGTACGCGGGGCGGGCGTTGATCGGCTCGGCGCGCGGCATCGTCGCGGAGTACTTCAGGCGCGGCGAGCAGAACCTGTGGTGCCAGGCGGGCAGGGTGACCGCGCCGACGCTGATCATCCACGGCCGCAGGGACAGGATCGTGCGGCCGGCCACCGCGCGCAGAGCGCTCAGGGCTTTCCCCCAGGTCAGGATCGTTCTGCTGCGAAATGCCGGACATGTCGCCCAGATGGAGGTGCCTCAGGCGGTCGCCGCGGAGGCTCGCCGTCTGATCCTTGAGACACGATTGGGGAATGCCCCACTCCCGAGCTAGGTTTCAGTGGAGATAGGACCCCTAATCGGGAGCGTAGAACTGTGTCGTTGCCACCTCTGGTCGAGCCGGCCGCCGAGCTGACCGTCGATGAAGTGCGCCGCTACTCGCGCCACCTGATCATTCCCGACGTGGGCATGGCCGGGCAGAAGCGGCTGAAGAACGCCAAGGTGCTGTGTGTGGGCGCGGGAGGCCTCGGCTCGCCGGCGCTGATGTACCTCGCGGCCGCGGGCGTCGGCACGCTGGGCATCATCGACTTCGACGTCGTCGACGAGTCAAACCTCCAGCGCCAGATCATCCACGGCCAGTCCGACGTGGGCAGGCCCAAGGCCGAGAGCGCTGCGGCGACGGTCCGTGAGATCAACCCGCTGGTCGAGGTCGTCATCCACAACACGGCGCTGTCGACCGAGAACGTGATGGAGATCTTCTCCGGCTACGACCTCATCGTCGACGGCACCGACAACTTCGCCACGCGGTACATGGTCAACGACGCGGCCGTGCTGCTGGGCAAGCCGTACGTCTGGGGCTCGATCTACCGCTTCGACGGCCAGGCGAGCGTGTTCTGGGCCGAGCACGGCCCCTGCTACCGCTGCCTCTACCCCGAGCCCCCGCCTCCCGGCATGGTGCCCTCGTGCGCCGAGGGCGGCGTGCTCGGCGTGCTGTGCGCGTCGATCGGCTCCATCCAGGTCAACGAGGCCATCAAGGTGCTCACCGGCATCGGCGACCCGCTCGTCGGGCGACTGATGATCTACGACGCCCTCGAGATGAAGTACCGCGACGTCAAGGTCCGCAAGGACCCCGAGTGCGTGCTGTGCGGCAAGAACCCGACGGTCACCGAGCTGCTCGAGGACTACGAGGCGTTCTGCGGCACGATCTCCGACGAGGCGGCCGAGGCGGCCTCCGGCTCGACGATCACCGCGCAGGAGCTCAAGGCGATGCAGGACGGCGGCGAGAACATCTTCCTCATCGACGTCCGCGAGCCCAACGAGTACGAGATCGTCTCGATCCCCGGTGCCACGCTGATCCCCAAGGGCGAGTTCCTGAACGGCTCGGCGTTGGAGAAGCTGCCCCAGGACAAGCGCATCGTCCTCCACTGCAAGTCGGGGGCGCGCTCGGCCGAGGCGCTGGCCGTCGTGAAGAACGCCGGGTTCTCCGACGCGGTGCACGTCGGAGGCGGCGTGCTGAGCTGGATCAAGACCGTCGACCCCAGCCTCCCCACGTACTGACGGCAGAGCGAGATCGGGGACACCGCGCCGCGGTGTCCCCGATCTCGTCTTCCCTGGCGGCACGATGAGACTCCACTGGCGTCACGTACTTCCGACGCGGTTGGGGGGATGCCGTTGGGCGCTCCGCATTAAGGTCGAGTTGTGAGCAACCGACGAGCATGGCCGTCTGTGGTCGTGACGTCCGCGTTGGCGCTGATCTGCGCAATCACCGCGGGCGTGGCGGCCAGCGCGTCCGGCGCGGAGCTCACCAGAGGGCCCACGCAGGCCGAGCTGGAGGCCGCCGCCAAACGCGAGGTCGCCGACCGGTGGCGGAGCTGGCCGGCCGGCAAGATCTTCCCCGCGACCATCACCTACGTCGCCGAGCAGGGCGGCAAGGAGAAGGCCCACCGCGTCGGCATCTCCGCCTCGACCGACTGCGTGAGCGCGGTGGACAGGAAGGCGGCCGCCACGCTGCGCAGGGCGGGGTGCGAGGCCGTGCTGCGGGCGACCTACCTCGACGAGCTGCAGGGCGTGGTGGTGACCGTGGGCGTGCTCGCCCTGCCCGACGAACTGCGTGCCGTACGGGCCAAGAAGGCCTTCCCCATCTCGGGCAGGCCGGTGCCGGGACTGCGCCCGGTGGCGTTCCAGGGGACGGTCACCGAGCGGTTCACCCCGCAGGGCCGCCAGACGGCCTCGGTACGGCAGGCCGGTCCCTACGTGGTGCTGACCACCGCCGGCCAGGTGGACGGCAGGCCCGCGCGGGCCGTCGGCGGCCAGCGCCCCGCCGTTTTCGCCTTCGCCGCCGACCTGGGTGAACGCGTCCTGGTCGAGCTGAGCACGCCGCGCATGCCCGACTGCGGCTCCAAGGCGTGGCGATGCTGAGGCGCGTGAGCCTCGCCATGGCGCTGGTGCTGCTGGTGACGCCCGCCGCGCACGCCGACAACGTGCGCGACAGCCAGCGGGAGGTCATCGACACGCTGCGGCTGTCCAAGGCGTGGCAGACCAGCAAGGGCGCCGGGGTGATCGTCGCCGTCCTCGACTCGGGCGTCGACCCGCTCCATCGCGACCTGTCGGGCTCGGTGACGGTCGGCGCCGACTTCACCAAGGGCGCCAACCCTCCGGGCGTGGCGCCGACGCGGCTGCACGGCACCTACATGGCCTCCCTCATCGCGGGCCACGGCCACGGGCAGGGAAGCGGCGACGGCATCATCGGCGTCGCCCCCCGCGCCAGGATCCTGTCCGTCAGGGTGATCCTGGAGGACGAGGAGCCGGGATTCGGGGAGTTCAACACCGCCAGGCGCTACGAGGACGTGGTGGCCAAGGGCATCCGTTACGCCGTCGACCAGGGTGCGCAGGTCGTCAACATGTCCATCTCCAAGGAACTGGCCACGGCCCGCGAGCGCGAGGCCATCAGGTACGCGATCTCCAAGGGCGTCGTGCTGGTGGCGGCGGCGGGCAACGAGGGCGCGCGCAAGCCCGAGGCCAGCGGCTACGCGCCCTACTCCTACCCCGCGGCCTTCCCGGGCGTGGTGTCCGTGGCGGCGACCGACCGGGGGCTGCGCCGCGCCTCGTTCTCCAACTGGAACCCCTCGGTGCTGCTGGCCGCGCCCGGCGTCGACATCCTGGGAGCGGGACCCGGCAACGAGTACTGGGTGGGCAAGGGCACCTCGCAGGCCAGCGCCCTCGTCTCGGGTGTGGCCGCGCTCATCAAGGCCAGGCATCCGCGCATGTCGCCCGCGCTCGTGGCACAGGCCATGACGCTGAGCGCGTCCAGGCGGCCCTCGGGAGGCTACGACACCGGTACGGGCTTCGGCGTGGTCGACGCGGCGGGAGCGCTCGCCGAGGCGGCCAGGCTGGCAGGGCACACGCACACGGCACGCGGGAAGGACGCCCACGATCCTGACCGGCCGCTCGGCGAGGCGGCCGCCCCCGTCCAGGTGATCCACCGTGACCAGCGCAGGATCATCGTCTACGGCTCCATAGCGGCCGCCGCGGCGCTGGCGGCGTTCACAGCGGTCCTGGTGCTGACAGCGCTGGTCAAGCGGACGCGAAGGGCAGACAATCCCCAGGACGCATGATCCGCGCCCTTAGGGGGACGAATTACCTATGAGAAACGCGCAAAAGGGTCCTTCGCCACCGTGAAGAGCCCACGTTTCTCCCAGGTGAGAACCAAAATGAGTGAGGAGCGGTGGGGGACACGTCAGGGAGGGCACGCAGGCGGCCGGTGTCCGGTCTGCCTCGATCGGGGCAGGCGGCGAGAGGCGGATCGCCGCTCGGCGCCCCTGTGACCCGACGCTCCCGCGTGCGCTCGTGGCCCGCGGCCACCGGCCGCAGGGACGGGCAGGCGGCGAAGGAGAGAGCCGAGCGCGAGGCGCTGGCGCAGGGCTTCAGGTACCGCACGATGTTCATCGGCATCCTGGGCGCGATCGTGACGCTGTCGGCCGTGGTGGTCCTGCTCGGCGCCACCGGCATGCTCGCCGAGAGCAGGTCCCGCCCGCTGACCGTCGCCGAGCAGACCCGCTACAAGCAGGAGGAGATCGCCAGGCGCTGGCAGGCGTGGCCCGCCACGGGCGTCTTCCCCGAAGAGGTCTCCTACCAGGGGTTCGACCAGGCTCAGCAGTACGCTCGGAGGGTCGGCATCGCCCCCGAGGTCACCTGCGCCGCCGCCACCGACAGGGCCGTGGCCAGGGTCCTCGACGGGCACGGCTGCGTGACCATGCTGCGCGCCACCTACGTCGACCAGAGCGCGATGTTCGTCTTCACCGTCGGCGTCGCGGTGCTGAAGGACGAGGAGTCGAGAGTGGCGGCCACCGAGGAACTGACGATCGACGACCGCGTGGGCGTGCTTCCCGTCGCCTTCCCCGGCACGGTGTCCGAGCGTTTCGGGCTCGACCAGCGGCAGCGCAACGGCTGGGTGGGCGCGGGGCCCTACATCGTCTTCTCCACCGCCGGCTACACCGACGGCCGCACCAGGGCCGCCATCCCCGTGGAGGAGATCCTGCACAGCGAACTGTGGTCGGCAGCCAGATCCGTCAGCGGCCAGATCGCCTTCTTCCTCGCCGAGCCGCCCAAGGCCCCGCGCTGCACGCAGGGGAACGCGTGCTGAGCGTCGCGCGGTCGCTCCTCGCGGCCGCCCTTGTCCTGTACGGCACGGCCGCTCCGCCCGAGCGGGAGCAGCAGCGCTGGGTGCTGACCGCGATCAACGCCGAGCAGGCGTGGACGGCGAGCAAGGGCGCGGGCGTCACCGTCGCGGTGATCGACAGCGCCGTGGCCCCCCGGACGCCCGGGCTCGAGGGCAGGGTCACGGTGGCTCCCGACATGACCTCCACGACGTTCGACCGCGCCGGCGCCGTCCCCGGCGAGCACGGCACGGCGATGGCGGGGCTGATCGCGGCCTCCGGCGACAAGGGCGGCTTCATCGGCGTCGCCCCCCAGGCCCGCATCCTGTCGGTGCCCATCACCGTGGACGAGACGCTGACCGGCGGCGCGATCCCGCCGCAGGAGGACCTGCTGTCGAGCAGGGAGAGCCCGCTGGCCAGGGCGATCCGCTACTCGGTCAACAACGGGGCCAAGGTCGTCAGCATGTCGATCGGCACGTACGGCGTGCAGAAGTCCGAACGCGAGGCCGTCGCCTACGCCCTCGACAGGGGTGTCGTGCTCGTCGCCGCCGTCGGCAACGACGGGCAGACCGCCTACACCAAGGCCAACAGCACCTCCTACTGGAGCTTTCCCGCCGGATATCCGGGCGTGATCGGCGTGGCCGCGGTCGACAGGCAGGGCAGGCGGGCGGCCTTCAGCAGCGACAACCTCTCCGTCATGGTCGCGGCGCCCGGCGTGGACGTGCCGGTGGTGAAGATGAGCGGCGCGCTCGGCTCCAGCAAGGGCACCAGCGTGGCGACGGCGCTGGTGGCGGGGGTCACCGCGCTGATCAAGTCGAAGTACCCGAACCTGGCGCCCGACAAGGTGGCGCTGGCCATCACCGGCAGCGCCCGCGCGAGGCCGTCCGCGGGATACGACGACAAGATCGGCTTCGGGGTGGTCGACGCGGCGGCGGCTCTCGACAGGGCGGGGGAGCTGGCCGGGCAGCAGCGGGGCGTGGCCGTGCCCGAGAACAAGCACTTCGGGGCGGGCGAGAAGGCGCCGCTGCCCTCGCCTCCTGGGCCGAGCCCGTGGCGGATGTGGCTGTTCGGCGGCGGTGTGCTGATCGGCCTGGTGGCCTTCGGCGCGGCGGTGACTCTTCTGAGCCAGCGCAACAAAGGCGGCTGAAACGTGCTTTTCTGCCACAGATTTCACAACAGGTACCTGGACCTGCGGTGATCATGAGTATGCTCCCGCCTCATGAGCTACGAGCTGCACGTGGAGCGTGAGTCTCCGCTCGCCTTCGCCGAGCTCGCCAGAGCGATGGCGCCGGCCGGGTTCTCGCTGCGCGAGCCCGGCGAGATCCTGGCAGGCGAGGAGCGCCGCCCCGTCGCGCACTGGCGCGACCGTGTCGTCGGCACGCCCGCGTCGGACTGGGACGTGGCCCAGCTCGTCCGGCTGGCCGCGGCCGTCGGCGGACGCCTGCGCGGTGAGGACGGCGAGCACTACTACCTGCGCGACGGCGTCATCGAGGTCGACGGCGACGCCATCGGCAAGATCGACGAGATCCTGCGGGAAGGGCCCTCGGCGTGGTGACACCGTACGGTGAGCGGGTGCTCGACCTCGTCGAACGCATCCCTCCAGGGCAGGTCATGTCCTATGGCGACGTCGCCGAGTACCTCGAGGAGGGCGGGCCGAGGCAGGTGGGCACGGTCATGTCCGCGTGGGGCGGCGCCGTACCGTGGTGGCGGGTCGTGCACGCCGACGGGACCGCCGCTCCCGGCCTGGTCGACAGGGCGCTGCCGCACTGGCGGGAGGAGGGCACGCCGCTGCGCGGCGAGCGCGTGGACATGCGACGTGCCCGATGGTTGCCTTCAGGGGACTTTCAGGAACCAACTGACCTGGCATGACACGATATTTGCGGATTTGCGGTATGTGACGCGCATTACCATAGCGAGGGACTGCCCACCGTTCCCGGGTCCGAAAGGCGGTGCCCTTCATGGCCACCCCAACCGGCGATGTCGTCGCCGAGCGCCTGAAGGTTGTCCAGGACCTCTGTGACCGGGGGGAACCGCTCGACGCGATCATGCGGACCGTCCGGTCAGGGGGACTGCCACCTGCCGAAAGGCGCGCGTTCGACGCCGCCGTGCTCAGCGGCTCGCTGGGCCTGCGCTTCGACCAGGCCGCCAAGCGCGGCGCCGCCCGCAGGCGCGAGCTGGTCAACCTGTTCAGGCCCTACCTGGCCGAGGTCGACCCGGGCGTCAAACACGACCTGCCCGTGGAACGCAGGCTCGCCTACCACCTGCTCGAGCACAGGCCCGACGACGAGCTGATCGACGGCGACACCCTCACCAAGGTCATCACGGCCGCCGCCGAGCCGTCCAAGCGCATCCGCAAGGGCCTGCGCTGGTACGCCGACCTGCCGTTCGTAGACGAGCTGCCGCACGACCTCTACCGCCTTCGCCGCTCCGACCTGGTGCCCGTCACCCAGATCGACGACATCGTCTGGGAGAACGGCAGGCTCCGCGTCGACGGCTTCGCCTACCTCGCAGGCCTGTCGGTGCGCAGCCGCCGCTTCAACAGGGCCACCGTCGTGCTGCGCGGCCCCCGATGGCTGCCGCCCGTGCGGATGCGGACCCGCCGTACGCTCGCGCCCGAGGCCACCCACGGCGCGCGTGAGCCCGGATGCAACTACGACTGGTCGGGTTTCACCGCGACGCTGAGCCCGTGGCCGCTGCGCTGGCGCTCGTCGCTGCGCGCCGTCGTGTCGGCGGTGCGCCGCACGATGCGGCACCGGCCCGCCGTCCAGGACACCACCACGTGGCGCGCCGAGATCGTCTTCTGGTCCCGTGGCGCGCGGGCGACCGGCCTGCTGCGCGGGGCCTCGCTGGGCAGGACCGAGCGGCCCGCGGGGCTGCGCGTGAAGCCGCGCTGGTGGGTTCGTCCCGTGTGGACCTCCGACCGGGCGCTCCAGGTCGTGCTCCAGCCGAACAGGGCCGAACTGACCGGCGTCCAGTTGGACGGCGAGCGGCTCGAGCTGACCGTCTTCCTGCCCGGCCGTACCTGCACCAAGGGCCACGCCAGGCTGGGCGGCCACCGCATGGCGGCCGAGTTCCACCCCGTCGAGGGCGGCACGAACGTCACCGTGGCGCTCGCCGTACCCGCTCTGCTGCAGGAGAAGGACGGGCGGCGGCTGTGGGTGGAGCCCAAGGGCGACCCCGCGGCCTCGGTCATGCTCGGCGACGCGCTGGAGGAGACCAGGGCCGCCGTCGGCGACAGGGAGATCACCGTGCTGGGCGACAGGCGCGACCGCGTCGTCGTCTCCGCGCACCGGATCAGGCCCGTCATCACCTCGGCCCGATGGGAAGGCCCTGTCCTCGAACTGCGCGGCGACTACCCGGACGCCGAGGGCGCCCGCCGCCTGTCGCTGCGGCACCGCTCGGGGCTGATGTTCCACGCGGACATGATCCGTTCCGGGGACGAGTTCACGGTACGGCTGGCGCCGTCGGAGATGGAGCGCTTCGGCGAGCGGACCCCGATGCCGTCGGGCACCTGGAACCTGTCCGTCCGCCACCCGACGGGCGAGATCGTCCCCGTGCGCGTGTCGCACGCCGCGCTGCCCACGCTCGACGAGTCCCAGCACTCCTTCTCAGGACGCGGCTACCGGCTGGTGTCGACCCGCTTCGACGTGCCCGTGCTGATGGCCGAGGAATCGCGCCCCGCCGACGAGAAGGGCGTCGCGGGCACGCACGTGCTGCGCCGCGTCTTCTACCCGGCCCAGCGCGCCGAGCCGATCCAGGAGTCGACGGTCTACGTCGTCAACGACGGCCGTCACTACGCCGACAGCGTGCGCGCCATCTACGAGGAGCGGCTGCGCCGCGGCGACGACCGCGAGCACATCTGGATCGTCAAGGACGGCGCCTTCGTCCCGCCGGGCCCCGCCACCGTGGTCCGCGCGGGCAGCAGGGAGCATCACGCTGCGCTGGCACGTTCCCGGCACATCGTGACCAACTCCTTCCTGCCCGCCTGGTTCAGGGCGCGCGAGGACCAGGTCGTCCTGCAGACCTGGCACGGCACGCCGGCCAAGCGCATCGGCAACGACCTGCCCCACATGTCGCGCGACCCGCGCCCGCCGGTCTGGCACCGGCAGGCCGCCGAGGTGCGCGGCTGGGACGTGCTGCTGTCGCAGTCGCCGTGGGCCACGCCCATCCTGCGCGAGGCCTTCGGATACAAGGGCGAGGTGCTGGAGAGCGGGCTGCCCCGCAACGACGTCCTCACCTCACCTGACAGGGAGATCCTCGCGGCGGCCGTACGGCGCCGCCTCGGCCTGATCGAGGGCAAGAAGGTCGTGCTGTACGCGCCCACCTGGCGCGACTACGACAGGAAGAACAGCACGATCAAGCTCGACCTGTCGCTGGCCAGGGCCGAACTGGGGGCCGACCACGAACTCCTGGTCAGGGCGCACCCGATGCAGGCGATGCCGGTGGTGCCCGCCGACGTCGCCCACGACGTCACCACCTATCCCGACATGGCCGATCTGCTGCTGGTCGCCGACGTGCTGGTCACGGACTACTCCTCGTCGATGTTCGACTTCACGGTGACCGGGCGGCCGATCGTGTTCCTCGCCCACGATCTCGAGAAGTACTCGTCGAAGCGGGGGCTGTACCTGGACCTCGCCGCGCAGGCACCAGGGCCGTTGCTGTCGACGTCGGCCGAGGTCGTGGAGGCGCTCAGGTCGATCGACACGGTGGCGGCGGCTCACGCCGACCGGTACGAGGCCTTCAGGGCCACGTACGCGCCCCGCGACGACGGCAAGGCCACCGCCCGCGTCGTCGACCACCTCTTCTCGTAGGGGACGGCTCGCAGCCCGGCGGTAGGGCCGGGACCGCGGGCCAGCGGCGACCCTGCGGTAGGCGCGGGACCGCGGGCTAGCGGCGACCCGGCAGGGCCGGCTTGCGGGCCAGCAGCGACCCGGCGCGGTCGGCGAAAGATCGCCGACCGCGTCAACGTGGTCGATCATCGCCGTCACGACGAGCGCCGGTTCGCGGTCATCGGTGATCGGAACCTCGTCGGACATCCAGGTCCCCCTTTCGACTCGTTCGCTGCCGGAGGGCCGGCGCCCGGTCCCCGGCACTCGACCTAGGCCGCGGACACTTCGGCCAACAAAGTGCTCATTCGGTGAGCACTTTGCCGTGGAGGATGGTGACTGCCGCCGACCGGACGAAGGAGCCGCAGATGTCGCGAGGACCGATCACCGTTGAGCAGGACGAGCAGGCGATGCTCTTCGCGGACGCCGCCCAGTGGGAGGCATGGCTGGCCGAGCACCACGAGGGGGAAGGGGTCTGGCTGAAGATCGCCAAGAAGGGGGCGCCCTTCGCCTCGCTCAGGATCGCGCAGGCGTTGCAGGTCGCGCTGTGCTACGGCTGGATCGACAGCCACCGCAGGTCCTTCGACGAGCACTTCTACCTGCAGCGGTACTCGCGCCGCCGCAAGGGCAGCGCCTGGTCGCGGGTGAACGTCGAGCATGTGGAGAGCCTGACCGCCGCCGGACGCATGAGGCCGCCCGGCCTGGCGGAGGTCGCCGCCGCGCAGGCGGACGGCCGCTGGGAGGCGGCCTACGCCGCCCAGCGCGACGCCACCGTCCCGTCCGACCTGGCCGAGGCGCTGGCGGCCCACCCCGAGGCCGCCGCCCGCTTCGAGGCGCTCGACAGGACCGGCCGCTACCTGCTGATCCTGCCGCTGCTCAAGGCCAGGACCCCCGCCGGGCGGGCGGCCCGTCTGCACAGGACCCTCTCCGGCCTGCTGGACTGAGCGAGCCGCCGGGCGTGTCCAGGCCGCGGCGGGCCCGGCTCGGGAGCCACCGGCGGCCTGGCGAAGCGACCTTGATCCCTACACTCGTGGGCATGACGGCAATGGAGGATCTGGTCAGGTTGGTCCCGCCGCCTGCGGTTCCGGTCGACGCGAACGGCGACTGGCGGGAGGTCGAGGCCGCGCTGGGGCTCGTGCTGCCCACGGACTTCAAACTGCTCATCGAACGCTACGGCCGTGGCCGGTTCGTCGACTTCCTCATGCCGCTGACGCCCTTCGGCGACAACGAGCTGCTGGTCCGACACGCGCGGCACCTGCTGGACGGCGAGCGCTCATTCCGTGAGAGCAACCCCGACAAGTGCCCCTACCCGTTCTATCCCGAACCCGGCGGGCTGCTGCCGTGGGCGGGCACCGACAACGGTGACAGGCTCTGCTGGTCGACCACGGGCGAGCCGGACGGATGGCCGATCGTCGTCTGGAATCCGCGAGGCTGGACCTACGACGCACACGACATGGGCGCGGTGGCATTCCTCCACGGCTGGCTGAGCGGACGGGTGAGCACCACGGTGTTCGGCGACGCGGACGAGACGAGCCCATGGTTCGAGCCGTTTCGCGAACGGGATCACGTCTACATCCACCTGTCCGAGGGCGAGCTGCCGTACCTGGAACGACTGCGGATCCTGCGCGACGCGCTCGCCCCCACGGCCGACCGTGGCGCTTTCGACGACGGCGAGGGCGCGCGGCAGGATCACTTCGCCGCCACGGGCCTCGACTGGCTGCTCACCTACGAGACCGCCTACGGTCACCAGATCCGGGTCGCCTTCCCGCCCGGGGACGACGAGCGCGTACGTGTCACGCTTGTCGACGCCGTTCGTCGCATGGGCTGTGAGGTGACGTCCACGACGTCGCACATGGGGGAGCCCGTCTGGTGATCGCGGCCTGCCCTTCGGCCCGGGGCGGGTGACCGAGCGGCGGCCCCGGCGGGACGACTCGGGAGGTTCGTCCCGGAGAGCCGCCGATCAGGGGAGCGGGTGGCTGGGCCCCGGAGCACCGCTCAGGAGAGCGGGTGGCTGGGGCCCCAGAGCGCCGCTCAGGAGAGCAGGTGACCTGATCCCCGAGGGGCGGCTCGGAGGGGCCGCCGCTCAGGTGAACAGCATGCGGCGGCCGACGACCCGGTATCCGATCCGGTCGAAGACGGCCGCCATGGGCGCGTTGCCCACGTCGGTGCTGTCGCTGATGGACGGCTCGCCCTCCTCGGCGAAGATGTGCATCGCCTCGGCCAGCAGGTCGTAGGCGTACCCGTGGCCGCGATGGCGCCGGTCGACGCCGATGTACCCGATCGTCGCCGAGCGGGGGTTGCGCGTCGGCATCACCACGCCGACCAGCTCACCGGACGCGTCGTGCCCCAGCCGCCATCTGTGGCGCCCGCCCGGCATGTCCGCGACCATGGCCACCGTCTCGGCCGCCACGTCACGCGGCGTCCTGGTGCGCAGCTCGCGCCTGTCCCATGCGTCGAGGCTGCCGGTCACGATCTCGGCCAGGAGCCCGAGCAGGATCTGGTCATCCGTGACAGGGCTGAACGTGAGCCTGGTCGAGCGCGGCGGCAGGCCGTACTCGCGCTCCCACCGGAGGTTGAGCCGCTCCACGTGGAAGTCGAGTCCCGCCGTCTCCGCCGCCTTGATGCGGGCGTCGGCGTCGGCCTTGGCGTCGGGACGCTCGCGCCAGTCGGCGGGCAGGAACAGGTTGTACTCGGGCCGCCTGCCGATCGGCGAGTGGTAGCCGGGCGTGACGAGGGCGGCGTAGGCGGCTTCGAGCAGGGCGGCCCCCGTCTCGACGGTGTCGAAGTCGAAGAAGTCGAGGGCCCACGGGTGTTCGGCGTCGGGCGGGCCCCAGAACGAGGCCCTGCCGACGATCTCGTCGCCGCGCAGGGCGATCCAGACCCACGCGGGCCGGTAGTCGCCGTCGGCGGCGAGGTCCGCGAAGGTACGGCTGCGCTCGCCGACGCCCGAGGTGGGAAGGGTGGTGATGCGGTCGAAAAGGGGGAACTCGCGCTCGTCCGCGAGAGCGCGGAAGACCAGGTCGGTCAAGGGATCTCCAGTGGCAGGAGCGCTCCCCTCAGGCGGACGCCTGTCCGAAGGGGGAGCGCGTGATCGTTACGGGGAACATCTGGCTCCTCACCTCCTTCGATCTTTCGCTGCACGGACCCTAGCCGCCCGCCGTCGCCCCGCGCAACACCCAGCGGGCCCTGGTCGCGCCGGCCGCGCTCGCCTCCACCTTTCTCCGGCGGCATGGTCAACTTCCTCGCCGCGCAGTTCTCCGGCGGCACGGTCGACTCCAGCCGCCAGAGCCCGGGGCCTCCGCGGGCGGTTCCGCCAGTGGGGATGCCGGATCAGGCATCAGCCTGTGTGCGTTGCCGGAGCGGTGGCCCCCCGGTGGCGGCGTGCCGGGTGCTGTGGACGGCGACGGCGCGCCGGACGGGTCGAGCGTAGTGGAGGAGCGAGGCGTGCGAGCTCGGCGCGAGCGGACGTTCTGCTTTCTAGGCCTGCGGGAAAGATCGGCTGGTGAGCCGCGCCATCGGCACCCAGATCAGCGCCTTTCCGGGCATGAGGGAAGGGCGTGCAGCCGCACCCTGGTTACGGCTTCACGCCCTGCGCTGACGCGACACCCTCAGACCCGTCAGCCTTCAGGCCGCCGGAGGTCAGGCGACGCCGAGTCGGGAAACGAGCCAGGCGCGGCCTGACTCAGCGGCCCGCCCCCTGAAGGCGCGGCCGTTCTCGGGTCCGAACCGGGCCTTGTACAGCCGGAACAGCGTCCACAAGGCGACGAGCCCGGTCATCGCGGCGGGCCGAGCCGTATCCCACGCAGGCAGCCGCCCGAGTAGGTCCTCGGCCTGGGCCGGCGTATGCCCTGCCTGGATGAGGCGGGGCGCGAGCATCACCGGATCGACCCAGGCGGCGCCGCGCGCCGCGAACGACCAGTCGATCGCCCGCACCCCGCCCGGCGTCATGAGCAGGTTGCTGGGGCTGAGGTCGTAGTGGAGAAGCGTGTCACCCTCCAGCTCGACGGGATCGAACCGCTCCAGCGCCGCCTCGTACAGGTCGTAGTCGCCGCCGAGCCCGTTCTTGTCGAGCAGGTGTCTACCCTTTGCCTGCAACGGCGCGATGTTCTCGGCGATGTCTGGTGCTCCGGCAGGGCAGGGGGTGAGGACGCGGCCGAGGTCTGCCACCGTGGCGAGCGCCTGGAACAGGTCGGGCGAGCCCGGCGAAAGGTCGGCCTCGCGGGCGTGCTCGAGGTACTCGAACCCCATCACCAGCCAGCCGTCGACGGCGTCGCTCCACAGCAGGCGCGGAGCTGCCGCCGTGGCGGGCAGAGCTCTGGACGCCCACTGCTCGCGTTCGTACAGGACCGCGCCGGGGCTGGCGGCCTCGATCGCCTTGAGGAAGACGCTGCCGCGCTCGGTGTGCAGTCGCGCGGCCACGCCCGGCATGATGCCGCCGGTCGCGGTCTCGGCCTTGACGACGGGCCCGGTTTGGTCCTGGATCGCGTCGCGGACGGTCCGGGGGAGGTCCTCCCAGTCAGGTCGGTTCACGTCATGCTCCACTCGGGTCGTCGGCGCAGCCCTGGTAGCACTGGCTGCACTCAGCCTTGTGCAACCACAGTTCCACGTCCACGGGCAGGTTCGCGGCGCGCATCGCTGTGATGGTCACGCCGATCCGGTCCACCGCGGCCGCCCCGGTGGCGGGCTCGTCCTCCGGGATGTGATGGATCACCCGGCCGGCGACCTGGGCGCAGAAGCGGGCGTAGTCGCGCGTGAACAGGATGAACGTGTGCCAGCCCACGTCCACCTGCGGGGACGGCGCGAGCCGCGCACCCGGGTTGAAGGCGCACGCCATGAGGAACGCGAGCGCCTGCCTCATGACGCGGCGGGCGTAGGCGTCGTCGAAGTCCGGGTGCTCGGCCAGGACGCGGGCCACGAGCCGGTCGAACAGCTGGGCGGAGATGGTGGTGGTCGGGTCGATGACGTCGCCCGCGGTGGGCGTATCCGTCGTCGAGGTGGTCATGTGCACTCCCATCAGGGTTGACGGTCAGGTGCGCGTTCGTTGTCGATTGGGGTGGATGTCACCTCCTCAGGCGGAGGGGATGCGGTGCGGTGAGTGTTGTCGAGCCGCTGGCGGGCGACGTTCTGCCCGTTGGTGAGCGCCCAGAGCATGATCGAGTTCATGAGGCGTCCTGCCGCAGAGACGCCGGGCCGATGATGGGCCCCACGGCGTGCTGTACGGGTGAGGGCGTCGCCGAGGTGGGGAAGTGCGAGGTCCGCCAGAGTTCGAGCTCGGCGTCGGCGATGAGCAGGCGCGCCCATGGCGCGGATCAGCAGAAGGCGGGCGCCTGCCACGGTGATCAGCCGCTCCCGCTCTGGCCGTAGGTGTCGGGGGCCGAGATGCACGAGCGTGGGAGTGATGACGCCATAGGTCGTAGAAAGGGCCAGCACATCGAGTAAGCCGGCGAAGGCCGCAGAGCAGACAGCGTCCTCCCGGGTGTGCTCGGTGAAGACTGCTGCCAACTGCAACTCGTGTTGCCGGCACTAGGCGGTGAGCGCGTCGAGCAGAGCGTTGTGCCGAGCTGGCGAGACGCCTACCAGCCGCAAATATCCGTACACGGGCTGAGCCCGAGACCGGGCGCTGTTCCGTGAGGGGTTCCCACATGATCCGTCCAAGCTCGCTCTGATGAGGCCTGACCTTGCGCTTTCAGCCTGACCGGGCTGGACTCGCGACGAAATGATCTGCTGTTGCACTTGCGTGGCACTTCTGTCCCACCACGAGCCGCCGCGTGCTTCCATGAACCAGAAGGGAGGCGCTGTGGCCACCGTGCACCTGTGGACGGGCCTGGAGGCTCACGCGCTGCGACGCGCCTTGCGGATGAGCGTCCGCGTTTTCGCCGCTCACCTTGGGGTGGCCGTCCGCACCGTCTCGAAGTGGGATCAGCTGGGCGCCGCCACCGAGCCGCGCCCCGACACCCAGGCCATCCTGGACGTCGCGCTCGCTCGCGCGGACGCCGCCGCCCACCTGCGGTTCGAGACGTGCCTGTCCGAGATGAGCAGGGTGCCCGCCATCGCGCCTCGCGTCACCACCGCGGGGCCACGCATGTGGGAGTACGAGACGTGGACCGACGATCTCGATCGCGTCGTGGTCGCGCTGGCCAAGCAGAGCTTCGCATTCGCCGAGGCCATGCTCGGCAGATGGCTGACCCGCTTCCAGCCGGGAGACCTGGACGACAAGGGCCTGTACCTGTTCGCCCGCTCCACCACCCTGCTCGGCGACTTGCAGCGCGACCGAGGCGCCCTGCAAGGCCCCATGTCGGCGATGCGCAAGTACAGCGACGCCCACGCGGTCTACAGCGAGCTCGGCATCCCCCGCAGAGTCGCCCAGCTCGACCTGTCCCTCGCTGTGGTCACCGAGATGGCCGGCAGGCTCACCACGGCCGCCCACCAGTACGAGGCCCTGGCCGTCGACGACCGGCTGAGCCCGCGCGACCGAGTCCGCGCCCGGCTGTGGGTGGGCACGGCGCTGAGTAAGGGCGGCGAGCACGACTACGCCGCCCGCGTCATGGCCGTCGCCATCCGCGACTTCGAGGACTTGAACGAACTCGACGACTGGTCCGTCGCCCACCAGAAGCTCGCCCTGGCCCGCCGCGGCGCGGGCGACCTGACGGCCGCCCTGCAACTGATCGACGTCGCCCGCTCGACCGCGGCGACAGACTCGCCCTTGCACCAGGTACGACTGAACACCGCTTACGGCCACATCCTGATCTCCGACCCGGCCACCGTCCATGATGGGCTGAAAGCCCTCGATCGGGCCGCACAGGTAGCCACGAGCGTCGGGCTCGTGCACCAGTTGCGTGCGATCGAGGACGTTCGGCAGATCAGCCAGGGGGCGACGATCCCCCTGTCCACGGTGATCAGGGAGAACGAGTGACCAGCAACCCACTGGCCAAGCGCACCATCAGTGACGAGCAGCGGCGCCACGCGCTTCTCATCTGGGACTACCACCAGATGCACCACCAGGTGCGCGCCTGCGACGCGGCGATCGGGCTGGGCAGCCACGACCTCGGCGTCGCCTCCTTCGCCGCCGAGCTTTACCAGTCGCAGCTCTTCCCCGTCCTGGTGTTCTCCGGCGGCAACAGCCCCACGACCGCGGCCCGCTTCCCGCGCGGAGAAGCCGTCCACTACCGCGAGCGCGCGCTTGAACTGGGCGTGCCGGCCGACGCCATCCTGCTGGAGCCCAACGCCGCAAACACCGGGCAGAACATCACCCTCTCCCGCCAGGTCCTTGCCGAGGCCGGGATCGAGGCGAAGAGCGTGCTGCTGATCTCCAAGCCGTACATGGAACGCCGCGCCTACGCGACCGCCCGCAAGGTGTGGGAGGAGGTCGAGGTGGTGTGCGCTTCCGAACCGCTGGAGTTCGACGACTACATCGACACGATCGGCGACGAGAGCCTGGTCGTCGACATGCTGGTCGGCGACCTCCAGCGAGTGATCGAGTATCCCAAGCTCGGCTACGCCATCGAGCAGGACGTCCCTGGAGATGTGCATGACGCCTACGAAGCTCTCCTTCGCGCCGGATTCGACAGCCGCCTACTCGCTACGTGACCTTCTCCCGGCGGGCACGCGACGAGTGGCCATTCACCAGCCGAACCTGTTCCCCCGGCTGGCGACCCTGGCCAAGCTCTGGACGGCGGATTGCTGGATCGTTCTGGCCGTCTTGACCAGTTCCTGGCTCGGTTCGAGAGCACGGAACGACTCGCCACGATCTCTGTGGCGTCCACAGCGCTGCTGCTCGGCATGCTCGGCTGGCGGGGCCAGGTCGTGTCCAGCAGCGACCTCCTGGCGCGCGATGGACGATCACATCGGCTCGCCGACCTGGCCACGGCCTGCGGAGCGACTACATACCTCTGCGGTACAGGAGGTATGAAGTACCTGATCGCCGATCCGTTCATCGAGCGGGGAATCACGGTCGCGGCCTTCCGCACTCCGCACGAAGGGGTTTGGGCGTCGGCTCGTGAGGTGAGCGGGCTGCATGCCCTGTTGGGCTTGGGCCCCGACGAACTAGCTGATGAACTGCGCCGAGTGGCGGCTGACTACGGATAAGTGACCGGAGTGGAGCACTGGCGCGGCGCGTCGGCGCCGGCAGAGGCCGGTGACAGAGGTCTGGCGGGGTGCGGACCAGAATTGAAGTGATCAACTCGTTGCGACACGCCGAGCGCACGGGTCACCGGGATGCCCGTGCGCGGAACGCGGCCGCCTTGGCGCGGTTGCCGCATCCGCGCATGTCGCACCACCGCCGGGTGCCCCGGTGCGAGGTGTCCACGTACAGCCGGGTGCAGGGCGCGGCCTCGCACTCCCTGATGCTCGTCGCCTGCGCCCCTCCGAGGAGTTCGACCGCCGCTCTGGCGGCGGTGGCGAGCGCCGCGGCCAGGTCTCCCTCGCGGTCGAGACCGCCGGACGGGCGCAGCCGCACCCCCGCGGGCTGGTGGGCCGCGGCCTGGTTGATCAGGTCGCAGTCGTCCGCATCGAGCGCGGCGCCCAGCCGTACGGCCGAGGCCAGCCGGTAGATCGCCTCCCGCAACGCCTTGGCCTGCGCGAGGTCCTCCTCGCCCACGACGGGCGGGGTGTCGAGCAGCCCCGCGGCCACCGTCCAGCGCGCCAGGTCGGCAGGCGTTCCCAGCATGTCGATGCGCGAGTTGCGCCGGTGTCCGACCGTGCCCGCCAGGTCGAGGCCCAGGTTTCCGCTGACGAAGGTGAACTCCACGACAGCCATAGTAACCGACTTGACAGGTTAGTTTGAGGCCTGCGACGGTCAGATAACCGCGTTTACCGGTTACTTTTGGGGAGCTGATCGTGTACGGGCCCAACCATCGATGGATCGTGCTGTCCCTGGGCGTCGCCGCGCAGGCGAGCTTCTCGGCGATGTTCTCCGGCCTCCCCGTCACCGGGATCACGATGCGCGCCGACTACCACCTCTCGACCGCCCAGCTCGGCCTGGTCCTGGGCTGTCTGGGGCTCGGTGTGGCGATCTCCGAGATCGCGTGGGGCCTGCTGACCGACAAGTACGGCGACCGCAGGATCCTGCTCACCGGCCTGATCTCCACGGGGACGCTGATGGCGCTGATGGCCCTGGTTCCCGTCCGTTCGATGGCCGCGCTGGCCGCCTGCATGCTGGCCGCGGGCGCGCTCGGCGGCAGCGTCAACGGCTCCTCGGGCCGGGCGGTCATGACATGGTTCGCCGACGGCCGGCGTGGATTCGCCATGAGCGTCAGGCAGACCGCGATCCCCGTCGGCGGCGCGCTCGGCGTCGCCCTGCTGCCCTGGCTGGCCGGTGCCTACGGCTTCGCGCTCGTCTACGGCGTGCTGGCCGGGTTCTGCCTCCTCACCGCCGCCGCCACCTGGCGTTGGCTGCCCGCCACCGAGGCCGGCGCCGTCATCAGGGAGCGGGCCGGCTCCCCCCTTCGCCGGTGGGACGTGTGGCGGCTCGCGCTTGCCACCGCGTTGCTGACCGTCCCGCAGTTCGCCGTGCTGTCGTTCTCATCGATCTTCCTGCACGACGTCAAGGGCGAGGGCGTCGCTCTGGCCAGTCTGATCGTGCTGATCGCGCAGCTCGGAGGAGGCGCGGCGCGGGTGTGGACCGGACGGCTCAGCGACAGGGGCGGCGACCGCCGTACCTGGATCAAGGGCATCGGCGTACTCATCGCGGTGGTCATGGCGGGCGCCGCGGTCCTCACCCACGCGCCCACACCGCTGACGGTCGCGGCGCTCGCGCTGGGCGGCCTGCTCGCCAACGCGTGGCACGGCCTGGCCTACACCGAGATCGCCGTCATGGCCGGACCGGGACGCGAGGGCGCGGCGCTCGGCCTTGAAGGCACCACATTGTTCGCCGCGGGGTTCCTCACCCCCGTGCTCATCCCGATCGTGCTGGTCGCCACGTCGTCGTGGACGGTCGTCTGGGCCCTCGCCGCCCTGGCGCCGCTCCTGGCCGTCCCTCTCGCCCCTGGCTCCAGGCGGCGGCCGGCGGTGGCCGAGGCGAGGGCCTGAAGAACCACCGGCAAGCTCGCGGTGGCCGAAGCGAGGGCCTGAAGTACCGCCTGCAAAAAGAAATGCCCCAGTACAGGACGCTCTGTACGGTTGCCGACATGACACCGATCTTCCGCCTGTGCGACGAGCACATCACCAGGTCAGCCGAGCTCGACCCCGTTGACGCCGTGTACATGGGCATCTCGGGCGACTTCGGCGTGTCGACCGACTACGGCCCCGAAGGCCACGCCGCCAGGCACGACCTGATCAAGTCCACGCTCGCCGAGCTCGACACCCTCGAACCCACGTCGCAGGACGACCGCCGTGCCGCCGACCACCTGCGCGAACGCCTCCAGGCCCAGGCCGCGTGGTTCGAGACGGGCGAGCAGTACCGCGACCTGAGCAGCCCCTTCGGCCTGCTGTCCACGGTGAGGGACAGCGTCGACCTGCTGCCCACCGGCGACGACGACCAGTGGCGCAGGGTGGCGGCGCAGCTCGCGGCGGTGCCCGAGATGCTGGCGAGCTGGCAGGCCTCACTCGACGAGGGCCTGAGCAGAGGCCTGGTGGCGGCACGGCGGCAGGCCGTCGAAGGCGCGGGTCAGGCGGAGAAGTACGCGGGCACCCACGACGAGCTGGTCGCCTCCTACGGCGAAGGGCCGCTCGCCGGAGAACTGGCCAAGGCGGCCGCCCAGGCCCACCAGGGCTACGTGGACGCGGCCCGCTACCTCCTCGAGAAGTACGCGCCGCGCGCAGCCGAACGCGACGGCGTCGGCCCCGAACGGTACGCCGTCGCCGCCAGGCAGAACCTCGGCGCCGACATCGACCTGGTCGACGCCTACGAGTGGGGCTGGGCGGAGCTGCGCAGGATCGAAGCGGAGATGGTGGAGGAGGCGCACGCCATCCTGCCGGGCGCGAGCGTCGACGAGGCGATCGCCCACCTCAACGCGACGCAGTACGTCGTCGGCTCCGAGGCGTTCCTCGCCTGGCTCAAGGCCAAGCACGACGGCGCCATCGCGGCGCTGCACGGCACGCACTTCGACATCGCCCAGCCGCTGCACACGGTCGACGTGACGCTGGCGCCCGGCTCGACCTCGGGCTCGGCCTACTACACGGCGCCCAGCGAGGACCTGACGCGCCCCGGCCGTACCTGGTGGCCCGTCGGAGGCCGCGAGCGGTTCGCGACCTGGAGCGAGCTGTCGACGGTCTTCCACGAGGGCGTCCCCGGACACCACCTGCAGCTCGGCGCGGTCGCGGTGGCAGGCGACAAGCTGTCGCGGTTCGCGAAGTTCTCCTGGGTGAGCGGGCACGGCGAAGGCTGGGCGCTGTACGCCGAGCGGCTGGCCGACGAGCTCGGCTGGCACACCGAGCCCGGCACCCGCATGGGCATGCTGGCCGACTCGGCGCTGCGGGCCGCGCGCGTCGTGATCGACATCGGCGTCCACCTCGACCTGCCGCTGCCCGACGGGTCCGCGTGGAGCTTCGGGAAGGCGTGCGAGGTGCTGCGCGAGCGTGGCCGCGCGGTGGCGCACACCGTGCACCCCGAGATCGTCAGGTACTTCGGCTGGCCCGCGCAGGCGATCTCCTACAAGCTGGGCGAGCGCGCCTGGCTGGAGGCCCGCGCCGAGGCCGCGCGCAAGCCGGGCTTCGACCTGAAGGCCTGGCACACGGCCGCGCTCGACCTCGGCCCGATCGGCCTGGGCAACCTCCGCGCCGCCCTGAGCGAGCTCTAGCGGTACGGCCCCCGTCGACCACGCGGCTCGGTATCCCCTGAGCGGGCGCGCGAACAGCGCCCACACCACCTCATGACGGGTCGCGCGGCTGTCCTCAGGGGTGCGGGTGGGCGCCGGGAGCGGTGACACGGGGCGCGGCCGTTCCCGGCAAAACCCGCCCTTTTCCCGCGAAATGATCACGAAAGTAGGCGTGTCGGAAAACAGGTGAGGCGATTTCCCCCGGTACGGTGGGCGGATCGCGTGGGGAGACCGGTCAAGTCGGCACGATCTACCCCTGTGGTCTGGTGGAATCTAGTGCTGTGAGTTCTCAGACCTGGCGGTTGGTGCGACGAGGGGGCGGTGGGCCTGTTGCGGCCCCTGCGCTCGACCGTGACCAGCGGGCCGTGGTCGAGCATCCAGGCGGTCCGCTGCTCGTTCTCGCGGGCCCCGGCACCGGCAAGACCACCACGATCGTCGAGGCCGTCGTCGATCGCGTCGAGCGGCGCGGGGTCGATCCCGAACGCGTCCTCATCCTCACCTTCAGCCGCAAGGCCGCCGAGGAGCTGCGCCAGCGGGTGACCGCCCGCATGCGGCGCACCACCCGCACGCCGCTCGCCCTCACCTTCCACAGCTACGCCTACGCGCTGCTGCGCCGCGAGGCCGTCCTCGAAGGCAAGGAGCCGCCGCGCCTGCTCACCGGACCCGAGCAACTCCTGGAGATCCGCCGCCTGCTCCACGGCGAGCTGGAGGACGGCGCACCCCTGTGGCCCGAATCGTTGCGCGAGGCGCTGAAGACCCGCGGCTTCGCCGAGGAACTGCGCGACTTCCTGGCCCGCGCGGGCGAGCGCGGCCTCGACGCGGCACGCCTGGTCGAGCTGGGCAGGCAGTACGGCAGGGCGGACTGGGCCGCCGCCGGACGCTTCTCCCAGCGCTACCAGGAACGGTTCGACCTCGACCCCGAGCTGTCGCTCGACTACGCCGAACTGATCAGGGCGGCGGCCGCGCTGCTGGCCGACCCTTCGGTGCGGCATCGCGAACGGTCGGCCTACGACGTGGTGTTCGTCGACGAGTACCAGGACACCGATCCCGCGCAGGAACACCTCCTGCGGCACCTCGCGGGCGACGGACGCGACCTCGTCGCCGTCGGCGACCCCGACCAGTCGATCTACGGCTTCCGCGGGGCCGACGTGCAGGGCATCCTCCGCTTCCCCGAACGCTTCCGCGACCGCGCCGGGCGTCCTGCGCGTGTCGTGGCCCTCCACGTCTCCCGCCGCAGCGGCCGCGACCTGCTGACCGCTTCCCGCCGCGTCGCCGCCCGCCTCCCCGCCGCCCCCGTCCCCGCCGCCGACCCGTGGTCCAACCCCGACGCGGCGGCCGTTCGGCAGGGGGAGGGGACGAAGGCGTGGGAGATGCCGGACCGGCGTCAGGCGCGCGGGCACCGCGATCTCGTCGCCCCCGAGGACGCCGACCCCGGGCAGGTCCGGGTGCTCCTGGCCGACAGCGTCAGCCAGGAGGCCGCCGTGGTCGCCGACACCCTGCGCAGGGCCCATCTCATCGACGGCCTCCCGTGGCATCGGATGGCGGTCCTGGTGCGCTCGGCCACACGGCAGGTGCCGCTGCTCAGGCGGGCGCTGGTGAGCGCAGGGGTTCCGACCATGGTGGCGGGGGACGAGGTGCCGCTGGCCCAGGAGCCGGGCGTCCGGCCCATCCTCACCACCCTCCGCGTCGCCCTCGACCCGCGGGCGCTCGACGAGGCGGTGGCGGAGGAGCTGCTGACGGGGCCGTTCGGCGGCACGGACATGCTGGGGGTCCGCAGGCTCAGGCGCGCCCTCAAGATCGCCGAGAACGAGGTCGCCCAACTCGCCACGGATGTGAGCGATCCGGCTCACCCGGCCGAGGCCGACGAGTCCACCGAGGTGGCCGATCCGGCTCACCCGGCCGAGGCTGACGAGTCCACCGAGGTGAACGACCCCGCGCAGCTCGCCGTACCGGACGACCCCGCCGAGGAGCGCGGACCGGACGATCCCGTCGATCGCGCTTCCACTGCCGCCCTCGGTGACCCCCTCGGCGAGGCGACCGCCGTCGGCCCCGCGCTGCCGCGTTCGTCGGGGGAGATCCTCATCGCCGCGCTCAAGGACGCCAGAGAGCTGGTGAGGATCGAGCCGCACATCGCCGTCCCCGCCGAGCGCGTCGCCAAGCTCATCCGGACCGCCCGCGAAGCCGTACAGGCCGGTGGGACGGCGGAGGACGTGATCTGGGCGGTGTGGCAGGCCAGCGGTCTGGCCGAGCGGTGGACGGACGTCAGCCTCGCGGGCGGCGCCAGGGGTGCGCAGGCCGACAGGGATCTCGACGCGGTGGTCGCCCTCTTCGACTACGCCGCCAGGTTCGTGGACAGGATGCCGAAGGCGGGCCCCGAGGTGTTCCTGGAGGACCTGTCGTCGCAGGAGATCCCGGGCGACACGCTCGCCGAGCGGGCGCCGGACGGCGACGCGGTCAGGGTCCTCACGGCCCACAGGTCCAAGGGCCTGGAGTGGGATCTCGTCATCGTCGCGGGCGTCCAGGAGGGCGTGTGGCCCGACATCCGGCTGAAGGGCTCGCTGCTGGGGATCGACGAGCTGGTGGAGCTGGCCGAGGGCGCGCCGCTCGACTCGACGGACGCGACGGCCGCGGCGCTGGCCGCCAAGCAGCTGGCCGAGGAGCGGCGCCTGTTCTACGTGGCCGCGACCAGGGCGAGGCGGAAGCTGGTGGTCACCGCGGTGGGTGGGGAGGACGCCGATGAGCGTCCTTCGCGGTTCCTGTCGGAGCTGATGCCGGGCGCGGTGGAGGAGGCGACGGTCGACGACCACGCCAGGTGGCTGAATCTCGCGGCCCTCGTCGCCGACCTGCGCAGTGTGGTGACGGACGCCTCGCGGCCTGAGAGCATGCGCAGGAAGGCGGCACGGCATCTGGCCCGGCTGGCCAGGCAGGGCGTGCAGGGCGCGCATCCCAGCGAGTGGTACGCGCTCACGCCCATCTCCGACGACCGCCCGTTGAGCTGGCCGGACGGCATCGTGCGGATCTCGCCTTCGGCGGTGGAGAGCTTCACCAAGTGCGGGCTGCGCTGGCTGCTGGAGACGGCGGTGGGCGCGGCGGGCACCAGTTCGGCGCAGGGTCTCGGCACCGTCGTCCACGCGCTGGCCGTTCTCGCCACCGAGGATCTGGCCAGCGAGGAGCTGCTGGGCAAACGGCTCGACGACATCTGGACCGAGCTCGACTTCGGCGGGGTCTGGTTCAACCGCAAGCAGCGCAGGACCGCCGAGCAGATGATCGCCAGGTTCATGGAGTGGCAACGGCGCAACGGCAGGACCGTCGTCGCGACCGAGGAGTCGTTCGTGGCGATGGTCTCGGACGGTGTGCAGATCAAGGGCAGGGTCGACAGGGTGGAGATGGACGAGGAGGGCAGGGCGTTCATCATCGACCTCAAGACGGGCAGTTCCAAGCCGAAGCCCGAGGAGCTCGACAGGCATCCGCAGCTCGGCGTCTACCAGCTGGCGGTGCTGCTCGACGCCTTCAAGCGGCACGGGCTGGCCGAGCCGGGCGGCGCCGCGCTGGTCCAGGTCGGCAAGGCGGCGGGCAAGGACGCCAAGGAGCAGGCGCAGGCGCCACTCGACAGGAACGACAACTGGGCCAGGGACATGGTCGACACCGTGGCTCTCGGCATGTCGGGACCGTTCTTCCAGGCGAAGGTCAACGACGGCTGCCGCACGTGCGCGGCGAAGGGAAGCTGTCCCGTCAACGACAACGGGGGGCAGGTGTGCTGAGCCCCGTCGAGCTGGCGGACAAGCTGGGCATCCTGCCGCCGACGTCCGAGCAGGCCACGGTCATCGAGGCGCCGCTGGAGCCGATGGTCGTCATGGCGGGCGCGGGCTCGGGCAAGAGCGAGACCATGGCGGGCCGCGTCGTCTGGCTGGTGGCCAACGGCCTGGTCAAACCCGAGCGCGTGCTCGGGCTCACCTTCACCCGCAAGGCGGCCGCCGAGCTGGCCCACCGCGTGAGGGAACGGCTGAACGGCCTGGCCGAGGCGGGGCTGATGCCCGTCCAGTTGCTGGACAACGAGCCGACGGTCTCGACATACCACGCGTACGCCGCCCGCCTGGTGACCGATCACGCCGTGCGGGAGGCGCTCGAACCGACCATGCGCCTGGTCACCCCGGCCGTCTCGTGGCAGCTCGCCTCCCGGGTGGTCGCCATGTACGACGGGCCGATGGACAAGATCGAGCTGGGTCCTCCCTCGGTCACCGCCGCCGTGCTGGAGCTGGCGGGCGAGATGTCGGAGCATCTCCGCTCGGGCGGGGACGTCAGGCGGATGGGGGAGTGGCTGCGCGAGAGGCGGGCCGACGCCTCCACCGTGCGCCAGCGCAAGCCGATCAGCGTGCATGACGCCCGCGAGCAGCTCCTTCCCCTGGTCGAGGCCTACGAGCGGCTCAAGCGCGGCCGCGAGGTCATCGACTACGGCGACCAGATGTCGCTGGCGGCGCGTATCGCCGCCAACCATCCGGACGTGGGCCGCATCGAGCGTTCCCGTTACTCGGTGGTGCTGCTCGACGAGTACCAGGACACCAGTCACGCCCAGCTCGTCCTGCTCAGGAGCCTGTACGGCAACGGCCATCCCGTCACCGCCGTCGGCGACCCCTGCCAGTCCATCTACGGCTGGCGTGGCGCCTCGTCGGGCAACCTGCGGCGCTTCGTCGCCGACTTCCCCACGGCCAAGGGCGACCCCGCGCCCGTCAGGCAGCTCAGCGTCAGCTTCCGCAACGGCGACCGCGTCCTCGACGTGGCCGCCCGCGTCCAGCTCCCGCTGCGCATGGAGGCCCGTGAGGTGCCCGTGCTCGTGCCGGGCCCCAACCGCGTGGACAGGGGCCGGGTGACGTGCGCCTTCCACGAGACCGCCGAGGACGAGGCGCGATGGGTGGCCGGGCAGGTGAGGCAGGCGCTCGACCACGAGGGCGCCCCCGACGGCCTGCCGTGGGGCGCGGGCGAGCGCAAGAAGGCACCGGCCGCGACGTCACAGGCCGCTCAGTCGCGCATCCAGCCTCAGGACATCGCGGTGCTCGCCCGGAAGCGGTCGCAGTTCCCCGCGCTGCGGCGGGCGCTCGAAGAGCGCGACATCCCCGTCGAGGTGGTCGGTCTCGGCGGGCTGCTGACCGTGCCGGAGGTCAGCGACCTCGTGGCCACGCTCAGGGTCCTGTACGACGCGAGCGCGGGCGACGCGCTCGCCCGGCTGCTGGCGGGCCCGCGCTGGCGGATCGGCCCCGCCGACCTGCGGCAGCTCGGCGAGTTCGCCAGGGAGCTGAACCGGGAGCTGCGCGTGGGCGCCGAACGCGTCGCCGACCCGCTGGACCAGGCGGTCGCCGACCTGGCCGAGGAGCGCGGCAGCCTGGTCGACGCGCTGGACGAGCTGCCGGACAGGGAGGAGTGGCTCGACGCGTTCTCGCCGCTGGCCAGGACGAGGATGGTCGCGCTCGCCCAGGAGCTGCGCCATCTGCGAGCCCACACGCACCAGCCGCTGCCCGACCTGATCACCGAGGCGGAGCGCCGCATGGGCCTCGACATCGAGGTCGCCGCCCGATCCGGTACGGCAGGCGCCGTCGCGGCCCGGGCCGACCTGGACGCCTTCCTCGACGCCGCCTCCCGTTTCGCCGGCGACTCCGAGGATCCGACGCTCGGCGCGTTCCTCGCCTACCTGGAGGCGGCCGAGAGCGAGGAGTTCGGTCTGGAGGCGGGCAGGGTCGGCGAGAGCAACAGCGTGAAGCTCATGACCGTGCACGCCTCCAAGGGCCTGGAGTGGCCGATCGTCGTCGTGCCGGGTCTGTCGCAGCTGACGAGCAGGAACGGCATCACGAAGGGCAGCATCTTCCCCTCCACGCCCGTCACGAACAGCCGGTGGACGGAGAACCCGCGCAAGCTGCCCTATCCGTTGCGCGGCGACGCCGCCGACCTGCCCAGGCTGACCGGGCTGACCAAGGACGAGCTGGACGCCTTCGACGAGCGCTGCCGCGAGCGGGACCTCATGGAGGAGCGCCGCCTGGCGTACGTGGCCGTCACGCGCGCGCACTACCACCTGATCGCCTCCGGCTACCGGTGGGGGAGCGCGTCCAAGCCGCTGCAGCCGTCCGACTTCCTGCTGGAGATCAGGGACACCTGCGGCAGGGTCGCCTTCTGGGCGCCGGAACCGCAGGAGGGCGCCACCAACCCGCTGCTCGCCGAGCCCGCCGAGGCCGTCTGGCCGCTCACTCCCGGAGGGGTCCGCCAGCGGGCCGTCGAGGAGGGCGCCGACCTGGTCCTTCAGGCGCTGATGGAGTCGGTCGACGACGAGGACGGCGCGGCGGAGGAGTTCAGCGAGAGCGACGCGGAGCGGATGCGGGCCTGGGAGCGCGACACCGACCTGCTGCTGCGCGAACGCGCCACCAGCGGACGCCGTTCGCGGACCGTCGAGCTGCCCACCAAGCTGACCGTGTCCTCCCTGGTCACGCTCGCCACCGACCCCCGCGCCCTGGCCCGCAGGATCCGTCGCCCCGTCCCCACCCAGCCGGCGCCGCTGGCCCGCAGGGGCACCTCCTTCCACAAGTGGCTGGAGTCCCGCTGGGGACAGCAGCGGCTCATCGACGACTTCGAGCTGCCCGGCGCGTACGACGAGCCGGAGGAGCCCGACACGCGGCTGGCGGAGCTCCAGGAGCGCTTCGAGGAGAGCGAGTGGGCGGGCAGGGAGCCGCTCGACCTGGAGGTCCCGTTCGAGACGATGATCGCCGACCGGCTGGTGCGCGGCAGGATGGACGCCGTCTTCGAGCGGGAGGACGGCTCCTACGAGGTGGTCGACTGGAAGACCGGCCGCCCGCCGTCGGGGAAGGCGGCCCGTGGCGCGGCCGTGCAGCTGGCCGCCTACCGGCTGGCCTGGTCGCACCTGGCGGGCGTGCCGCTGGAGCGGGTGGGCGCGGCCTTCCACTACGTCCGGTTCAACAGGACCGTCCGCCCCGTCGACCTGCTGGACGCCGACGGCCTGGTCGCCCTGATCGAGGCGATTCCCACCCGCCGCTGATCCACTCCCGCGAGCCCTCAGGTGAGGTAGTGGAACCCCGGTTTCGGGTGCATCAGGAAGTCGTGGTGGGAGATGTTCCACGCGTAGGCCCCCGCCATCCCGAACACCACCGTGTCACCCACCCTGATCGACGTCCGCACGCCGCAGGCCAGCACGTCCTTGGGCGTGCACAGCTGACCCACGACCGTCACGGGCGTGTCCTCCACACCGGGCCCCGTCCCCGTCGGCAGGACGGTGAACGGCTGGGAGTGGCCCTTCGTCGCGGGGGTCCGCAGGTGGTGGGTGCCGCCGTGCACGATCGCGAACGCCTCCCCGTGCACCCGCCGTACGTCGATCACCCTGGTCACGTACGACCCGCAGTACACGGTCAGCGCCCGCCCCGGCTCGATCCTGACCACCTGGCCAGGGCGGCGCAGCGCGTCCAGCCCCGCCCCGTAGGCCGCCCAGTCGAAGCGTGAGCCAGGCGAGGTGTAGGAGACGGCCATGCCGCCGCCCACGTTGACCTCCTCGTCGTGCTGCGCCATGACGACCGAGGCCAGCTCCAGCAGCGCGGGCGCGTCCAGCCCGCTGGCCAGGTGGGCGTGGACGCCGCGCAGCCGTACCGTGTCGGTGAACAGCGGCAGGCACGCGGCCAGGCCGTCGGCGTCCATGCCGAACGGGCCGCTCATGGTCAGCGCCGCCCCCGTGGTCTCCAGACGCAGGTTCAGCCTGAGCAGCACGTCCGCCGATACCCCCGAACCGATCAGCCTCCGCAGCTCGAACGGCGACTCGACGTGCACGCGGTGCGCGGGCAGCCGCAGCTCGGCGTCCGTCTTGCCGGGCCCGCCGACCGCCAGCCGCGCCTTCGGCAGGACGGCGCTGACGTGCGCGTGCTCGCCCGCAGACGAGACCTCGAAGCCGTCCACGTGGGCGTCGAGGACCCGCAGCAGCGCGGGGTCGGGATTGGCCTTGACCGCGTAGTAGAGCTCGATGCCGGGAAGGGCGGCCCGTACGGCGGCGGCGTGCGCGTCGAGCCCCGCCAGGTCGTAGACGAAGGCGGGGGCCTCCAGCGCCGGAGCGACCTCGAAGATCATGCGAACGGGTTCGCGATCGGCACGTACCCCGCGCTCCTGTCGTTGCCCCTGGCCCACCTGACGGTCAGGTTGGCCTTGGCGGGCAGCGGGGCGCCGGCCAGCAGGTTCGACAGCGGGAGCGGCCGGCCCGAGGCGTCGCCGTACTCGGCGAGGATGTCCCTGGCCACCGCCCACAGCTCGCGCAGCGCCGCCTCGGACAGGGCCAGTGTGGCGGCGATCTCGGTGAGGTGGTTGACCATCAGGCAGTAGACGACGCGAGCCCAGCCCCTGGAGGCGTCGTAGGTGAGCGCCTCCGCGACCCTCGGGTGCAGCCCCGACAGGTCGTGGCCGACGAGCTTGGTGCCCTCCAGGTCCCTGAAGATCGCTTCGACGGGGCGGCCCTCCTGGTCGAGGCAGACCAGGACGTTCTGCAGGTGGGGTTCGAGGACGACGCCGTGGGTGAAGAACGCGTCGAGGACCGGCAGCGCGACCGCCCTCACGTAGCCGGCCCACCAGGAGAGCGGGTCGGCGGGCGGGGCCGCGCAGGCCAGCGCGCCCGCCAGCACGGGCGTCAGACCGGGCGAGCACACCGACCACGGGCCGGCCCGCACGATCACGCCCAGTCCCTCCAGCAGTCTGGTGTCCAGCGCCGCCGACCGGTAGCCGGGCTCCGGCAGCCAGCGCGTGCCGGGGAACCTCAGGGCGAGCTGGTCGAAGACCGGCGTGAGCCGCTCGGTCAGCGCGACCGCGCCCGACAGCTCGTACCAGGCGTTCTTCCGCACGCAGTTGGTGATCCGCACGTCGAGGCTGAACTTCAGGCAGTTCCCGCTCACCGGGTCGTAGACCGTTCGCACCGAGGAGGTGGGGGCGACGAGCGGGCCCGGGCCCAGGTCGATCAGCCGGTCGTCGAAGGCGGGCCTGATCAGGTCGAGCTGCCACGGGTGGGCGGGCAGCAGCGCGTAGCCGGGCGGCGCGATCCCCGCCAGGTCGAGGGCGGAGGCGTCGCCCTCCTGCGCCAGCACGTCCTCGCGCACGCCCAGCAGCCGCAGCGGGAAGGAGGCGTGGGCCTCGGGCGCGTAGCGCAGCCAGTCGTCTCCGCCGCGCGCCTTGGGCGAGGGGTGGAACGGGTGGCCGAGGACGAGCGCCTGTTCCGAGGCGAGCCACGGATCGTTCGGCGGCAGCGCGCAGGAGCGGGCCCGCAGGATCGCCGCCAGCGCGTCCCTGCTGGCCGCCACCTGCTCCGCGAACTCGGGGTTGTGCCCGTCGAGCTCGGCCTCGGCCAGCTTGACCAGCGCGTCGGCCGTCAGCGGCACCCACGCGCCGAACTCCAGGCGTTCCACCTGCCCCTCGAACCGCAGCGCGGCGCCGCCGGCCGTGCGCGCCCTGATGAGGGTGTCGGCCACCGTCAGCAGCAGGTACGGCGAAGCGTGCCACACGTGCCCTCGCGGTCCCGCCACCTCCCGCACGCAGCAGCGCAGCAGCGCCGACAGCGTGGCCTCCTCGGCGATCGCCGCGGGCGGGTCGAGGACCAGGCTCTCCATGATCAAGCGCTCCTCAGCAGGGAAAGGACCCGCAGGTAGTTGGGCCCGCTGGTGCCGTAGAACTTGTTGACGTCGCGCGCGCCCGAACGCTCCTTGGCCACCAGTGTCCCCGCGGTGATCATCGACTTGCCGGTCAGCCTGACCGCGTCGAGGGTGCGGGCGCGCAGCAGCCTGGCCATGGGGTCGTCGCCGTGCTCGGCCAGCGCCTCCTCCAGACACGAGCGCACCAGCGCGGCAGCGCGGTCGGCCGGCAGCGCGCCGAAGGCGATGGAGGCGGCGGCCAGATGCAGGGTGATGGTCACGAACACGTCGGCGAGCGCGTGCGGGTCGTCGGTGAGCATCCGTTCGTCGGCGAAGGACGGTGGTGCCACGCCCGCGGCGGCCAGCCTGGCAGGGGAGGCGAGCAGGCCGTCGTTGTCCTTGACGAGCAGCTTGAGATCGCCGCTCGTCAGCACGATCGCGAGGTTCTGCTGATGGGCCTCGAGGGCCACGCCGTACCGGACGAACAGCCGCACGTTCCAGCCCAGCAGCGTCGTGAGGTAGCGGGTGAGCAGGGACTCCACGTCGCCGAGCTCGTCGCGCACCTCGGGGACGTTCAGCGCGGCGACGGGGATGATCCTGCCCTCGGGCAGGCGGCGCAGCATCCAGCCGAGGTACTCGTGCCCCGCGTGGGCGTAGGTCTGCTCGTCGGCGAGCAGGATGCCGGGGTCCGCCAGCCCGCGCAGCAGCCGTTCGGCCGCGGCTCCGTCGGCGAGCGTCGACGGTTTGATCGAGCGGCGGTTGCGGCGGCCGAGCGTGCTGGTGGGCAGCGGCAGCTTCAGCTGCGTGCGGGCGTCGAGCTGGACCGTCCGCATGGACAGCGTGGGCCTGACCGTGATCGGCGGCCCGTCGTCGGTGATGCGGGCCTGCGGTGGCAGCGCGCCCACGGTCAGCGGGTGGACGGGCAGCAGCACCGCGCCGTCCTGTTCTCGCGCCCAGTGCGTGGCCTCGCCCGTCACGTGCTCGCGCGGCACCCACGCCCACCGCAGGTCGAACGAGGGCGCGAACTCGGGGGCGTAGGCGAGCAGCTCGTCGTCCGACAGTCCGGCCCGCGCCCGCGCCGTCGGGTAGACGGGGTGGTCGACGAAGGCGGCGAGCGACTCGTAGTCGGCCAGCTGCCTGCCCGTGATGCGGGGCCGGTGCTCGTCGTGCAGTTCGAGCGCGTGCAGGGCCTCCACGCACTCCTCGAAGAAGGCGGCCACCCCCTCCGCGTCCTCCGGGGCGGCGATCTCCTGCAGCGTGTTCAGTACCTGTTCGAGGCCGAGCAGCTCGTCGTCGGCGACGACGAAGTCCTGGAAGAGCAGGCCGGGAGCCAGCCGTACGCGCCTGCCGTCGGCCAGCAGCAGCGCCACGCCCTCCTTGCTCCTGGTGACGCGCTTGGCCAGGTCGCCGTAGTCCTCCCGCAGCAGCGCGTCGAGAACCCTCCTGGCCAGGTACGGCTCGCGCGGTCTCACGCGATCACCCACGGGTGCCGTCTCATGAACGATCCGACGGCCTCCTCGACCCTCTCCGCCGAGGGCCCGACCGCTCTGATCACGCCCAGGTAGTCGCGGTTGGTGTGGGTGAGCTCCACCCTGTCGCCCACGCTTCTGAGCGGCCTGTGCCACAACCCGTCCCCTTCGTACGCGGGCGGCGCCTCCACGACCACGCCCGATCTGTCGGCCACCACACTCACCGCGCACCCGTGTCCGGTGGCGGAGGGAACCTCAGGAGCCGGCTCGCCCATGTGCACCCGCAGGATCCACTCGAACAGCGGCACGCCGAGGAGGTCGGCCAGGAGGAAGTCGCAGTGATCGCCGATGACGCGGTAGTTCACCTCGACGATTCTGGGCCCCTTGCCGGTGACCACGTACTCGGTGTGGCAGGCCCCGAAGCCGACGCCCAGCGCGGTCAGCGCTCGCAGCACGTGCGGTTCGGGGTCGGGCGCCCAGTCCAGCCGCTCCTCGACGAAGTACGGCAGCGGTCCCAGCGTGGTCTCGAATCCGCCCAGCACCCGTGTCGTGGCGCCGTCGCCGAGCGTCTCCAGCGTGCGCAGCGGCCCCTCCAGGTACTCCTCCACGACCAGCGGCCGGTCCCGCAGCCCGGCGATCGCCTTCTCCAGGTCGCGCTCGACCAGCATGACGTCCTCGCTGGCCACCCCTTCACGCGGCTTCACCACCACCGGGTACGGCACGCGGCCCGGCACGGGGTCGCCGGGGGCCAGCCGTACGGACCAGACCCGCTCCACCCCGGCCTCGGCCAGCCGCCTGCGGGTGAGCGACTTGTTCTTGGCCGCCAGGCAGGCCCGCCAGTCCTTGCCGGGCAGGCCGAAGTACTCCGCCGCCAGCGCCGTCTCCACCTGCAGGTGGTCGGAGTTGGAGAAGATCACGTCAGGCCGGTGGTGGTGAGCGATGGTGTCGATCACCGCACGCGGATCCCACACGTCGCACGCGATCGCGTCGGGGTGCTGTCGCGGCCGGTCGGTGAGGATCGTGACGTCGCAGCCCATGGCGCGGGCCGCGGGCAGGAAACCGCCGGTCACCGAGTCGGTCGGTTTGGCAGCGATCACGTACAGCCGCAACGCGTGACACCCCCGGGGCTCAGGTAAGGCTAACCTAACTCGGCAGAATCCTAGCGCGGTGGAGATCATCCTGCGGCACGGACAGCGTAATCACCCGATATGAGAGTCCTCTCATGCCCGGCCGTCTTCTGCGGCCTGCGCCGCCATATAGATGTACGGCCCGACAGGCCGCCCGAACTCCGGCTGATCACCTGTGGCGGCGGCGTCGATGAGCGCAGACACGGCTACCGCGACAACCTGGTGGTCTACGCTGCCTGACAGCGGGCCCCTGACGTTCACCGTCCGGGGCCCTGCGTCCTGCTGCGGTCAAAGGACCGTCATAAGATGACATCTGACCTTCGGGGAGGAAGTGGCGCGTGGAGACGACGGCCGAAGAGCAGTTGCTGGGGCCCTTGCTACTCGCGCGTGGCACGATCGACAGGTCGGCGCTCCTGCGCGGCGACCCGGACTGGATCGCCAGGGCGTGGGCGGACCCCGCGAGCAGGGTGCTGATCGTCAGCGACGGCCACACACTGGTCAGGCGCACGGGCGACCAGGTCGAGGCCGTCCTGTACACCACGGAGGAGGCTCCCGAGGGGGAGCGCTACCTGCTCGGCGTCGAGAACGACGTCGCCTACTTCGCGGTCGCCGCGCCGCTGCCCGGGTTCGCCACGGCCGACACCAACGGCCGCGTCGTCGCGCCGCTGAACCTGAACGAGACCCCTGAGGGTGAGCCGTTCCCCGCCGGCCTGCGCCAGGGTGGAGCGCTCCTGGGCGACCGCGACGCGGGCCTGCTCGTCTACGCCGTCGCCCTGGAGGCCTGGCACACCACCCACGAGTTCTGCCCGCGGTGCGGCAGCCGTACGAGAGTCGAGGCGGGCGGGCACATCCGCGTCTGCCCCGAGGACCGCAGCCAGCACTTCCCCAGGGTGGACCCCGCGGTCATCATGCTGGTCCGCGACGAGCTCGACCGCTGCCTGCTGGCCCGCGGGCCCCAGTGGCCCGAAGGCAGGCTGTCGATCCTGGCCGGGTTCGTGGAGCCGGGGGAGTCGCTGGAGCACGCGGTCATCCGCGAAGTGGCCGAGGAGGTGGGCGTCACCGTCGTCAACCCCCGCTACCTGGGCAGCCAGCCGTGGCCCTTTCCGCGCAGCCTCATGCTGGGCTTCTTCGCCCACGCCACGACCACCGAGCTCGTCTGCGACGCCGACGAGATCGCCGAGGCCCGCTGGTTCACGCGCGCGGAGCTGCTGGCCGCACTGGAGAGCGGCGAGGTACGGCTCCCGCCGCCCGTCTCCATCGCCCGCCGCCTGATCGAGACCTGGTACGGCGGCCACCTGTCCGGCGACTGGTGACCCGGCGGGGCCCCGCCCGTCCGAACGGTCACGCCGGCACGTGGTTGCGCAGGCGCAGCGCCTCGGGGAAGGGCAGGAAGTAGGTCTGGTCGCGTACGTAGGCGGCGGGCTGGCAACGGGCGTGATGCCGAAGCAGGGTCGTGGGGACGCTGAGCGGCACCCGGCCCGCCTGGTACGACTCGATGACCTCCACCAGGTCCGCCCGTCTCGCCGGGTCGAGCGTGATCATTCCCATGCAGTGCTGCAGCACGTTGACGTTCCTGCCCACGGTGGCCTTGGTCGCCAGCGCCGAGCGGAACGCCCTGGCGTAGTCGGCGCCCAGCTCCTGCCTGGGCCGCACGCCCGCCCTCGCCACCACGCGGCCCGCCTCCCTGTAGTGGACGGGGTCATGGGCGAGGATCTGCATCTTGTGCCTGGCGTGGAAGGCGACCAGGTCGGCGGGCCGCCATTCGCCGTCCAGCAGCTCGCGTAGCCTGGCATGGGCGAAGACCCGCTCCACGAAGCTCTCCCTGAGCAGCGCGTCGTTGAGCCTGCCCTCGTCCTCGACGGGGAGCAGGGGGTGCGCGTCCGTCACGACCGAGGCGAACGCGCCCCTGTTGCGCTTGCCGACGGGCCTGCCGCCCCCCTCGGGGTGGAGCGGGATGCCGTGGAGGCCGCAGCTGGGGCTCCTGGACTTGAACACATACCCGTCCACGTCGAGCGCGGCGCTGCGGGCACGCGCCAGAGCGGTCATGCGGCCGGTCAGGTCGACGCCCGTCGTGCGGGTCATCAGCCTCGGCCCGTCGGGTGAGCGCTCCAGCCTGAGCGTCTCGCGCGGGGTGCCGAGCCCGAGCTCCATCTCGGGGCAGATCCGCACCCAGTCCACGAACGGGTCGAGGGCTCCGGACAGGAACCTGTCACGGCTGTGCCCGCCGTTGAACCTGACGAGCTCGCCCAGCAGGCAGCTGGAGACCGCGATCCTCGGTCTGGCCGTCATGCCGCCGCCAGCAGCGTCGAGAGGCGGTGCAGGCCGCGTGCCGTACGGGCCTTGACGGTGCCGAGCGGGACCCGCAGCCGTTCGGCGATCTCCCGCTGGCTGAGCTCGCCGTAGTAGGCCAGCTCGATGGCCTGGCGCTGCGGCGCGGGCAGTTCGGCGAGCGCGCGGCGGACGAGGTCGCGGTCGGCGAGGTCGTCGCCGACCGCCCTGCCGTCGGGCCCCTGGGGGTCGCCGACGGCTTCCAGCGGGACGGTGGGTGGTCGGCGGCCGCGCAGGTGGTCGACGGCCCTCTTGTGGGCGATGCCCAGGACCCACGTCTCCAGGCTCCTGGCCGGGTCGTACCTGTGTCTGGACCGCCAGATCTCTGTGAACACCACCTGGGTGACGTCGTCGATGTCCTGCGCCGGCACGAGGCGGCGCAGATAGGAGCGGACCAGCGAGGCGTGGGTGCGGTAGCACTCGGCGAGTGCCTCCATGTCGCCTCCCTCGCGAGATAACTTATTCAAAACTCATTCAACCCCGCCGGTGGGAAGCCGTGCAACCAAGTCGAGGGAGATCAGTCGACGGCGGCGGAGACCACGGTGACGGCCTCGTCCAGCGAGGCCACCCGGGTGACCCTGGCGGGCAGCGGCTCCGCCCATCCCGGGCCGCCGACGACCACCCGGCCGGGAGGGCGCGGCGACGGCAACGCGCTCAGCGGGGCAGGGTCGCCGGTCGAGGGCTGCTGCGACCAGACGAAGACGACGGAAGGACCCAGGCGGCGCATCGCGTCCCCCAGCGCGGAGTACGGCGTGCGGGCGCCCAGCACCCGCGTCTCCACGAGCCTGTTCACGCTCAGCGCGGCGGCCAGCGCGTAGACGGGCAGACTGTGCTGCTCCTCCTCCGCGCACGCCAGCAGCACCGGCCGCGTGTTCACGGGGCGGGCGGGCCGCTCGATCAGCGGGAACAGCGCGGCCAGCAACCGGTCGGAGAACAGGTGCTCGACGTCGACGCCTGCCCCCGTCTCCGTCTGCCTGAGGCAGATCGTCCTGAAGACGGGGCGGACCAGCCGCTCCCACGTCCACACGACCCCGCGCCCCGCCAGCGCGGCGGCGAGGCCGTCGGCGACCGCGCGCCCGTCGAGCGCGCACGCCGCCCTGGCCACCGACGCCGCCGTCGGCACCTGCCCCCGCTCCTCCTCGGCCCGCGGTACGGCAGGCGCCTCCCTGGCGTCGTCGGGCGTGATGCTGAGGCGAAGGGCCTCGCGGGCGGCGTCGGCGGGCGGGACGCCCGCGTGGATCAGCCGGTTCATCTCCTCCAGGCGCCGCAGGTCCCCCGCGTCATAGCGGCGGTGGCCACCGGGACTGCGCCTGGACGGGCCGATGCCGTACCGCAGGTTCCACGTCCGCAGCGTGGGCGCGGGCACGCCGAGCCGCCTGGACACGGCGCCGATGCCGTACCCGGGCCCTTCCTCGTGAGGCTCGTCGCCCCGCTCATGCGCACCGATCCCGACATTGTGTCGGATCGGCCGGTCCCTGACCGCAACCGCCCGGCGCCGGCCGTCGAATGCCCGAAGTGATGGACACCGTGATAGTGCTCTTCAACAGGGACCTCAGGGTCCACGACCACCCGGCGCTTGCCGCCGCCTGCGCCCAGGCCAGGCGGGTGGTGCCGCTGTTCGTGCTCGACCCTGCCATCCCCTCGGGGCGCCGCCGCCCGTTCCTGCACGACTGCCTGCGGGACCTGCGCGACTCGCTGCGCGCCCGCGGCGGAGACCTCCTCGTACGGCAGGGCGACACGGTCGCCGAGACGATGCGGCTGGCCGGTGAGACGTCGGCGACGGCCGTCTTCACCAGCGCCGACGTCAGCTCGCTCGCCAGGCGCAGGCAGCGGAGGTTCGCGGAGGAGCCGATCGAGTTCCGGCGCTTCCCCGGCGTGACCGTCGTGCCGCCCGACCTGCTCCGCCCCTCGGGCGGGGGCGACCACTACCGGGTCTTCACCCCGTACTGGCGCGCGTGGTCCGGCGCGCCGCGGCGATCGATCGTCGGGGCGCCCGAAGCCGTCCCGACGCCCAAGGGGCTGCGGGCCGGCGCCATCCCGCGCGGCCTGCCGTACGGAGGGATCGAGGGTGGCGAGGGGGCAGCCAGGAAGAGGATGCGCGCCTGGACGCGCGACCGCCTGGACGGCTACGAGGACCTGCGCGACGACCTGGCGGGCGACGGGACCTCCAGGCTCAGCCCCTACCTGAGGTTCGGCTGCCTGTCGCCGCTGGAGCTGGCCGCCTGCGGGAACGAGGCCTTCGTGAGGCAGCTGTGCTGGCGCGACTTCCACCACCAGGTCGCCTTCGCCTTCCCCGACCTGAACCGGCGCGACTACCGGCCGCGAGGCACGACGTGGCGCTCGGACAAGGACGCCGAGCAGGCCTGGCGCGAGGGCATGACAGGAGTGCCGATCGTCGACGCCGGCATGCGCCAGCTGCTCGCCGAGGGATGGATGCACAACCGCGCCCGCCTGATCACCGCCGCCTACCTCGTCAAGCACCTGAGGATCGACTGGCGGGTGGGCTACGACCACTTCTTCGACCTGCTGCTCGACGGGGACGTGGCCGACAACGCGGGCAACTGGCAGTGGGTCGCGGGCACGGGCAACGACACGCGGCCCAACAGGACGTTCAACCCGCTGCGGCAGGCCAGGCGGTTCGACCCCGACGGCGAGTACGTCCGGCGGTACGTCCCTGAGCTGGCCGACGTGCCCGCGACGCACATCCTCGAGCCATGGCTGCTGTCCGGCCAGGCAGGAGGCTACCCGCCACCCCTCACCCGGCCGTAAGACCACAAGGGGCCCCGCCCGCCGTGTCACGACGAGATCACCGCCTGGAGGTCCGCGGCGGGCTCCCGACTCGACGTCGTCCTTGCCTGGCTCGGCTCACGGGGGACGGATGAGGCCCTTCTTCGAGGCCACGGCGACAGCCGCGGTTCGCGAGTCGACGCCCAGCTTGGTGTAGATGTGTGCCAGGTGAGTCTTGACCGTGGTCTCGCTGAGGAACATGGCCTTGCTGATGTGCCGGTTCGACAGGCCCGCGGCGACGTGGCCGAGGACCTCCAGCTCGCGCGGGCTGAGCGTGGTGTCGGGCGTGCGCACCCGGCCCAGCAGGCGCGAGGCGACGCTGGGCGCCAGAGCGCTGGCTCCCGCGGCGGCCGATCGGATGGCGGCGTGCAGGTCGTCCGACGGAGCGTCCTTGAGCAGGTAACCGGTGGCGCCCGCCTCGATGGCGGCGACGATGTCGGCGTCGGTGTCGAACGTGGTCAGCACGAGGACCCGGGGCCCGCCCAGGGCCACGACGCGCCGAGTGGCCTCGCTGCCGTGCATGCCAGGCCCGAGCTGGAGATCCATCAGCACGACGTCGGGAGCGAGCGTTCCGGCGAGCTCCACGCCCTCCTCGGCGGTGGCGGCCTCGCCGACCAGGTCGAAATCCGGCTGCCCGCTGAGCATGGCCCGCAGACCGGAGCGAACCACGGGATGGTCATCCACCAGGACGATCCGGATCACGGCGCCTCCTGGGGCGGCAGCGGCAGGGTGGCCACGACTGCCGTGCCCTCGCCGGGGGCCGACTCCACGGCGATGCTGCCGCCCAGGGCTCCCACCCGCTCGCGCATCGCGCGCAGGCCGAACCCGGCGGTACTGGCGGGGTCGAACCCCCGGCCATCGTCGTACACGTCCAGCATGACCGCGTCGTCCAGGTACGTGAGCGTCACACCGGCGTGCCCGGCGCCGGAATGGCGACTGATGTTGCCCAACGCGCCCTGGGCGATACGCAGCAGCGTCGCATCGTAGTCCGCGGGCAACAGCACCGGGGCGCCCGAGACCTCGAAGCGCGCCTGGATGGGCGTGCCGGCCACCGCGGAGTCGCTGATCCTGCGCAGCGCCGCGACCAGGGACGAGTGCTGCAGCGCCGGCGGAGCCAGGGCCCTGACGAAGTTGCGCGCCTCTTCCAGGTTCTCCTTGGCCGCGTCCTCCGCCTCGGTGATGCGGCGCTCGGCCGCGGACGGGTCCTGCGCGAGATCCCGCCGGGCGGCGCGCAGCAGCAGGATGATGCTGGACATGCCTTGCGCCAGCGTGTCGTGGATCTCCCTCGCCAGCCGCTCGCGCTCGGCCAGCCGTACGGCGTCGCTCTCCGCTTCGATCAGCTTCCCGCGCGTGCGGACCAGATCGTCGATCAGCAGGCGGCGCTCCTCGCTCTCCGCGTAGAGCGCCTTGTAGACCATCGCCATCAGAGTGGCCACCGCGGCACCGATCGTCGGCCCGATGACCTGAGCGGCGGTCAGGCGGCCCTCGTGCCAGGCGGCGGCGAGGACGGCCGCGACGGTCAGCACCGCCACGCCCGGCAGCGCGACGGCCAGGGGCAACAGGTGGAGGTAGGCGAAGAACAGGGGGAACGCCAGCCAGACGAACTGGTGCGCTGCCAGGGCGAGCCAAGCCCACCCGACCGTGATCATCACCAGCCAGACCCGGCCCAGGCGCAGGTGCGTCGCTCCCCCGAAGTGCGGCAGCCGTCCCTCGATCAGGAGGCCTGCCGCATAGAGAACCCCGAGGAGCGTCCCACCCAGGACCAGCAGCGGCTGTCCCTGCCTGATGACGCCGGCCAACGCGATCACCAGGAGGATCGCGAACGTGCCGTGGACGGTCCACCGGAGCAGCCGCAACGCGGGCGGGAACGGATAGTCAGCCATTTCTCACACAGAGTATGCGAGATCGTTCATCTCCTGCATCGTTCAAAAGGAGTATTCCGGGCGACCGCATGCACGATGTGCGCGCGTGCCCGGCACGAGGACGCTGACGGAGTCAACGTTCGATTCGACCGCAACGGGGGACGCGCCGTGTTCGTGGCGCTCAGAGACCTGCGCTTCGCGAAGGGACGGTTCGCTCTCATGGGCACCGTCGTCTTCCTCATCACCCTCCTGGTGACCATGCTCTCCGGACTGACCGCAGGGCTGGCGCGGGAGAACATCTCGGCAGTGGAGAACCTGCCCGCCGACCACATCGTCTTCGACAGCGGCGAGAAGGCCGCCTTCGCCGACAGCCGTATCGGCAACCAGACCTGGAAGGACTGGCAGCAGGTGGCGGGCGTCACCGCCGAGCGGCTCGGCGTCTCCATGTCGAGGCTCGCCTACGGCGACGACCAAAGCGCGGGCGTAGCCCTCTTCGGCATCCAGCCCGGCGGCGACCTCGCCCAGGGAGAGCCGGTCGACACAGGCAACGTCGTCCTGTCCGCCGCGCTCGCGGCCGACACCGCGGTGAAGACCGGCGACACGGTGCAGATCTCCGGCAAGGACTTCACCGTCGCAGGCATCGGCGGCGAAGCGTCCTACAGCCACACCCCGGTCGCCTGGATCAGCATCGGCGACTGGGAGCGGACGGGCCGCCAGGGCGACGCCGATACGGTGGCGACCGTCCTGGCTCTACGCACCGCCGGTGCACCCGACCTGGCCGCCACCGACGCCCGACTCGGCACGACGACGCTCACGCTGTCCGATTCGCCCGCCGCGATCGGCTCCTTCTCCTCCGAGAACGGCTCACTCCAGCTCATGCGCGGCTTCCTGTTCGCGATCTCGGCGCTGGTCATCGGCGCCTTCTTCACCGTCTGGACGATCCAGCGGCGTGCCGACGTCGCCGTGCTCAAGGCGCTCGGCGCGAGCTCCGGCTACCTCCTGCAGGACGCGCTCGCCCAGGCGGTCATCGTGCTGCTCGCCGGCGCGAGCGCAGGCGGCCTGCTCGGCGCGGGCCTCGGCGCGCTCGTCGAGGGCACCGTCCCCTTCGTGCTGTCGGTGACCACCACCGTCGTTCCAGTGGCCGTGATGATCCTCCTCGGAGCCGCGGGCGCCGCCCTGGCCATCCGCAAGATCACCTCTGTCGACCCGCTGATCGCCCTGGGAGCCTCCCGATGACCCTCGCCCTCACCGACGTCGTGCTGACCTACCCCGACGGGGACCGCGCCCTGACGGCGCTCGACCACGTCAGCCTGACCGTCGCTCCAGGCGAGTTCGCCGCGGTGGTCGGCCCGTCCGGCTCGGGCAAGTCCAGCCTGCTCGCCGTCGCCGCCACCCTCATCACGCCCAGCGAGGGCACCGTGAGCGTCGCCGGGCAGGATGTCTCACGAGCCGGCCAGGCGGCCCGCACGCGGGTCCGCCGCGACCACATCGGCATCGTGTTCCAGCAGGCCAACCTGCTGCCCTCCCTCACCGCGCTCGACCAGCTCCTGGTGATGGCGCACCTGGCCGGCGAATCTCCGCGTACGGCCAGCAGCCGCGCCCGGGAGCTACTGCTCGCTGTCGATCTGGGCGGAAAGGAACACAAGCGCCCGCACCAGCTGTCGGGAGGCGAGCGGCAGCGCGTCAACATCGCCCGTGCGCTGATGAACTCTCCCGCGGTCCTGCTCGTCGATGAGCCGACGAGCGCGCTCGACCACCGCCGGGGCGAGCAGATCGTCTCCCTCCTGGCCGATCTCACCCAGAAGAACGACCTTGCCACCGTGATGGTCACGCACGATCTCGCCACCCTGGCGATGGTCGACACCGTGCTCAGCATGAGCGACGGCAGGCTCAGCGAAGGCGCCGCGACACAGGTCGCCTGACCGGACCGGCAGCGGGGTGGGCTGGGGATGCCCGGACATAACGCGGTCTCCTACGGGGTCCGCGTTATGTCGGCGTGGGGCGCGGGGTTGTCGTGGCGGGCGGCGCGGCGGGCTCCGATCAGCAGCAGGACGTTCGCGAGCAGGAGGATCGGCCAGGGCGTGAACAGGAGGACCACCGCGCCGACCACGGTCCAGATCCCCAGCGTCCAGGCGATGAACGGCGGTGGCGTAATGCCGCGCCGGTCAAGCCACAGCACGATCAGGCCGACCACGATGAGCGGTACGCCGAAGCTGGCCAAACTCAGCCAGTACGCGCTGTTCGCCGGGCTCATCGCGGCGAGGTCGTCCCCCCACAGCCTCCCGCTGAACCACGTCCCGGTGTGGCGCGCGGCCTTTTCCACCGTCAGGGCGCCGAGCGTGTGCGCGGCTCCGAATAGCGTGATGAGCCAGCCGGCCCATTTGATCATTTGAGGTTCCATTCTCGTGGTGGAGCGAGGCGGTCTCTGCTTGGTTTAGGCGTTCGTGGCCGTGGGGTGGGCGTGGTCCCGCCACGCGCGTTCCCATCGTCGGGTGAGTGCCGGGTAGACGACCAGGTAGCGGAACGGGGCGATGGCGGCCATGTAGAGGCGTCCGAACAGGCCGTTGGGTTTGACCAGGGCCGCCATCCGCAGCTCGTGGTCGCCGTTGTCGGTGGGGACCCACCCGAGGTGGCAGACGGTGTGAACGGTTTTGTTCGCCAGTTCCATGGCGAACTCGTCGCCGAGTTCGTAGAGGTCGGTGAACGGGGTGCCGTCGAGGTTCGGGCTGAGCGGCGCCAGGCGCAGGTCGGGCGGCAGGCGCTCGCGCAGTGACCACACCCGCCCGCCGACGCCCTGCCGGGGATCATCCCAGCCGAACAGGGCACCCAGCTTCCAGCGCACGGCGAACAGGAACCGGGTCGGCAAGGGCTGCCCGGCGGGTCCGCCGGTCGCTCGCAGCGCGGCGAGCATGGCGGGGAAGTCGTCCGGTCCGGCGTCGGGTGTGCGGAACGCCCACACGTCCTCCACCCGGAAGTCGGGCGTGATCTCGTGGATCCGCCACGGGCGGCTGGTGTGCTCGGTGTCGGGAAGTCTCCTAGACATGGCCGGCCTCCCCGTCACCACGATAGGAAGCGGTGGGCCTGGCGGGGCTTGACCTCCCGGTCGCTGAAGCCGTCGGCGCCGCGCCCAGCTCGTGGACGGTCTCGGCTGACGCCCGGCAGGCATCCTCGGACTCGAGCGCACCGGTGATGACGACGGCGTCCGTGCCGGGAGCGCCCCAGTTCTCGGCGCGCAGGAGGCCCGGCCGCGTGCGCCCCGCGTCGATGACCTGGGGGTATCGGCCCGCGAACTCCTCGGCGTGCTCGGGAGCCGGGGATGGGAAGGCGACGAAACCGAATGACACGACTACTGTCCCCTCTATTGTTATACGGCTGCGTATAACTTGAGGCTAGACCGGTTATACGGCTCCGTACAACGGATGGAAAGAGTGAGGTGGGTCATACGATGGGTACGCTGCGCACACCGCGTGAAATCTGGATCGAGGAGGGGCTGCGGGCACTGGCCGAGGGTGGCGTGGACGCGGTGCGTGTCGAGGCCCTGGCCAAGGCGCTCGGCGTGACCAAGGGCGGCTTCTACGGCTACTTCGCCGACCGCGACGCGCTGCTGACAGAGATGCTGGACACCTGGGAGCGCGAGAGCGTCGACGACGTCCTCGACCGGGTCGAGCGGGAGGGCGGCGACGTGCTGGACAAGGTCCGGCTGGCCGGGCAGCTCACCTTCTCCAGCGACCGCCTGCTCCCCATCGACTTGGCCATCCGCGAATGGGCCCGCCGCGACCAGGCCGTCGCCGAACGCCTACGTCGCGTGGACAACCGGCGCATGCAGCTGTCACGCGACGCGATCAGCACGTTCTGCCCCGACCCCGACGAGGTCGAGGCCCGCGCTCTGCTCGCCTTCTGCGCGGCCATCGGCAGCCACTTGATCGCCGCCGACCATCCCGGCCGCACCCGCGCGCAGGTCATCGCCCGCGCCGGCGACCTCATCCTCGACCGCCCACCCAGCAACCCGAGGTACTGATACGCGCTCACCTGGCGCACATTCACGCCGATTGGTCGGGCGGAGTGGCGGAGCTGGTGGAGATCGAGCCCGGCGTAGGTGTTGAGCAGGACGCGGGCGCGATAGTAGCCGAGGCGGCGGCCGGTGTGCGGGCAGACGTCAGCGGCAGCAGACCGGCAGGCGGGCACGGGTCGACGTTGGGCGAGGAAGAGCGGCCCGTGGGTGCGGGAGCTGTCATCCGGTAGCCGCGGCAGTCGGGGTAGCAAGTGGGCGGTGCCGCTGTCCCAGCTCGCTGGGTGTTCGGGTTCCGGGCGGAGGTCAGGAACGCCTCGGCGGCCCGATGTCACTACGCGATGCGGGCCTGAGAGTCCTTTTCAAGGACACCAGCCCCGGGAGGGGGCTCAAGGACCCACTCATTTACCTCACGGGGACCGACCTTTCGAAGGAGGCGCAGTCACTCACGGGCAATCCGGTCCTGGTTCTTGAGCCAGCCGAACGTGGACATTTCAAGATCGGGACTGCTCGCCCGGTTGGTCGAGCCCCCCAGTTGATTAGCCCTGGCCGTAACCGAGCCAGGGAATGCGTTCATCAGACCGAAGCGCCTCATCATGCGATCCGGCATCCGGAGGGTCGGCACCCGTGCTGGCAACAGCCGTTGGCCCGGGCGAGGTAAAAGCCCCGGCTCGAGAACACGCCAAGCCGGGGCAGCTCTGCTCTACCCCAGGGACGCCGCGCCCTCAAGCAGGCGCTTGATCTGGGCGACGGGCGGGTTGGTCAACACCGTCCGACCGCTAGGGGAATCTACAACAACAGTTGGCACCGTCTGGTTGCCGTTGTTGACGCTCATCACGAACTCCGCCGCCGCGGGGTTCCGCTCGATGTCGACCTCTTCGTAGGCGATGCCCTCACGGCTGAGCTGGCTCTTGAGCCGCTTGCAGGGACCGCACCAGGTAGTGGAGTAGACGGTGAGCGCCATAAGACAATCCTTCCGGGTTCAAACGAAGGCCAAAGAGCGCAACAATCGGCAGGGCCTTCGTAATCCCAGGGTCAGGACGACAGCCGTTCCTCGATCCACTTCTGCACGCGCTCGGCCACGCCTGGCTCCCTGTAGAGCGGCGCGCTGTGCGAGATGCCTGGCTCGGTGAAGACCGTCATCTTCACCCCGACCTGGCCGAGCATCTGCTTCAGCAGCAGGCTCTGCGCCGCGGGCACGAACTCGTCATCGGAGTGGACGGTCAGCATCGGCGCGTCCTTCTTGCTGGCGTGCCACGGCACCTCCATCGACGCCCACACCCGCGAGCACTTGCCCTTGGGTTCGCACCCGCCCGCCAGCTTGATCGCGGCGTCACGCAGCTTGACACGGTTGGGGTCGGTCGAGTCGGCGCCGTCGGTGTAGGCCCGCAGCGGCGAGATCACGGGGGAGACGCCGACGACGCCCTTGAGCCCCTGGAGCGCGCCGTCGCCGTACGTGCCCACGGCGGCGGCGATGTGGCCGCCCGCGGAGAAGCCGACGACCACGTAGTTGTTCGGGTCGAAGTTCCAGCGGTCGGCGTGCCTGCGGGCGGTCGCGATGGCGTCGAACGCGTCGGTGCGCTGCGCGGGCCACGGCGCCTCGGTGGACAGGCGGTAGTTGAGGTTGAAGACCGTGTAGCCGAGCTCGACGTAGCTGCGGGTGATCTCGGTCATGTACTTCTTGTCGCCGCCCGACCACCAGCCGCCGTGGATGAGGAAGACGGCGGGATGCTTGGTGTAGTCGGGCATCCACCAGACGTCCATGGCCTGGTGGCGGCCGGGGCCGTACGACACGGTCTCGAACGTCGTGCCGCCCAGCGGGTCGCTGTACGAGGGGGTCGGATCCTTCGACGCGTGCGCCACTCCGGGGACCAACGCGACGGCAGCGAGAACACTCGCGAACACCGCAGCTCGCACGGGCCTTCCTTTCCCCCATGATTCGGTCGGGCCCCATTGTGGGGGAAATGACCTACTTTTCGCATCTCAGCGACGAAGAAACAGGTGACGGCGGCATGTTGCCAGAATGGAGCAGCCCCCCGCCACCTGCTGCGAGGATGTTGATGTGATGACAGGCGACGACGTTCTGACCGGGCTCGACCCTGAGCAGCGCGCGGTGGCCGAGGCCGTGCGCGGCCCGGTCTGCGTGCTCGCCGGTGCCGGCACGGGCAAGACCAGGGCGATCACCCATCGCATCGCGCACGCCGTGCAGTCGGGCGTCGTCGACGCGCAGGGCGTGCTCGCCGTGACCTTCACCACTCGTGCGGCGGGGGAGCTGCGGCAGCGGCTGCGGCAACTCGGCGCACCCGGCGTGCAGGCGCGTACCTTCCACGCCGCCGCGCTGCGCCAGCTCACCTACTTCTGGCCGAAGGTGATCGGCGGGTCCGCGCCCTCGGTGATCGAGTCGAAGCTGCCGCTGCTCGTCGAGGCGTCCAGACTGATCCGCCGCAGCCCCGACAGGTCGGAGCTGCGCGACATCGCCTCGGAGATCGAGTGGGCCAAGGTCACCCAGATCGGCCACGAGGACTACGTCGCCGCCGCGGCCAAGGCCCACCGTTCGCCTCCCGCCCCTCCGGAGGAGATCGCCCGGCTCTACGAGGCCTACGAACGGCTGCGCCGCGAGCGCCACCTGGTCGACTTCGAGACGATCCTCGAGCTGACCGCCGCGGTGATGACCGAGCATCCCGACGTCGCCAACCAGATCCGCCAGCAGTACCGCTACTTCGTCGTCGACGAGTACCAGGACGTCAACCCGCTGCAGAAGCTCCTGCTCGACACCTGGCTCGGCGGCCGCGACGACCTGTGCGTGGTCGGCGACCCCAACCAGACGATCTACTCCTTCACCGGCGCGACCCCCCGCTACCTCACCGGGTTCTCCGTCGAGTACCCGAACGCCTCACTGATCAAGCTGGTCCGCGACTACCGCTCCACGCCTGAGGTCGTCGGCCTCGCCAACCTCGTGATAGCCAAGGGCAAGAGCCCGCGCCGCCTCGAACTCGTCGCCCAGCGGCCCGAGGGCCCCGCGCCCACGTTCTCCGAGCACGACGACGAGCCGGCCGAGGCCGCCGGTGTGGCCCGCGCGATCAGGAAACTGATCGACAAGGGCGTCTCGCCCCGCGAGATCGCCGTGCTGTTCCGCGTGAACGCCCAGTCGGAGGCCTACGAGGAGGCGCTCGCCAAGGCGGAGATCCCCTACCTGGTGCGCGGCGCCGACCGCTTCTTCGAACGTCCAGAGGTACGGCGGGCCGTCGTCCTGCTGCGCGGCGCCGCCCGATCGGCCTCGGGCGAACCCCTGGCGCAGGAGGTCCACGGCATCCTCGGCGGCATCGGCCTCACCCCCATCCCGCCCGGCGGCGGTAAGGCGCGCGAGGAGTGGGAGTCGCTGCGCGCCCTCGCCGACCTGGCCGAGGACCTGGCCGCCGAAGGCGCCGACCTGCCCGCCTTCGTCGCCGAGCTCGAGCGCCGCGCCGCCGAGCAGCACGCCCCTCCCGTCGAAGGAGTCACCCTCGCCTCCCTCCACGCGGCCAAGGGCCTGGAGTGGGACGCGGTGTTCCTCGTCGGGCTCACCGACGGCATGATGCCGATCATCTACGCCGAGACGCCCGAACAGATCGAGGAGGAACGCCGGCTCCTCTACGTCGGCATCACCCGCGCCCGCGTCCACCTCGGCCTGTCGTGGGCGCTCGCCCGCGCCCCCGGCGGGCGCAAGGGCCGCCGGCCCTCCCGCTTCCTCGACGGGCTCACAGGACGTCCCATGCGGTCGTCCTCTTCCGCGGGTACGGCCGCCGCCCCCCGCCGCCCGGTCGCCGCGCCCGTCCACTGCAGGGTGTGCGGGAAGACCCTGGTGGCGGCGGCCGAGCAGAAGCTGGGCCGGTGTTCGACGTGCCCGTCCGAGTACGACGAGGCGCTGCTGGAGGCGCTCAAGGCCTGGCGCACGTCCACGGCGAAGGAGACCAAGGTCCCGCCGTACGTGGTCTTCACGGACGTCACCCTCCAGGCGATCGCCGAACGCGCACCGCGGAGCGAGCAGGAACTGCTGTCGATCGCGGGCATCGGAAAGGTCAAACTCGACCGGTACGGCGCCGCCGTCCTCGACATCTGCCGCACCCACACCTGACCCGGCCACCCGGCAGACCCTCACCACCGGATGCCGGCGAGCCCAACCGGCCCAGGCCGTACACCGGGCTCCATCGGGCCGCGCACTCTCGGGTAGCGCCTGCGACCTGCGGGAGATCTTCGTCACAGGAGACCTGCCGGGCCTGGGCTCTCCCGTTCGTTCCTCGCCCGAAAGCACCCCGCCCCCCGGCTTCGAGCGGTCCGCTCCCAACGCCCCGGGGGGAGGTCAAGGCATCGGTCCCGTCACACTAAGTTTGGATGGCTTTCCGCCGTAGAAGGGGACCCCCGTGAACGAAGCGCTCAAGGAGCTGCTCGACCTCCTCGACCTGGAGCAGATCGAGCTCGACATCTTCCGCGGGCGTAGCCCCGAAGAGCGCATCCAGCGGGTCTTCGGCGGCCAGGTCGCGGCCCAGGCGCTCGTCGCGGCAGGCCGTACCGTGCCCGATGACCGCGACGTGCACTCCCTGCACGCCTACTTCATCCGCCCGGGCGACCCCTCCATCCCGATCGTCTACAACGTGGAGCGGGTCAGGGACGGCAGGTCCTTCACCACGCGCAGGGTCGTCGCCGTCCAGCACGGCAAGGCGATCTTCACGATGTCCGCCTCCTTCCACATCTTCGAGGAGGGCGTCCACCACCAGGCGGCGGTCATGCCGCAGGTCGTGGGTCCCGAGGAACTGCCGACGTTCCAGTCGCGCATGCTGGAGCTGGTGGGTGACGACTCCCAGTGGAAGGAGTGGCTGGCCCGCCCCCGCCCCGTCGACGCCCGCTACGTCTCCCCGCTGACCTGGGAGGCCTACAAGGACCCGTCGTTGCGGTCGGCGGAGAACAACGTGTGGTTCCGCTACGACGCCGAGCTGCCCGACGACCGCCTGCTGCACGTCGTGCTGGCCGCCTACGCCTCCGACTACACGCTCGTCGACACCGTGCTCCTCGCCCATGGCCTGGCGTGGGGCGCGTCGAACGTCATTGGGGCCTCGCTCGACCACGCCATGTGGTTCCACCGCCCCTTCAGGGCCGACGACTGGGTGCTCTATGCTCAGGAGTCCCCCTGGTCAGGGGGTGCGCGGGGTCTGGCGCGGGGCGAGATGTTCACCCCGTCGGGAGACCTGGCCGTGTCCGTGGTTCAGGAGTGCATGATCCGCGTGGCGAAGCCATAAAACTGCAGGTAGAAAATATGTTGCCCCTTCCGGGCTTCCCGGTTTAGGGTCATGGTCAAGCGAGTCGGACACTCCTGTCCGACGATCCCAGAGTGGAGGTGAGCCCCGGTGACGAACATGACTGAGATGTCTGCCACGCAGTGGCTCGCTTCCGCATGCCGTGACGGGGTCAGGCTCGCCAGTGGCCTGGCCAAGCTCCGACAGGACAAGTCTGCCCGCAGCCAGCTCGCGATCCACGCAGGCTACGGCGCAGCCGCTGCCCAGGGCGCCCCCGTCTACGTCGCGGGCGCCGACGTGCCGACCCAGCAGATCACCAAGGGTGGACTGCGCGGTCCGCATCCCTGGAGGGATGAACCGGTCATAACCTGACCGGCACTTTCAGCCTCCAGGCCGCGGATCCGCAGACAGGATCCGCGGCCTTCTTGTTTGTCCGTGATCCCCCAGACACCCACGAGGTACCTGACCAAGAACAACCAGAAGGAGACACAGATGGGGGCCAAGACGATCATGGACCTGATCGACGAAGCCGGAATCCCCTGTCGTACCGACCCCGACCTGTGGTTCGCCGAGTCGCCCGAGGACGTCGAGTTCGCGAAGACGCTCTGCGGCGGCTGCCCGATCCAGAAGGCCTGCCTGGCCCGCGCGCTCGAGCGTGAGGAGCCTTGGGGCGTCTGGGGCGGCGAGCTGATCCTCAGGGGGACCGTCGTCCCCCGCAAGCGGCCTCGCGGGCGTCCGCGCAAGCACCCGGTCGCTGCCTGAACCCCACCCACCGCACCACAGAAAGCCGAGACATCCGATGAGCATCATTCCTGGTAGGAGCTTCGAAATGCCGTATATGTATCAAGAACTGGTCAATGACCGAATACAAACCCTCCACCGGGAGGCCGAGGAGTACCGGATGGTGTCCCGCCTGAAGCGCGTCCAGCGCGCGCGGCGTGACGTCCAGCGGGCCAACGACCGGCTCCGCAGGGCTCTTCTTCCCCATGGATAGGTGGTGAGATCCTGCCGCCGGCGGAGGATCTCACGGTCTGACCTCACGTAGAAAGGCCGGGTGCGCTCCACGCACCCGGCCTTTCGGCTGTCTTCGGTACTCCTACGGCCCTACTTCGCCGCCGCCTCGCACAGCAGGTCCCGCTCCGGCCGTACCCCTTCGGTCAGGAACGCGGTCACCGTACGGTCGCCGCACGCGTTGCCGTTCGCGAGGTAGACACCGTGCCCGCCCGAGTCCACGACCACCATGCGCGCCCGCTCGCCGAACGCCCGCCGCATCTTCTTCGCCCCGCTGTACGGCGTCGACGGGTCACGCAGGTTCTGGATGAGCAGCACATTGGACGGCCCACGCGACGTGATCCGCACCGGCGCCTCCGCCACCGGGTAGGGCCAGTACGCGCACGGCCCCATGTTGACCGGCATCCCCGCCGTCAACGGGTAGCGCGCCCTGTCCCGCGCCACCTGCCGACGGTGCCAGTCCACCGAACTCGGCCACTCCACGTCGTTGCACAGCGTCGCGGCCGCCGACGCCGCGATGTTCTGCAGCGCGCTCTCCGGCGGGGTGTTCGGCGCGGGCAGCGGGCCGCCCGCCATCGCCGCCCGCATCAGACCCGCCAGCATCGGGAAGCCCGCGTCGCTGTAGAGCGCGGTGAGCACGGTGTCGCGCAGCACGTTGCCGTTCAGCTCCTCCGGGTTGGCGCCGGGCCACGGCACCGGCTGCCGGTCCAGCCGCTCCGCGAGCCGCAGGAACGTACGGCGGACCGCCGCCTGGTCCCGGCCGAAGCCGTACTCGCCGTCACGCGCCGCGGCCCAGGCGGCGAAGTCCGGGAACCGGTCCTCGACCCCGACCGAGTAGTTCGCCAGCCAGGCCCGCGCCACCCGCCGCGGGTCGGGGTCGTCGTTGCTGTCCAGCACCACCCGATCCGTCCGCTCGGGGAACAGTTCCGCGTAGACCGCGCCCGCGTACGTGCCGTACGACACCCCCCAGTACGACAGCTTCTCCTCGCCCAGCACCCGCCTGATGCTGTCGATGTCCCTGGCCTCGTTGCGGGTGCTGACGTGCCGCAACACCTCACCCCCGTTCCGCGCGCACGCCGCCGCGATCCGCCGCGACCATGCCGCGTTCTCGGTGATGTCCCCGTTCGCGGCGGGCCACGGCTTGATCCTGGTGAAGGCCAGATCGGCCTTGCTCAACCCGCACGAGACCGGCGAACTCGCCCCCACCCCGCGCGGGTCGAACCCGACCAGGTCGAAACGGTCGAGCACCTCCTGCGGGAGCCGCTTCACCTGCGCGCTCGGCCTGTTCAGCCCCGGACTCCCTGGACCGCCGGGGATCAGCAGCAGGACGCCTCGCCTGAGCTCCGGCTTGGCGGTCCTGATCCTGGAGACGGCCAGCGAGATCGTTTGCCCGCCCGGCGCCCGGTAGTCCAAGGGCACCCGCAGGGTCGTGCACTCCTGCCGCGGATCGACGCCCGCCCCTCCCGCGCATCCTCCCCAGACGGGCGTGGCGACGGGGGCGGCCATCGCGCCGGCCGAGGCGGCCGGTGCGACGGCGACGGTGAGGGCGGCTGCGGTGGCGAGGGCGGACAGTTTCGTGAGGGCGCGCATGGGGTTTCGTCTCTTCCGTTCGGGTGGTTCGTCTTGCTGCACCTCAGAGTCTTCCGATCAGCGAACCGCAGCCCCAGAGACGTGATCACCACCCCGCCATGACCTCATCACAATCCAGACAAACCCCCGCAAACCACTCCCATCATCGAGCCCGACAGTCCTCCAAGCTGACCCGAACACGGATGCGCTGACGGGCAGCCAAGCCCTGAACCCCAACCAGGGCGAGGGCCCCGAACCCGGGTGGGCGACGGCAGGATCGGCGGCTGGTCTGAGGGGCGGCAGGCGGAAGTCGAGGCACGTGAATAGAGGGTGAGGAGCCCCTGGACTCGGGCGGGCGATGTCAGGGTTCGACGGCTGGTCTGAGGGGCGACAAGGTCGAGGGGGAGCTGAGGGCACACGAACCGGGGGTGAGGGTCGACGGCTTTCGGGTGGCCGAGGTCACGGTCGACGGCTGGCCTGGGGGCGACAGGGTCGAGGACGCAAGCCGGTGCTGGTCTGGGGTGGTGAGGGGCGGTGGCTCTCGGGTGGCGACGTCAGGGTCGGCGGCTGGTCTGAGGGCGACAAGGTCGAGGGGGGAGCTGAGGGCGCACGAACCGGGGGTGAGGGTCGACGGCTTTCGGGTGGCTGAGGTCACGGTCGGCGGCTGGCCTGGGGGCGACAGGGTCGAGGACGCAAGCCGGTGCTGGTCCCGAGGTGATGAGGGACGACGGCTCTCGGGTGGGCGACGGCAGGACCGGCGGCTGGCCTGAAGTGCGGCAGGGCCGGGGACGGGGACCCCTTGAGTCCGAGAAGGCAGCAAGGCCGAGGACAGAGGCCCGCTCGGCGCGCGAGAGGGCACGACCAGGTAGAGGAGCTCGAACGGACCGACCCAGGCACGCGGCGTGTAACCGAAGGGGTGAGGCGTATAGCCGAAGGAGCGTGAGGGCGTGAGGAGGGATGAGATGAAGGGACTCGATCGAAGGGGACCAGGAGACCGCCGGAGCAGGCGTCAGCCGACGGCCTCGTCGGCGAACCCCGGAACCCACCGGATCACCTCGTCGCGAAAACGGGCCGTGGTCCCGAGCTGGCACAGCACCCCGACCCCCGCCGCATGGACGCGGTGGATCAGCACGTACGAGACGGGCAGGTTGAGTTGCCTGACCACGTTCGTGGGTCGCAGGTCGGTCGCGCTGGCCGCCTGTGCCTGCAGCCATTCCCTGCTGAACGTGAACTCCTCGACCGCCGTCGGCTCCACATAAGGCGCCAGGAAGCCGCGCAACGCCTCCGGGTCGATGTCGATGTGCTCCTGGATGAAGCCCTCGTCACGCAGCCCGGCCACGACCGTGTCCATGTCGCCCTGGTTGAAGATGCGGGTCAGCTGGCCGAACGCCTTCGGGTATCCGTCGGGCAGCCGGTTGACCGCTCCGAAGTCGAGCACGCCGAGCCGGCCGTCGGGCAGCATGCGGAAGTTGCCCGGATGCGGGTCGGCGTGGAGCATCGCCACGCGGGCCGGTGAGGAGAACAGGAACCGCACGAACAGCAGCCCTGCTCTGTCGCGCTCGTCCTTGGTGCCGTCGGTGATGATGCGCGACAGCGGCGTGCCGTCCATCCACTCGGTGACCAGCACCTCCTCGTTGGCCGCGATGACGTCGGGCACGAAGAAGTCGGGATCGTCGCCGAACTCCTGCGCGAAGGCGTGCTGCGCCTCGGCCTCGTGGAGGTAGTCGAGCTCCTCGGCGATCCGCTCGCGTAGTTCGGCCAGGACCGCCCTGATGTCGAGGCCGGGCAGGAGCACCCCGAAGAGCTTGCCGAGGCGCGCCAGCTGGGCGAAGTCGCCGAGCAGGGCCTTGCCCGCCCCCGGGTACTGGATCTTGACGGCGACCGTCCTGCCGTCGTGCCATACCGCCTTGTGGACCTGTCCGATGGACGCGGCGGCGGTCGGCCGGTCGTCGAAGGACTGGAAGTGGTCGCGCCAGTCGTCGCCCAGCTGCTCGGCCAGCACTTTGTGGACGGTGGCCGCGGGCAGCGGGGGAGCGGAGTCCTGCAGTTTGGTGAGTGTCGCCCGGTAGGGGCCCGCGATCTCGGGAGGCAGCGCCGCCTCGAAGATGGACAGCGCCTGGCCGAGCTTCATCGCTCCGCCCTTCAGCTCGCCGAGCACCTTGAAGATCTGCTCGGCGGTGCGCTGCTGGATCTCCTGGGTGACCAGCTCGGCCGACTTGCCGCCGATCCGCTTGCCGATCCCCATGACGGTACGGCCGGCGAACCCCAGCGGAAGGGTCGCCAGCTTGGCGGAGCGCGTGACGGCGCGGCGCGGAAGATCACTCACCATGACGCGCGACATCTCTCGTCGACATGCCGCTTCCCCCCTTCGTGGTCCGGACCTGACGGGGCCCACGGTCCTGCGGCTGGCCCGTCAGCAGCAGGAACCCGGCTCGACCATTGTTAGCGCACCTAGGTCGTTTCGCCAGCAACGACATTGTGGATGCACCCTCCAGGATCGGCGCTTCCAGCGCCAATCAGGCAAAACATCCATTGTGCCGTTTGTCACAGCGCTGTCCTGGCCGTCGATATGAGCAAGCGCATGTCCGGCTGCGGTGGCCGCGACCAGCGAGGACAGCGCCGACCCGCAGGCGATCTCGCCGGCGGGGAAGCCGCCGAGTCTCGCGGTGACGATCGGCCACGCAGGGTCACGATCGCGCCGTGCGAGATCGAGGCAGTGCAGGCATGCGGTCTCGCCCGGCCGTACCAGGGGGCCGACGGAGCCGTGCCCCTCGAAGGCGGCCACGAGCAGGTGGGGGATCTTCATCGCGACCAGTTCGGACACCAGGACGGCGTCGAGCGGGCCGACGGGCGCGAGCACGACGAGGTCGGGCCGCTCGACACCGTCCCCGAGGTGCGGCCCCCCGGCCCGCGCGTCCACCGACCCCTCGAACTCCGCACCCGAGGAGCCCGCATCCCGAGCGCCCGCACCCCGAGCGCCCGCACCCCGAGCGTCCGCACCCTGGGAGCCCGCCCTACGGGCGTCCGCCCCGGGAGCGTTCGCACCCCGAGCGTCCGCACCCTGGGAGCCCGCCCTACGGGCGTCCGCCCCGGGAGCCTTCGTACCCCGAGGGCCGGTGTCGCGAGGGCCGGTGTCCCAGGGGCCGGTGTCCCGGAGGCTGTTGTCCCGGGAGCCGGTGTCCGGGAGGTCGGTGTCCCGGGGGTTCTCCCTCCGGGAGTCCGCGCCGGCAGAGTCCGGTGCCTGCGAGTTCGACGAGCCCGGGGCGGGCGAGCAGGCGGACCCCGCGGTGATGCGTCTGGCCACCGCCACCGCGCCCTGCTCGCGCGGCAGCCCGAGCTCCTCCCAGCCCAGCCCGCCCGGCACGAGGTCCTCCGGCCTGGCAGGCTCGGGGTCGATCACCCGCACCTGTCCCACCCCCGAGGCGGCCAGCAGCGCGACGATCTGCGCGCCCACCCGCCCCGCGCCGTAGACCCGCACCCGCGCCTCCCGTCGCCGGCGCATCGTCACGAGCGCGCCTCCAGGCGTCGTCGACGCCAGGTCGAGCGCGTCGAGATCGGGCCGCAACCTGTCCCGCTCGGCCAGCGTGAGCCGCGCGAGGGGAACAGGCAGCACGGCCGCGTCGTCGAGCACGCCCCTGGCCGTGAGCGTGTCGAGCAACGTCTGGGCGCCTTCCTCCGACAGCCCGGCCTTGGACGCCTCCTTCATCACCTGCCCGATCTCTCTCGTGCCGTCGAGCCGGTCGATCCACTGCTTCACCGACGGCGCCAGATCGCTCAGCAGGACCGCCCTGCGCGGATGTACACCGAACTGCAGGGTGTGCTCGTCACGGAGGATCCTGCGCAGCACGGGTTTCACACGTGGCCTCATGGCGCGCAAGATTCCCACCGCGAATCATGATCGCGGGGCCGTTTCGCCTGCCCTGTGGATAACCTGTGCCGCCCTCGCGAGGGGCTGTGGATACGCTCTCCCAATGAACGAGCTCTTGATCGATCGGCACGACGACGGGGTCGTCCTGCTCACCCTCAACCGCCCCGACCGCCGCAACTCCATGACCGACGGCATGACCGCCGCGTGGGCCGAGACGATCGGCGCGCTGGCCTCCGACAGGGAGGCCCGGTGCCTGGTGGTCACCGGCGAGGGCAGCGCCTTCTCCTCCGGCGGCGACCTGTCGTGGCTGGCGGAGCGGGGTGACGAGACGGTGCCCGCGCTCCGCGACCGCATGCTCGCCTTCTACCGCACCTGGCTGTCGATCGCCGACCTGGAGATCCCCACGATCGCCGCGGTCAACGGTCCGGCCGTCGGCGCGGGTCTGTGCGTCGCCCTGGCGTGCGACCTCGTCTACGCCGCCGACGAGGCCAAGCTCCTGGCTCCCTTCACCTCGCTCGGCCTGCACCCCGGTATGGCCGCCACCTACCTGCTCCCGAGCAGAGGCGGGATCAACCTCGCGCGCGAGCTCCTCCTCACCGGCAGGACCATCAGCGGGCAGGAGGCCGCGCGTGAAGGGCTCATCAACCGCTCGTTCCCGAAAGCCGACCTTCTTCCGAAAACTCTGGAGATCGCGAGAAGCGTCGCGGCCAACGCTCCGATCGCCACCCGGCTGACCAAAATCGCCCTCAAGCCCGCACACAATGACCTTGATGAGGCGCTCAAATGGGAGTCGCTGGCCCAGCCTGTGACGATGACCTCGAACGACATGCTTGAGGGCCTCACCGCGCATCGGGAAAGGCGGGTGCCCAAATTCACCGGCTCTTAATCATGCTGACCAGCGAAAACAGAGGCTCACCCCCTGTGGAATTTCGTCAGTGTCGGCTAACGTGCATATGTGTCCCCCGAGAGAGTCGAGGTCCGTCGAAGTTCTCGTCGCCGGCGTACGGTCTCCGCCTACCGCGACGGCGACAAGACGATCGTGCTCCTGCCCGCCTGGCTGAGTGGCGAGGACGCTGACGAATGGGTGAGCCGGATGCTCGATCGGCTGGCGGCCAAGGAGCAGCGCAGGCGTCCCACGGACGAAGGCCTGCTCGAAAGGGCCGTCGAGCTCTCATCGCGATATCTCGACGGCAAGCCCCAGCCGATCAGCGTTCGATGGGTCGACAACCAGCAGCACAGATGGGGCTCGTGCACCCCTGACAGCGGCACGATCAGGATCTCGACCCGGCTCAAGGGGCTGCCCGAGTGGGTCATCAACTACGTCATCATTCACGAACTCGTGCACCTGCTGGTGCCGAGCCACGGGCCCGATTTCTGGGCACTGGTCGAACAGTATCCCAAGGCGGAGCGGGCGCGCGGCTTCCTTGAAGGATTCTCCGCGGCGGCCGTCAACCCTCCGGAGGAGTGTTGACCCGGGTTGTCGCGGTTCTGGCACGGCAAAGCATGACGAATGCCGCCCCCGGCGATCCAAGGAAGTTCCTGGAAGCCATAGTCGAGGACACCTACGAGATGGTCGCGGGCCTCGAACTCGTCACGCCCGTCCTCGTCACGAGCGTTCCCGACTTGGATCATCTCTTGTGGCCCGGCACGGACATTATCCCGATAAATGAGGACACACCGCTTAAGGACATCTTCAAGGCGATAAATGCTGATCAAGCGGCGATTGTCAGTGGAGACGCCCCCGACCTGCCACCCCTCCTCATCGGCAAGCTGTTCCGCGAACTCGGCAGAGCCGAGCTGACCGTCTGCCCCGCCGAGCAGGGCGGCGCGGTCGCCATCGCGGCGAACCTCCCCTTCCCCGACTGGGCCGGTCCCGATCTCGACGCCGTCGACCCGGTGAAGGAGCTGCGCGCCCAGGCCCCGGGCCGCCGCATGGTCGCCACCACCCCCGGCTGGCACCGCCTGCGCACCAGAGCCGACCTCGACCGTCTCGACCCTGGCCTGGAGGGCTGGGACAACACCAGGGCGGTCACGGCACGGTGAGGACGGCGAAGACCGCCCGGTGATCGGTGCCCGGCACCGTGTGCACGCTGACCTCCCGCACCCCCACCCGCGAGTCGGCCAGCACGTGGTCGATCGTGATGATCGGCGGGATCCGCTTGTTCGCCGGCCACGTCGGCACCAGGCCCTGCCCGACCTCGTCGGCCGCGTCCTTGTAGCCCCGCCCGAGCACCTCGCGCATCGCCGCGTGGTCGAGGCTCGCGTTGAAGTCGCCCGCCAGCACCCGCACGGCCTCGCCCGAGGCGGCCGGCAGTGCCCGCAGCGCGGCGTGCCAGTCCTGGACCTGCGGGCCGAGCGGCGGATAGGGATGCACGGCCACGACCTGGACGGGCTTGCCGCCGGGCAGCGCCAGCGTCGCCGCCGGCGTGTTGTTGCCTGTCGGCGGGATCAGCCCCGGCAGCTGGGTCAGCGGAAACTTCGCGTACAGGCCGCTGCCGCCAGGGCCGTCCTCGTCCTCCAGCACCCGGTACGGCATCAGGTCCTTCAACCCCGCCGAGTCGAGCCGCTCGACCCCGTCGTGCGTGAGTTCCTGTGTCGACAGCACGTCAGGGTCGAAGCGCCGCACCAGCTCGATGACCGACGCGGCGTCCGCCTCGCCGAAGAACATGTTGAGAGTGAGCACCCTGAGCGGCCTGCCCGCGGTGGCGTCGGCCGTACCGAGGGCTCGGGGCAGGACGCTGAAACCAAGGGCCGCGGTCGTGATCACGGCCACCGCCGCGACCGCGCGGTTGCGCGAGGCGAGCGCGAGCAGGAGCGGCACCAGAGAACCCGCCGCCGCGTACGGCGTGGCAGTCATGAGCTGCGTGGTGAGGGAGCCGCTTTCGAGTCCGCCGACCCTGGCGGCGGCCCAGACCGCGAAGGGGGACACCGCCACCCACGCGAGCGCCTTGAAAGGGAATCGGCGACGCGCGGGCGTCACGATCGTGCCACCGACCATGTCCACATAACCCCCTGCACGGGGACTCTAACCGAGCGAGTGTGAACCCGCCGTAAGAACCTGCCGGCCGCGCCGGGCCAGCAGCCTGGTGGCCTCGTCGGACAGCTCGGGGATCTCGTCCACGGGGAACCAGCGCAGGTCGAGCGACTCGTCGCTCATCACCGCCTCGGCGCCCTCGGGGGCGACCGCCGCGTACTCCACGTCGAGATGCCAGCTGTGGGGCGGGTGGCACCACACCTTGTGCCTGTCGAGCGCGAGCGGCCCCGGAAGCAGCCGCAGGCCCTCGATCCCCGACTCCTCCGTGGCCTCGCGCAGCGCGACGCCGGCGAGCGAGCCGTCGTACGACTCGCAGTGGCCGCCCATCGGCAGCCACATGCCCGCCTTGGGGTGCAGCGTGAGCAGCACGCTGGCGCCGTCGTGCGAGAGCACGGCGGTGGTCGCCGTGAGGTGCCCCGGCGCGCACGCGCGGGTCATGGCGTCGGGATGCCGCCGCAGGTGCTCGAGGAACTCGCGCCTGAGCTCCTCCTCGGCCGCGGTGGGCGCGGACCATCCACCGAGTACGGCTACCGCGTCGCGGTGAAGGGTCAAGCCTCGCCGTCCTCGAGCTTGGAGATGTCCCAGGCCGTCTCGCCCTTGACGAACGTGTCGGGGGCGTCGAGGTCGTCGGCCGTCGGCATCAGGTCGGGGTGGCCCCAGATCGCGTCGCGTCCGTCGATCCCCCTGTCGGCGAGCACCGCCTGCCAGAGGGCCGCGGCCTCGCGCAGTCGCCTGGGCCGCAGCTCCAGGCCGACCAGCGTGCCGAACGTCGTCTCCGCGGGACCGCCGGTCGCGCGGCGTCGCCGTACCGTCTCGGCGAGGGCGTTCGCGGACGGCAGCTTGCCGTCGGCCGCGGCGTCGACCACGGTGGCGACCCAGCCCTCGACCAGCGCGAGCATGGTCTCGAGGCGGGCCACGGCGGCCTTCTGCCGTTCGGTCTCCGCGGGCTTGAGCAGCGCGCCGCCGCTCAGCGCCTCCTGGAGTGCCTCGGGGTTGTTGATGTCGAGGCCGCGGATCTGCTCCTCCAGGGCGGAGGTGTCGACCGTGATGCCCCTGGCGTACTCCTCGACCGCGCCGAGCAGGTTCGCGCGCAGCCACGGCACGTGCTGGAACAGCCGGTGGTGCGCCGCCTCGCGCAGAGCCAGGTAGAGCCTGATCTCGTCGGCGGGCAGTTCGAGGCCGTTGCTGAAGGAGGCGATGCCGCCCGGCAGCAGCGCGGCGGTGTCGGACAGCGGCAGGCCGATGTCCGTCGTGCCGATCACCTCGCGGGCGAGCGAGCCGAGGGCCTGGCCGATCTGCTGGCCGACCATCATCCCGCCCATCTGCTTCATCATGCCCATGAGGGGGCCGAGCTGGGCGGCCATCTGCTGGGCCTCGGGCGGCAGCTCGGCGCCGCCGATCATGCCGCTCATGGTTTCGACCATGCGCTCGGCGATCGGCTCGCACAACTTGCGCCAGACGGGGACCGTGTTCTCGATCCACTCGGAACGGCTCCACGCCTGAGGGTTGGACACCCCGCTGGGCAGCGCGGTCGCCTCGTTGAGCCACAGGTCGGCGAGCTGAAGAGCGTCGACGATCTGGCGGCGTTCGCCCTCCATCACGCTGGGATCGCCCTCGGCGACCACCGCGTGGCGGGCGATGTTCTTCGCCATGTCCCAGTTGACAGGGCCCGAGCCCTGCGGCGCCGACAGCATGTCGGCGAACTGGCGCATCGCCTGAGCCATCTGCTCAGGGTTGCCGAACATCCCGAAGGGATTCTCGTTGGGGTCGTTTTCGCGACCTGGCAGGTCAGTCACCGCTCTACCTCGTGCAGGATGGAGGAGTCCACATCCGCCACGTTAGTCGTCCTACGGCGGATCAGTGCAAAGTGAGGACCTGGTGCCTACCTCGAAACGCCCGCGCCAACCAGTCGTCGCCGTCACCGGCGCGTCCTCAGGCATCGGCCGCGAGCTCATCGCGAAGCTCGCCACCAACGCGGATTTCCGCAGGGTGGTGGCCATCGACGAGCAGCGCGGCGACGTCCAGGACGTCACCTGGCGAGTGATCGACGTGCGAGATCCGCTCTTGGCGAACCGGATCTCCGACATCGACGTGCTGGTCCACCTGGCGGGCGACTACGCCCTCGACTCCGACCCGGCCGAGCGGCGCGCCTACAACCTGCGCGCGGCCCAGACGGTGCTGACCGCCAGCGCGGCCGCGCGCGTCCGCCGCGCGGTCCTGGTCACCAGCGCCATGGTGTACGGCGCGGCTCCCGACAACGAGGTGCCGCTGGCCGAGGGCGCCGCGGTCGCCGCCGAGCCGGACACCGGCGTGGTCGGCGACTACCTGGAGATCGAGGCGCTGGTCCGCAGGGCCTCGCGCAGCCACCCCGGCCTCGAGGTGACGGTGCTGCGTCCCGCGGCCGTCGTGGGCCCCGGCATCGACACCGTCATCACCAGGCACTTCGAGTCGCCCAGGCTGCTGAAGGTCAAGGGCTGCTCGCCGCGCTGGCAGTTCTGCCACATCGACGACCTGGTCTCGGCCCTGGAGCTGGCCGCCCGCGGCGTGGTCACGGGCGTGGTCGCGGTCGGCTCCGACGGCTGGCTCGAACACGAGCAGGTGGAGGAGCTGTCCGGGATCCGCGGCTTCGAGCTGCCCGCCGGCCTCACCTTCGGTACGGCACAGCGCCTGCACCGCCTCGGCATCACCCCCGCCCCCGCCACGGACCTCCACTACGTCGTCTACCCATGGGTCGTCGACTGCGCCGGCCTGCGCGAGGCGGGATGGAAGCCCGCGTGGACCAACGAGGCAGCCCTGGAGCAGCTGCTCGAGCTGCGCGAGAACAGGACCACCGTGGTCGGCAGGCGACTGCCGGTCAAGGAGGCCACGCTCACCGCCGCCGGCGCCACGGTCGCGGTCATCGGCACGGCGGCCATCGTCAGGCAGGTACGAAGGAAGCGTAAGCTCTGAGCGTGATTCGGTTGCTGGACATTCGCGACACCCCACTGTCGGTCGAAGAGGTGTTCGCGGCCGTGGGATCCCACGCGGCCGGAGGCACCGCGCTGTTCGTGGGCACGGTTCGTGAGCAGGATCACGGCAAGGCCGTGACGAGGCTGTCGTACTCCGCGCATCCCAGCGCGGTCGAGGAACTGAGGCGGGTGGCGGAGAAGGTCGCCACCGACTATCCCGTGACGGCCCTCGCCGCCGTTCACAGGGTGGGCGACCTCGAGCTCGGCGACATCGCGGTGATCGTCGCCGTGGCGTGCCCGCACAGGGGAGAGGCCTTCGAGGCCTCCCGCAGGCTGATCGACGACCTCAAGGCAGAGGTTCCGATCTGGAAACATCAGGTGTTCGCCGACGGGTCGACCGAGTGGGTCGGCGCCTGCGAATAAGCTCATGCCCATGTCACGACGTGCAATCACCTTGTTGGTGGCCGGCTTCCTGGTCCTGGCGCTCGGCATCGCGGGCGCCTGGCTGGACGTGCCGTACGTCGTGCTGAGCCCGGGGCCGACCGAGAACACGATCGGCGAGGTCGACAAGAAGCCCGTCATCTCCATCCAGGACAGGCAGACCTACCCGACGACCGGCGCGCTGAGCCTGGTCACGGTCTCCTACCAGGGCGGCCCGCGAGCCAGGCCCGACCTGCTGACCGCGCTGCGCGGCTGGGTCGACCCCACCTCGGCGGTCGTGCCCGAAGAGTCGATCTTCCCGCGCACGCAGACGGCGGAGGAGGTCGAGCAGGAGAACACGGCGGAGATGACCAGCTCCCAGGACAACGCGACCGCCGCGGCCCTGACCGAGCTGAAGATCGACTACTCCATGGTGCCGGCCGTCCTGTCGGTGGAGAAGACGGCGCCCGCGGCCGGTGTGCTCAAGCCGTCCGACGAGATCCGCACCGTCGACGGTAAGCCCATCACCTCGGTCGACCAGGTCTCCGCAGGGGTCAAGGCGCGCAAGCCGGGCGACGAGATCGTCTTCGGCGTCACCAGGGACGGCCGTCAGCTGGACGTCACGGTCAAGAGCATCGCCTCCAAGCAGGGCACCGCGATGGTCGGCATCGTCATGCACGCCAAGTACAAGTTCCCGTTCAAGGTAAGCATCAGCGTCGGCGACGTCGGCGGGCCGAGCGCGGGAATGATGTTCGCCCTCGGCATCATCGACAAGCTCACCCCCGGCGCGCTGACCGGCGGCAAGTCGGTCGCGGGCACGGGCACCATCACCCCCGACGGCAAGGTGGGCGGCATCGGGGGCATCGCGCAGAAGATGGTCGGCGCCAAGGACTCCGGGGCCACGATCTTCCTCACCCCCGCCGACAACTGCGCCGAAGCCGTCAAGGCGGCTCCCGACGGGCTCAGGCTCGTCAAGGCGGAGACGCTCCACGGCGCCGTCCAGGCGCTCGACGCGATCAGGTCGGGCAAGGGCGTCGTGCCTTCCTGCTCGGCGGGGTGAACTTTCCGGGCCCCTCGAGCGTTAGCCGTACGGCATCCTTCGTCAGCTCTCTCGAGCCGGTGTAGGTTGCCAATCACGGACCGTTTGCTCATCACGACGAGGGGTTGGCCTTGGCATTCCGGACCCCAGGACCCGGTCGGGGGATGCGTTTGCCCCGTCGACCGCGACTGCTTCTTCCCGTCGCCATCGCTCTGGTGGCGATCGTGGCGTTCTTCTTCTTGTTCTCCGGCATCTACACCGACTACCTCTGGTTCGACTCGGTCAAGGCCACCTCCGTCTTCTCGGGCGTGCTGCTGACCGAGATCGGGCTGTTCGTGGTGGGTGCGCTCCTGATGGCGGGCATCGTCGGCGGCAACATGCTGCTGGCCTTCAGGATGCGCCCGATGTTCGGTCCCGCCATGTTCGGCGGGGGCAGCGGCGCCGACCGCTACCGGTTGGCGCTCGACCCCCACCGCAAGCTGATCTTCATCATCGGCATGGCCGTGCTCGCGCTGTTCGCGGGCTCGTCGTTCGCCGGGCAGTGGAAGACGTGGCTCCAGTACGTCAACGGCACGCGGTTCAACAAGACCGACACGCTGTTCAAGCTGGACATCTCGTTCTTCATGTTCGACTACCCGTTCATCAGGATGGTGCTGAACTTCCTGTTCACCGCGGTGATCATCGCGATCATCATGGCGGCGATCACGCACTACCTGTACGGCGGGTTCCGGCTGCAGTCGCCGGGCGTCCACGCCTCCCGCGCGGCCCGCGTGCACCTGTCGGTGCTGCTGGGCCTCTTCGTACTGCTCAAGGCGGTCGCCTACTGGGTCGACCGCTACGGCCTGGTCTTCTCCGACCGCGGCTTCGTCCACGGCGCCTCCTACACCGATGTCAGCGCCGTCCTGCCCGCCAAGACGATCCTCGCGATCATCGCGCTGATCTGCGCCGCGCTCTTCTTCGCGGGCGTCGTACGGCCTGGCGGCATGCTCCCCGGCGTCTCCTTCGGCCTGCTGGTCCTGTCGGCCATCCTGATCGGCGGCGTCTATCCCGCGCTCGTCGAGCAGTTCCAGGTCAAGCCCAACCAGCAGCAGCGTGAGGCCGTTTACATCGGCCGCAACATCGAGGCCACCCGTGACGCCTACGGCGTGGCGGGCAGCGAGGTCATCCCCTACTCCGCGCAGTCGGACCCGAGCAAGGTGACCGCCGACGGCGACGTCTCCGTGTCGGGCGTCCGGTTGCTCGACCCCAACCTGGTGGCCAAGACCTTCCAGCAGAAGCAGCGCATCCGCGGCTTCTACGACTTCCCGACCCAGCTCGACGTCGACCGCTACAAGGGCACGGGACCCGTACCTCGTGACCACGTCGTCGCGGTCCGCGAGCTGACGGGCCCGCCGGCCCAGCAGAACAACTGGATCAACAAGCACCTCGTCTACACCCACGGCTACGGCTTCGTCGCCGCGCCGGGCAACGAGGTCGACTCCGAGGGTCTGCCCAACTTCGACGCCAAGGACATGCCGGTCATCGGCTCCCTCGGCCAGACCATCAAGGAGCCGCGGGTCTACTTCGGCGAGCAGGTCGCCACCGAGTACGTCATCGCGGGCGGCCCCGACGCCAAGGCGGGTCAGGGCCAGGAGCTCAACTACCCCGAGAGCGGCGGCACGGGGCAGTCCAACACCACCTACACAGGTCAGGGCGGCGTGCCCGTCGGCTCGTTCTTCAACCGCCTGGTCTACGCGGCCAAGTACGGCGAGAAGAACATCCTGCTGTCGGGCGACATCAACGACGACTCCAAGATCCTTTACGAGCGCAACCCGCGTGACCGCGTCGCCAAGGTGGCCCCGTTCCTCACGCTGGACGGCAACCCCTACCCGGCGATCGTGGACGGGCGCATCACCTGGATCGTCGACGGCTACACGCTGTCCAACGACTACCCCTACTCGCAGAGCAAGTCGCTGGCCTCGATGACCGAGGACACCACGACCCTTCGAGGCGTGGTCGCCCAGCAGCCCCGCGACCAGATCAACTACATCCGCAACTCGGTCAAGGCGACCGTCGACGCCTACGACGGCACGGTCACGCTCTACGCGTGGGACCCCAAGGACCCGATGCTGCAGACGTGGAGCAAGGCCTTCCCCGGCGTCATCCAGCCCGCCAGCAAGATGAGCCAGGGCCTCAAGGATCACATCCGCTACCCCGAGGACCTGTTCAAGGTGCAGCGCGACATCCTGTCGCAGTACCACATCGAGGACGCCAACGCCTTCTACAGCGGCCAGGACTTCTGGAACGTCCCCTTCGACCCCTCGCAGGGCGACAGGGACGTCAAGCAGCCGCCGTACTACCTGACCACCACGATGCCGAACCAGTCGCCGTCCTTCTCGCTGACGACGACCTTCGTCCCGCGCCAGGGACCCAACCTGGCGGCCTTCATGGCGGTGGACGCGACCGACGGACCCGACTACGGGAAGCTGCGCATCCTGCGCATGCCGTCCAACACCTCGATCCCCGGTCCCGGACAGGCGCAGAACAACTTCCAGAACAAGTTCTCCGGTGAGCTCAACCTGCTCGGCCTGGGCAACGCCACGGTCCGCTACGGCAACCTGCTGACACTGCCCTTCGCCGACGGCCTCGTCTACATCGAGCCTGTCTACGTCCAGACCGCGGCCGCCGCCGGTCAGGAGCCGTTCCCGATCCTGAAGCGGGTTCTGGTGGCGTACGGCAGCACGGTCGGCTCGGGTGACACGCTGAAGGATGCCCTGGCCCAGGTCTTCAGTGGCAAGGCCGCCGAGCAGAACACCGGGCAGGACCAGCAGACGGGCCAGCCCGCCAACGTCACCGTCACGGCCAAGCTGATCGCCGATGCCCAGAAGGCGTACGACGACGCCAACAAGGCGCTGGCCAGCTCGCCGCCCGACTGGGTCAAGTACGGCGAGGCGCAGAAGCGTCTGCAGGACGCGCTCAACGCCCTCGGCCGTAACTCCTCCATCCAGCCCACGCCCACCACGAGCCCGACTCCCGCGCCGAGCGGGACCCCGACGGGTTCGCCGACACCGTCGCCTACGCCGAGTTCTTGATTTGCACAAGCCCCGCGTCGCGGATAGTCTCTAGACACACACCGACGCGGGGTGGAGCAGTTCGGTAGCTCGCTGGGCTCATAACCCAGAGGTCGCAGGTTCAAATCCTGCCCCCGCTACCAACGAAAAGGCCCTCAGGGAAATCCTCCCTGAGGGCCTTTTCCATGCCTGCGTAACCATCGAGCCTCCAACGGGGTTCCGGCGGCCTACGGGACCTGCCGGTTCTCCTCACCGAAGATCTGCTTGGCCCAGCCCTTGCCTGTCGAGCGGTGTGTGTAGATCGCGAACGTGTAGGACATGCTGGCGTGGCCGATGCGGTCGCTGAGGATCTTCGGCGTCCATGGGTGTGCCGTACGTCGTGAAGACGGATCGACAAGACATCAGGACATCGCCATCCAGGCTGAAACACTGGGGTGATCAGGGCGACGAGCGGCAGCAGCGTGGCACTGCGCATCTGGCGGATCTTGTTAGACGAGCCCTCGCGACTGCTGCTAGCCTGCGGCAGGTTCTAGATCGTCCAGAGTTCGATCCTCATCGCGCTGGAAGGCAGGACACCCAGTGGACGCACCACATCAGCCGAGCCCGCCTGCCCCCGGCTTCTACCCGGACCCTGGTGGGCAGCCGTTCCTGCGCGAGTGGGACGGCCAACGGTGGACCGAGCGGACGGCCGCCCAGGGCGGCACGTCAGCCCCACCTGTCAGGGCGCGGAAGTGGCTGCTCCCCGCTGGGATCGCCCTCGGCGTCCTGGTGCTCGTCGCTGTCGCCGTCGGCGTCGTGGTCGTCATGCGGGGCACTGATCCGGTCGTCGTCGTGCGGTCATCGGGTCAGGAGATCCGACGGAGCGAGGTGGCCGAGCACCTCGCCTCGATCTCCAAGGCTCATTTCAATCTCGAACGTGATGCCGGTGCGCCCCAGTCGCGGGAGCGGAAGAAGCTATGCGGGCACATCGCCGGCTGGATCGTGGATGAGGACAGACCTCTGGCACTGCCGTTGGAGTCGATGGGCGAACCCCTGCGGTTCCCGGAGGGGCCGAAGTCATTCCTGGAAGCGTGTTTGGCCGCCGAATGATGTAGCGGGCCTCTGCCGCTACATCATGGAGTTGACGACGTTGCGCGGCGAAGGTTCGCAGAGCGAACCGAGTAGGTCTCCCCAATGGTTCAGCCTCGTCAACTCTGCGAACCAGTCCTGTTCCCGCTCGCGGTGACCAAAGCGGGGACCAGGACCGGGCAGCGCGGAAGATCACGGCTGAGACGTGGTGAGACGCCCCAGCACTCTGATCCTGCCGGGTCTCCTCGCCGAAGATCAGCTTGGCGACCCGCGTCGGTCGCCTCCGCCAACCAGCCGCCTCAGGCCATGTTCGCCCGGTCGGGCTTGCTCGGCTGGGCGGCTTGGCGTTCGGTGCCCGATCGGTGAGGTCAAACGGCTTCCAGGACGAAGAACAGGAAGCACAGGAAGGTCGAGTCGGCTTCTTTGAGTTCGTCGGGGAACAGTTCGTGGGCGCCTGGCGCTGGGCGCGGTTCGCTGATGACGGCGATCCGGAAGCCGGCCGCGGTGAAGGCATCGGTCATCGCGTGCAGCGGCCGGTGCCAAAACGTGAGCACAGCATCCTGGCCGCTGAAGGTGAAATCCTCGGAGTACTCGCGGGTCGCGAAGTAGCCGCCACCGGGATAGGCCAACGGGTAGATCAAGGGGTGATTGACCGCCACGATGAGTCGGCCGCCGGGCACCAGCAGGCGCCGCAGGTCGGCGAGCGGTGCCTTCCAGTCCTCCAGGTAGTGCAGGACCAGGCACACGATGACATCGTCGAACGCGCCGTCAGGGAACGACAGAGGACCGCCGCCCAGACCGGCCTGATGCAGGGCCGCGCCCTCGCCGAGCCGCTGCCGGGCCAGGTCCAGCATCTTGGCGCTGGGGTCGACGCCGGTCACGATGGCGCCCCGCTCACGCAGCTCCGCGAGCAGAGGGCCTGCACCGCAGCCGACATCGAGGATCCGCCGCCCGGCCACGTCTCCGGCCAGGTCCAGGATCGCGGGCCGCGTGTAGTAGCCGTTGATGAGGTTGGACTCGGTTTCGGCCGCGTACGCCTCGGCGAAGCTGTCGTAGTCGTTGGCCACGGCCTGGTCGGCGGGCCCGGCGGAGTTCTCGATCGCGGCAGACATGCGGCCCATCCTGGCATGGGCGATCGGTCACCACGGGTGTGCCCAGATCCGATCGACGCAGGGGACGAACATCTGCCGGCTCGACACCCTATGCTCCCGCTCATGACGTATCGGCCCTATGCGCCAGACTCTCCGGGTCAAGAGATGGACGAACCACCAGCGCCGGCAGCGGCGCGGTCGCAGGAAGAGAGACCACAGCAGGAGGACGAGGACAAGGCGGGCGTTCTCGACCTGCTCGAAAAGATCGGATCAGTCGTCGTCCCGCTCGGCGTGACGTTGTACGCGCTGCTCTACATGGGCTACCAGGGGATGTACGCCGTCTTCGGCATCACCCCCGAGCAGGCCGGAATCGACCAGTCGGTGTTGTTAGGCCGGCTGCTGGGAACGCTGCTCCCCCTGCTGATCCTCGGTGCGATCGTCACCGGGCTCCTCATCAGCCTGGGCTGGCTGCTGAACGTGATCACGCGTGGCTGGGTGGGTCGGGTGGCTCAGCGGATCAGGGAGCAGCCGTGGATCGTCGCCGTGGTCGCGGCGGCATGGGCAGGTGCGTCCTATCTGGGCTGGATGTACTTCATGACCGCTCTGGACGCCGCCGATCCCACCGCGAAAGTGACGGTCGAGGCCGGTGACGTGCTCATCGCGGCTGGGGTGGGTGTGGTGGCCTATGTCGTGCCCTTCCGGCTGCTGCGGCGCAGGCCGATCGGCAGGGCGGGGCTGAAGGTGCTGGTCGGGGCGCTGACCGGGATCGGGCTCGGCTACATCCTCATGATTCAGATGATCTACGGTGCGATCGCGGTGCTGGAGAAGGGGGAGTCGACAGCGCTGCTGGACGCCGTCGGCTTCCAGACGCAGTGGGCGAAGCTCCAGGACAGCGGCGGCAAGCCCCTCTACGACAGCCGCTGGATGATGATCCTCGGCGAGCACGAGGGCGGGTACGCGATCTATGACTGCGACAAGGGGCAGACGTTCCGCAAGTTCTCCGAGAGCACGATCCTGACCGAGGTCCAGATGTGGTCTCCCGACCGTAAGAAGGGCTTCACCTGCGGAACGCTCGCGGAGTAGGACCAATCGGTCGTGGTGGTGGGCCTGGTGATCGCCGCCCTGTGGCGGGTGAGGTCCGGCCGGTCGTTCCCTGACGAAAGTCAGGGCGGTGCCCCGACGATCGGGAGGTGTGGCGGCGTTGCGTTCCGTTCAGGATCGGCGGCATGGATCGCACTGCCTGGTTCCCCGGCCGCTTCCTCGGCGGGATCGCCCTCGTCCTCGGCCCCCTCCTGTGGCTGGCCGGACTGTTCGTCCGCCATCTCAGCCTGCGGCTGCCCTTCACCGCCGAGCAACTGCGGCACTTCGACAGCCTGCCGTTCGCCGCGACCTGGCAGCTCGCCGCCTACGTCGAGAACCCGGCCCTGGTCACCGCGGGCTTCGCGCTCTTCGCCGCCGGATCGGCCGTGCTCTGCCTCGCCTTCGCCACTCTCGCGCGGATCGTGGGCCACGGGCTCGCCGTCTGGGGTGGGGCGATGCTCATCGCCACCCTTTTCTCCCGCCTGTACTGGACGGGCGTCGAGCAGACGGCGTTCCAGCTGATCGGCCCGCTGGGCCTGGAGAGGGCGACGGAACACGTGCTCGGGATCTACACGGAGATCTCCTACGGGCCCTGGCTGTTGTCCGTCGCCCTGTCCTGCGGCCAGTACGTGGGCACGGTCCTGCTGTGCGTCGGCGGCTACCTGACCGGCACGTTCGGCACCGCCCGCCTGGCCCTGCTCCTCTTCGCCGGCACGCTGTGGGCCGGTGTGCTCAAGGCCGCCCAGGTGCAGGACCTGGTCGCGATCGGCGGCCTCTGCGCGGTCCTGGTCCCGCTCGGCGTCACGGTGCTCCGCGCAGGACTCCCCGAACCCGCCCGCAGGACCAGGCGCCTGGTGAGCTGGTAAGCGGGCGTCATGCGCGCCCCTGCCACGCGACCGGCGGTACGGGTCGTCGGGATCCGCCGGCGGGAACCGATCATCGGGTCTGGCCCGGAGCGGGATCGATCTCTACTGTGAACGGTATGACCGACCGGGCACAGCTCCGGGCCGGCGACAGCGACAGGGACAGGGTGGCGCAGATCCTCCGCCTCGCCGTCGGCGATGGACGCATCAGCACCGACGAGCTCGACGAGCGTCTCGACCGCACCTACGCCGCGCGGACGTGCGGGGAGCTCGACGCCGTCGTCGCCGACCTCCCGGACTTGGGCGACCAGGGCGGCCACCTGGAGATTCCCGCCGCGCTGCGGCTGTCCACCGGCTGGGCCAGGAGCGCCAAGCAGGTCGGCCACTGGGTGGTGCCGCCGCGCATCGAGCTCGAGTGCGGATGGGGCACGGTGCGGGTCAACTTCATGCGCGCGACGTGCCCGCACCGCGAGGTGTCCGTGGACGTGCGGTGCGACTCGCTGTTCGCGGACATCTGGATCGTCGTGCCGCGAGGATGGCTGGTGCGCGCCGAGGAGGTCACGACCGGCCGGTCAGGGCACGTCCACAACAAGCCGCCCACGCCTCTCGCGCAGGACGGCGTCGTCCTGCGCATGACGGGCCACGTCGAGAGCGGCGACGTGTGGATTCGCTACCGCAGGCCGCCGGGCGCGAACGTCACGGCGAGGGCGTAGGGGCGGGAGCCCATCGCCTGGTGGTCACGCCGCTCGTGTCGAGGCGCGCGGGACCTGTCTCAGGTGCTGCCTCGGCTGTCCCGGTCGTGCCTGAGCGCCAGCCGTACCGCGAAATACACGATCACGAACTGGAGCAGTGCGCTGAGTAGCCACGAAAGGAGGGGATCCACACACCGAGTTTGACGGCATATATCTGGATACTCCATGGTTGTGGCAAAGTCCGCAGGATGATTACATAATTACGTGATTGTTGAGTACATTCGCTACCGGGTTCCGGACGCGGACGGCTTCGAGGCCGCCTACCAGCGGGCGGTCGTGCCGCTGGGCAGGTCGCCGCAGTGCCTGAACTACGAGCTGTCCCGATCAGTGGACGAGCCGGAGTGCTACATCCTGCGCATCGAGTGGACCTCCGCTGAGGACCACCTGGAGGGTTTCAGGAAGAGCGACCACTTCGCAGAGTTTTTCGCAGAAATCAAGCCCTATGTGTCGAATATCGAAGAGATGCGGCACTACGAGCAGGTCATCACCAAGACCGAGCCCACACTCTACGAGTGGGCCGGCGGTGCCGCGGCGCTCGAACGGCTCACCGAGGTCTTCTACGCGAAGGTCGAGAAGGACGACCTGGTCGGACCCCTGTTCGCGGGCATGGACCCGGGCCACCCGCGGTACGTGGCGATGTGGCTGGGCGAGGTCTTCGGCGGACCCGACACCTACTCGCGCGAGCGCGGAGGCCACTCGCACATGGTCTCCAAGCATCTCGGCAAGGGCGTCACCGAGCCGCAACGCCGCCGATGGGTGAACCTGCTCATGGACGCGGCCGACGAGGTCGGCCTGCCCCGCGACGCGGAGTTCAGGGCGGCGTTCGCCGGCTACATCGAGTGGGGCACGCGTCTGGCGCTCTACTTCTCCGGACCGAAGGCGCAGGCGCCACGCCCGGAGCCCGTGCCCAGGTGGGACTGGGGGAGCAGGCCACCGTACAGGCCATAGTCTGGAGCCATGGGCAGGGGGAGGTTGCGGATCTACCTGGGCGCGGCCCCCGGAGTGGGCAAGACCTACGCGATGCTCGGTGAGGGTGGCAGAGCCCTCGCGCGCGGCAGGGACGTGGTCGTGGGTTTCGTGGAGACCCACGGCCGCAGGCGCACCGCCGATCAGCTCGACGGGCTGGAGATCCTTCCCCGCAAGCACCTGCGTCACCGCGGCGCCGACTTCACCGAGCTCGACGTCGAGGCCGTCATCGCCCGCGAGCCGAAGATCGCCCTGATCGACGAGCTGGCCCACACCAACGTGCCGGGCTCCCGCAACGCCAAGCGCTGGCAGGACGTCGAGGAGATCCTCGCCGCGGGCATCGATGTGATCTCGACCGTGAACGTCCAGCACCTGGAATCCCTCAACGACGTCGTCGAGGAGATCACCGGAGTGCCGCAGCGCGAGACCGTGCCCGACGAGGTCGTCCGGCGCGCCGACCAGATAGAGCTGGTCGACATGTCGCCCGAGGCGCTCAGACGCCGGATGGCTCACGGCAACGTCTACGCGCCGGAGAACGTCGACGCCGCCCTGTCCAACTACTTCCGCGTCGGCAACCTGACCGCCCTCCGCGAGCTGGCGCTGCTGTGGCTCGCGGGCAAGGTCGACGAGCAACTCGACCGCTACCGCGCCGACCACGGCATCTCCGGCACGTGGGAGGCGCGCGAGCGCGTGGTCGTGGCCCTGACCGGCGGCCCCGAGGGCGAGACCCTCGTACGGCGGGCCGCCCGCATCGCCGCCAGGAGCAAGGGCGCCGACCTGCTGGCCGTCCACGTGACGCGCGCCGACGGCCTGTCGAGCAGCGCCGACCCCGCCAGCCTCACCAAGCAGCGCGCCCTCGTGGAGAGCCTCGGCGGCACCTACCACCAGGTGGTCGGCGACGATGTCCCGCGCGCGCTGCTCGACTTCGCCACCGGCGTCAACGCCACCCAGCTCGTCCTCGGGGCCTCCCGCAGGAGCAGGCTCGCCCAGGTTCTCGCCCGCGGGGTGGGTCTCACGACCACGGCGCTGTCCGGCTCGATCGACGTGCACCTGGTCACGCACGAGGCGACCCACCATCCCGGCAGGCCGCCGGCCTCGCGTGCCGCGCTGACGCGCAGGCGCAGGACGGCAGGCTGGGCCATGGCGCTGCTGGCGATGCCGCTGCTGACCGCCGGCATGCTGCCCTTCCACGGCCACCTGACGCTGCCCAGCCAGATCCTGCTGTTCCTGCTGCTGGTGGTGGGGGTGGCGCTGGTCGGCGGGATGTGGCCCGCGCTGACCGCGGCCGTTTTCGGGTTCGCGCTGCTCAACTGGTTCTTCACGCCGCCTCTGCGCACCCTGACGATCCACGCGCCGGAGAACCTGCTGGCGCTGGTCATCTTCGTGCTCGTCGCGGCGATGGTGAGCACGGTGGTCGACCTGGCGGCCCGCCGTACCAGAGAGGCGGCCAGGTCGAGCGCCGAGGCGGAGGTCCTCTCGACGCTGGCGGGGCAGGTGCTCAGGGGTGAGCCGCTGCTCGAACGGCTGCGCGAGATCTACGGGCTGACCTCGGTCACGCTCCTGGAACGGGCGGGGGAGAGCTGGCGGATCGTGTCCATGGCGGGCGGTCCGCCCTGCACCGACCCAGGCGCGGGCGACACGGACGTGGTGATCGACGAGGACCTGGTGCTGGCCGTGCGGGGCAAGCTCCTGGACGCCGCCGACCGTCGCGTGCTGGAGGCGTTCGCGGCGGAGGCCGCGGTGGCGCTGCGCCATCAGCGGCTGACGGAGGAGGCCGAGGCGGCGCGTCCGCTGGCCGAGGCCGACAAGATGCGCACCGCGCTGCTCGCGGCGGTCAGCCACGACCTGCGCACGCCCCTCGCGTCGGCGAAGGCGGCGGTGGAGAGCCTGCGCAGCACCGAGATCGACTGGAGCTCCGCCGACCGGCGGGAACTGCTGGCCACCGCCGACGAGTCGCTGGTGAAACTGCATCGGCTGGTGGAGAACCTCCTCGACATGAGCCGCCTGCAGGCGGGCGTGCTCGGGCTCTCGCTGCAGCACGTGGCCCTGGAGGAGATCGTCCCCAGGGCGGCGGCCGACGTGGGCGACATGGTGAAGATCGACCTCCCCGCCGACCTGCCCGAGGTGATGGCCGACCCCGTCCTGCTGGAACGGGTCCTGGTCAACCTCATGGGCAACGGTGCCCGCTACAGCCCCGTGCTCGTCACCGCCAGCTCGCACGGCTCGTCCGTCGAGATCAGGATCATCGACCGCGGTCCCGGCATCCCGCCGGAGGCGCACGAGCGGGTGTTCCTGCCGTTCCAGCGACTGGGGGACCGCGACAACCACACGGGCGTCGGGCTCGGGCTCGCGCTGTCGCGCGGGCTGACCGAAGCGATGGGCGGCACCCTCGTGCCGGAGGAGACACCAGGAGGAGGACTCACCATGATCATCTCTCTGGAGATCGCCACATGACACGGGTCCTGGTGGTCGATGACGAGCCGCAGCTGCTTCGCGCGCTGCGGATCAACCTGGCGGCCAGGGAGTACGAGGTCGCCGTGGCCGAGGACGGCACCTCGGCGCTGCGCCAGGCCGCCGACTGGCATCCTGACCTGGTCATCCTCGATCTGGGACTGCCCGACCTCGACGGCGTCGACGTCATCCACGGCCTGCGCGGCTGGACGAGCGTGCCCATCATCGTCCTGTCGGGCAGGACGGGCAGCGACGACAAGGTCGACGCCCTCGACGCCGGCGCCGACGACTACGTGACCAAACCCTTCGGCATCGACGAGCTCCTCGCGCGCATCCGCGCGGTCACCCGCAGAACTCAGGCGTCGCCCGACGACCCGGCCGCCGTACGGATCGGCGACCACGAGATCGACCTGGCCACCAAGACCATCTCGGGTGGAGTACGGCTCACCCCCACCGAATGGCACTTCCTGGAGCTCCTGCTACGCAATCCCGGCAAGCTCATCAGCCAGCGGCAGGTGCTCACGGAGGTGTGGGGCAGCGCGTACCTGAAGGAGACGCACTACCTGCGCCAGTACATGGCCCAGCTCAGGCGGAAGCTCGAGCGCGACCCCGCGCGCCCTGTCCACCTGCTCACCGAGCCGGGAATGGGATATCGCTTCCAGCCCTAGAGATCCTCGTTGAAGGATCTCGGCTCCTCCAGAGGATCGGGGTGGGCGTCGGTGACGCGCCGATCTTCCTCGTTCATCCAGTGGAAGATCCCTCGCGTGCACTCGTCGTCGATTTCGTTGATGTGGTGCCGCTCGGGATAGCTGTCCTTGTACATGGCGATCGAGGATTCCTGAACGTCATCGCCCATGTCCTGGGAGATTTCGTAAGGTTGATCACTCATAGCTATAGAATACTCACTTTGCGGCGATCTATCGGACATGTCGGGCGCGGAGTGACCGGGCCTTGTGCACGGACCAGCCCGCGAGCAGGACACCGAAGAGCACCTGGGCGGCGCGAATCCACGCTGGAGTGGTGTCGGCCGCGAAGACCACCACACCTGTCCACAGCACCGCGAAGCCCGTGACCAGGGTCAGCGCGGCCCAGTCCGTTGCCGTCCGCCACATGCGGGCAGTCTGGCAGGCGGTCAGCCAAGACCGGGTATGCGTCCGGTCGTCATCGCGGAAGCGTACGGCTGGTGCCCACGCACCGGCGCAGGCGCAGCCCGGTCCGCTTGGGAGCGACGGGCTGGTCGAGGGCCGCGAGCAGAGCGGCGGCGGTGCGCGCGTCGGCCAGGATGCGCTGGACGGTCTCGTCGCCGGCAGGCAACTGGCCGCGCTCGTCGAGCTCGTGCTTGAGGAAGACCAGCGGGTCGGGCTCACCTGCGGACTCGGCCGCGACAGTGGCGCGGGCCGCGGTCACCAGGCGCAGGTAGTAGTTGCGCAGGGCGGCCTCCCGCATGCGCACGTGCTCCAGGTCGTCCAGCAACGTGCTGGCGATCCGGAGCAGGTCGCCGACGCGATTACTCTCGTCGGCGATGGCGGCGCGGATGTCGTCGAACTCCGAGCGGGTCATGGCGGGCACCTCCACAGGCGCAGTGAGCGCGTGCCTACTTCGTACCGGGGGGCGATTGCGGATGGCTTGCCAACTGGTTGCGAGAGCCCGAGGTTTGGGGAGCAGCTGGGGTGGGAATGACCTCCAGGTTGCCTGAGTGGCGTGAAGTGCCTCCGGAGTCCTGCTAGAGTTTCTGCTGTCGCCCCGCTCCGCAGGAGTGTGGCGCGACGAATCCCACTTCTTGATCGCTTGTCCGGTTGGTTCGCATCTGTCCGGATCGGCTGGTAGAGTAGAGGGGTTGTCCCGAAAGGGGCGGTCGGAAATTCTCGGCAGGTTTCGCGAAAAGAGTCAATTTGACTCGGATCGCGGA